>CAZMFT010000011.1:0-23452 GCA_964565655.1 uncultured Candidatus Saccharibacteria bacterium
CCTCAAGGAACTGCGGTACCTGATGCTCCATTACCTATAAGTATACAGCCCCCTCAATGCGCGGGGCGGTATCTAGTGCTGCGGATTCTCGTCGATAGGTTCCCGATACGGATCGCGCGCGTAATTCTTAGGTATTGGTGCCGGTGGCTGCGTCGCGGCAGTCGGCATCACGGGCGCGCGCGTCTCGCGAGGAGGGGTCGGCGTAAAAGGAGTCGGTGGTATGACGGGTTCTGGTCGCGGAGGAGGTGCCGGACGTGGTGCGGGGGGCGGATTTGCCGGTGCAGGTACTGGCTGGGCCCCGGTCGGGGTCGTACCGAGCGGTGCCGGGACGCCCGCCAAGGGCGGGTTCGCCGGAACCTGCTTTCCGCTCTCCGCGCGCATGCGGTCATGAAGCGGCTTGAATATAGAGAAGTTGATCTCCTTTATTATGATGCTCGCTTTCGGATTTACGATCCCGGCTTGTTCCAGCTCTCGCATGAATCCTGACGGATCTACTGAGCCGAAGAGCATATGCTTTACCGCGCCAGCGAGTATCCCGATCTCATCTACGTGCAGTCCGTTGCGTATGCCGATATCAGCGACTATGTTCCAAGTCGTGCCATTGCTTATGGTCTCGCGTACGAGTTTCGGCAGTGCGTTTAAGGACTGGACCTCCTCTGATGGGTGCAGACTCATACGTTATGGGTTTCGAGCCGGCCTAGTGTTCGGTAGATTGCCCGCAAGGCTACCCGGTGTGCGCGCAGGTCTCGTAACTGGCTGATTCGTAGCTGCTTGGTTCCCGCCCGTATTCCCCGAAACGACCGTCACCTTGAGTGGCTGAGGCTGCAAGCCGAGCGCGAGCGCGAACGTAACATCTCCTGCTGCGCGCGCAGCGAATTGCGGTGCAAGCGGGTGATTCGGATTGTTAAGGATTGCAACGCCGCGCTGCACGACAAGCGCCCGGTCGGCGGTATTGAGCTTCTTCGAACGGACTACCGCGTCGTACGCGTCCATATTGGTCTCAAGTGCGTCGAGTACGTGCGTCTGTCGCAAGATGTCTCCGTCGAGGCCTGCAATCTGCTCCCCAGTCATAGTCTTGAATGCGGCGTCTGCGGAAACCCTGTCTGCAAAGCGGCCTTCCCTGATGGTCTTTATCTGGCGCTTCACGACCGCGGCAACGTTGCGGTTCGCGTTCTTCGTGATCTCTTCTGCCTGCGATTCCGAAAGCTGCTTCACAAGCTCCGGGTTAGTGAGAAGTTCCGGCGGCATGAGCTCGAGGTCTCGTGCCGTGAAGTCGCGCGTTATGCGCTTCAGGTCGGCAAGCTGTTGCGGGTTCAAGGTAGGAGGATTAGCGGGATCGCTTCCGAGGATGCTGCGCGCGTCCGCATACCTGCCGTGAGTGAGATCGTGCTTTATCGCATCGCTCACCTTGTCGTTCTTCATCAGATCCGAGTAGCGCTCGGAGTTCATCGCGTCACCGGCCTCTTGGCGCTGTTGAGCGTTCGCTTTCTCAAGGTAGGCGATCGTATCGGCGAGGCTCATGCCTTGGAGTATGCGGCTACGGTCATCTGGATTCCCCGCTTCGCGTAGCTGCCTGAATATCTCGAACTGCCCCGTCTCGTGCTCGCGATGCTCCACCTCCTTCCTACGCTCCGCATAATTTTTTCCGTCTACCTTCACAGCCTTCACCTTACCGGATATACCTGCGAGCGCCTCGTCCGTAAGAGTACCGAGGGGTCCAAGGTTGCGAAGTGTTCGGCCGAGGCGGTTATCGCCACTCCCGTATATATTTCCCGCTTTGTTAAGTGCTCCACGCGCCGCCCAACTCCCCCCGGCGCGCGCAGGGACCGATATCGGCGAGAGCGCGACGCCGACGATACGACGGCTCGCGCCGATGGCGAAGCTCGCGCCGAACGCACCCATCTGCTTCGCGACGATGACGGAGGCCATCAGGAAGCCCATGGAGATGAGGAACCCGAGGATCATGTTAGCGGTAAGGAGCCAATCATTCGCGCTGCTTTCCGGGTTGAATATGGCGTCGAATCCTCCCTGCCGCCCGCCCGAAAGCCCGAATATCTGCGACTTCGTGATGAGCGTCACACTCACCAAGAGCATGAGGAGGAGTATGGGCGCGACAGCCGCCTGCGCGATCAGCGTGCGCCACCAATCCTGGGCTCGCTTCTCGAGGGTCGGTACGATGAGTCCGATGAATCCCATGGGCGAGAGGATCATGAGGAATACCAGGATGACGAATCGGGCGATAAGTATGAATGCGAGCGCGAACAGCACGAATGCGGCGATGATGAAGAGAAGCGATCCGAATATGAACGCGAAGAACGAGTTCTGCTTGAGCGTCTCTATCTGGGCAGGGTCATTCCTGGTTGATGCGTCGTAGAACGTCTGGAGGCCGACCATCTGCATGATAGCGTTCGAGACGCCCTCGTCAGTCACAGTCACGTCTGCACTACCGATATCCTTCGCCACCCCGGTCTGTACCATCTGCGTATAGAACTGGAACGCAAAGACATTCCCGACGTCTATGATGGCGCGGGCCACAAAGAGGCTGAAGTTCACGGTGACCGCGACGATGATGAGCTTCACAAGCATCTTCTTCGCGTTGTAGCTCTGGACGTCGAGGATCGTCGCGATGCCTATCGCGATGAATCCGAATATGAGCGCGATGTTGCCCACATCCCGGATGACCTTCCAGGCGGTGAGTATGGAGCCGAGGCCGTTCACGAAATCAGCCATTGTGATGACCGTGTAATAGACGGCGGCGTTCAAGGTCACGCCCGCAACACCGGTGAAGAGTGCGAAAAGGGAGAGCATCGCGTAGCCGATCTCGCCGTAGATCTCCGCTCCGTCCGTCGGACGCTCGAGGAGCGCTCCGCCTCCCGTGGCGCTCTCACCTCCTGCGTTCGGTTGCGGCGCAGTCGGAGGGGTTTGCGGCGCGGCTGGAGGGTTCTGCTGGTCGACCGACGGCGCAGCGGGCTCCGCCTGCGCCATGGAGGCAAGCGGTGAGAAGGCGAAGAGCGATACTGCGAGCACGGTAAGGCATATCGCCCCTACCCTCTTCCGGCTCGTGAGCGCGAACGTCATAGGGCTTAGCTTACCGGTACGCAGCGGTCGGCTGCGGCCTTAAGTTCCATGTAAAGCGACGTCGACGTGCCAGTCTCGGCCGCAAGCGCGACCGATGCAGTCACCTCTGCGGTCGATGGGGTTGCCGGGTTCGTCATGAGTGCCTGGAAATCCTGCGCGATGGATGGCAGGGACGCGCTCTGGTTTACGCCTGGGCGAATCTGCCGAAGCTCGGCGACGATCGCGTTGAATGAGGCGAGCGCGATGCTCACGCGGCCGAGCGCGGTATCGGCTTCGGCTTTAGCGCCCGCGGCCTGCGCCTTCTCCGCCTCCGTCGCCTCGCTACAGACGAGCACCGCAGATGCGGTCGTCAATATCTTCTGCCAGTTCGTCTGATAGGTGGCAAGCGCCGTGAGCTGGCCCTCGATGCCGTTTACCAAGAGGTCATCCACCGTGCCGCTCCCCTGCCCTGGCGCGACCGGTGCCGACGTGCGGTCGATGAAGCCCGAGCCTCCCGAAGAGCGCGAGCCTACGGAGGAGAGCCCCTGGAGCGCCTCATTGACCAGCTGTGTCACAAGGGCGCCGACGATCTCGTTTATCTCGTCAGCGACTTGGAGCCGCTGCTGCCCGCCAGCGAGGGTTTGATTCAGCTGTGACTCGATGACGGAGCCCGGCGTCTCGATAGGGGCGTCAAGGCAGTGCTCTTCCCCGCCTAAGTTTACCGACGGGACGGGCGCATTAAGCGAGCCATCCGCGCCCGCAGTCGTCTGTCGGTCGGCGCACTCCCCGCGCCAGGACAGGAAGCCGTTGCCCCAATTAAGCTCCGTGACCCGCTGCTCCAATGAGCTCTCGATGCGCCGTTCGAGCTCGCGCTGCGCGGAGAGGAACGCGCCGTGCGGGTTGTTCGCACGATTTCCCGTGAGCGCGAACCAGCCGCGCCACCCGCCCTGGCTGAAATCGCCGCCGGTGAATGCGCGATCATTCTGTACGGTATTGCGAAGCGTATAGAGCTGGCGGCGGAGGAACTCGTCCCCATTGGTCGAGAGGTAGTACGCATACGCGACCGCTTCCGCGGTACCCGAGAGCGGGGTGTCCTTCACCTGGTCGGCGAGCTTGCCGATGAATTCGGCTGCGACCGCGTCCGCGACGCCGGAGAGATTCTCTCCAAGGTCCTGGACGAAGGCTGGCGAGCCTTCGAACCCGGAATTTATCCAGTTGACGACGCTCCGGGACAAGGACTCGAGCACGGTGTTCGCAAGCTGCCAGGCGACCGCGTCGAGAATCTCGTCCTTGGAGAGCTGCTTCGTGTCGACGCCGAGGATGGTGTTGAGGGTCGCGACCGCGGCATGGTCTATGACGGCCATCTGCGCCTCGGCAGGGCGCGGGAACAGGAATGCGGGCGCGATGAGCGCGATCGCGACGATTCCCACGAGCCCTTTCTTCATAAAGGCGTTCGTCATGGCGTGACTTTCGCAGCTTCAGCGCCGATCGTAAGCAAGGCATAGAATGACGCGCCTGCTCCGGTCTTCGCAGCGCCCGTCGCGTCATATGCAGTCTTCATCCCGGCGAGCGCTGCGGCGAACGCATGCGCATCTTTCTCGTAGTTCCCGAATCCGATCATGGCGCGCACAGGGTCATCCGCAAGCGTCGCCATATCTGCGATAGTCGCGCCGAGCCGCGCAACGCTGTTTGCGAGCGCGAGGTGCGCCGAGGAAAGCGCGCTTGGCGGCGCGACCTCGATAAGGTCGCCCGCTATGGCCGTATAGTGCTCTCCGCTCCTTCTCACCATCTCGAGCGCTTTCGTGTCTCCCTTCAATACCGCGTCAGAGAAGTAGATGAGCTCGCTCTCCTCCGCTTCACGCGCATTTTCGGAGAATGCGCGGCCGGCCTCTGCGAGGTAGGCCGACGGCGTCGCGGCTGATGATGCCGTCACATCTCCCGCGTCGTATGCGTCGGCGCGCGTCGCGTTCGCTCGCACTTCTTCGACCGCGCCGTTTATGAACGCACGGAGCGCCGAGTCCGAGAGCTTCTGTCCGCCGCCGGTCGTCGCATAGGTCTCGAAGAACGCGAGAGCGAACTTCTCGGTCAACGAGCCTGGTGCCGGCGTCTTTCCCGGGATATTCGCGATGATGTCGCCTGCGACCGAGCCGGTCGGAGTATCGAGCGTGACCTCGACGAGACCTTCCGCTATGGCTTCAGCGTCAGAAACGTCGCTCCGGACGGAATTCGGGTCCGCGGGGTCGGTCTTGTAGAGGAGTTCCTGCCAATCGGGGACGCCGTCCTGGTCCGTGTCCTTCGCTGCGTACTCCTTGAGGACCTCTTCGGTCTCTGCGGCAGACAGCGTCGCGGTTTCCGGCACGCCGCGCGTCGCATAGTACGAGCCGACGACGAGCACGAGCGCTATCATCGATGCTCCTCCTACTATCCAGTGCTTTCGTGTGATAGCGATCACGGCAGTTTCGCATATATAGTATCACCGAAACCTCATCGTCCTTTGCCGGACGCACGCTTCCCTTGTGTATTTCACTCATCCTGGCGGAGTTTCTTCGCGAGCGCGTGCCACAAGGGGACGGAAAGCTCCTCCGCGCGAGCGGCGTCGGGTATCGAGAGCGAGGAAAACGCCACCTGTATCGCCTCTTCGGGTCGTATTTCCGCGAGATTTTTCGCGAGAAGCTTCCTCTTATGAGCGAACCCGGCGCGAAGCACCTCGAAAAAGGCTGTTTCTTCATGAAGCGAGGCGAAGGGGTTCTGTATCCCGGCTATATGAAGCACGGCGGAATCTACCGAGGGCGCGGGACGGAAGGCGCCCTTTGGTACGGCAAAGAGATAGCTTGGCGTGCCGTAGATCCCGACCGCGACCGAGAGGATGCTGCCCTTCTTGCTTCGAGCGATGCGCTCCGCAACCTCCTTCTGGACGAGGAGGGTCATCGACCGGGGCTTCTTTGCTGATGATAGGAATGTCCGGATGATCTCACCGGTTATGTAATACGGGATGTTAGCCACGAGATGGTACGCGTTCGGAAGCGCGCCGAGATCGAATTCGCGGACGTCAGCGTGTAGGAGTTCAAGCTGTCCGCTCCCGATTTCCGCAGCGAATGTCTCCCTAAGCGGCGCGATAAGCTCTCCGTCCGCTTCTATCGCGATGACTTTCTTCGCGCGCGCCAAGAGAGGTCTCGTCAGCATGCCGGTGCCTGGTCCTATCTCGAGCGCGGTGTCGTCGTTCGCGACTCCCGACTCGATAGCGATGCGCTCCGCTATCTTCGCGTGCATGAGGAAGTTCTGCCCGAGGGATTTCTTAGGGCGCATAGGGTCAGTGTATCTCTCTAAGGCCGTCATGCTCGCCGATCTCGGTCACGGTGAGCGCAGGGTCGATGTCGTTGAGGAACGTGGATGGTTCCGACAGGTAGTCCGTACCGTAGATGCGGCGGACGTGCGCGAGGGTCAAGATGAGGCATTTCCGCGCGCGTGTCATCGCGACATAGAAGAGGCGACGCTCTTCCTCCTCGTCGCGCTCGCTGTCGTCGTTCCCTTCGTGCGGAAAGAGTCCCTGCTCGAGACCGGAGACATAGACGACATCGAACTCGAGTCCTTTGGCTGCGTGTACAGTCATCAAGGTCACCCCGTTCCTCTTATTGTCTTCGCGAGGGCGATCGAGCTCGTCCTGGTCTCCCGATAAGGCTGCGTCCGCGAGGAAGGCGGCGATGCCTTCTTCTCCCGGCGTGTCGTCATAGCGCGAGGCGAAGGTGGCAAGTTCCTGGGCGTTCTCGAAGCGTTCTTCGCCCTCTTCCCCGCCCTTCCGGAGCGCGTCCGCGATGCCGCTCTTCTCGATAACGAGCTTCACGAACGCAGACGGCGTCGCAGTCTGCGCTGCCTCGTGGAGCGCGGCGACTACCGCGTCGAACGCGGCTATCTTCGCGCGGTCGGCGGCGCGCAAATCCTCGCTCTTCCCTGCCGCGATCTTCCCTACGGTCGTCTTCCCTATCCCGCGTGCAGGCGCCTGCATCGCGCGAAGCCGCTCCGCTTCACGCGAGGGATCGAGAGCGACGCGCATCCACGCGATCGCATCCTTAACCTCCTTGCGCTCGAAGAAGCGGATACCGAGGAGCCGGTACGGTACTCCGTATCGGAGGAACGCTTCCTCCAAGGCCCGCGATTGGAAATTCGTGCGATAGAGGACGGCGATATCTTCCGGCGCGACTCCCTCCGCGATGCGTTTCCTCGCATCGGTTGCTATCCATGACGCCTCGCCTTCTGCCGTGCCTGCGAGGTGTATCCGTATCGGATCCCCGTCCGCGTTGCCTGTCACCGATCGCTTCTCTTTGCGGTTGCGGTTCTTCTCGATGACCTGGTTCGCGGCAGCGACGATAGTCGCCGTCGAGCGGTAGTTCTCCTCGAGGATGATGGTCTTCGCGTCCGGATACGTGCGATCGAATTCGAGGAGGTTCTCGATGGTCGCGCCGCGCCAGGTGTATATCGTCTGGTCTATGTCGCCGACGACGAACAGGTTCCGGTGGCTTCCGGCAAGCAGGTTCGCAAGGCGTCCCTGCAGCTCGTTGGTGTCCTGGTACTCGTCGATATGGACATGGGAGAAGCGTGCAGCGAGTGCCTGCCGCGCTTCCGCGTGCTCTTCAAGAAGTCGTAAGGGTAGCAGGATGAGGTCGTCGAAATCGAGCGCCTTCGCCTCCTTCAAGGAGCGCTCGTACTTGAGCCATGCCTCGGCCGCGATGCGCGACTTGAAGCTCTCGCGCGCGTAGCGGGCATGGAATTCGTCTGCGCGCATGCCGGCGCCTTTCGCCTTCGAGATGCGTGCGAGTATCGCGCGCGGCGGCACCTCCTTAGGATCGACATCGAGCGCCTTCAAGGCTTCTTTCACAGCGCGTTCCGAGTCGTCGCGATCGAATATCGAGAAATAGCGTGGCACGCCGATGACTCGTCCGTGGGCCTCGAGTATCTCGCGTCCGAGCCCGTGGAAGGTCGCGATGAAAGGCAGGTCGCGCCTGCGCCGGGTGTCCCCTTCCTCGCCGAGGAGCTTTCCGAGGCGCTCACGCATCTCGCGCGCCGCCTTATTAGTGAAGGTCACCGCGAGGATCTTCTCGGGCGGCACCCCTTCCCTGATGAGGTGGTATATGCGGCTCGTGAGTACGCGGGTCTTCCCGGAACCCGCCCCTGCAAGTACCGAGATGGGGCCTGTGGTCGCGAGTACGGCCTCTTTCTGTCGTTCATTGAGGCCTTGGAGGTACTCCATATGATGAGTATAGCGATAAAACGGCCTGGATACTACGTTTTTTGGCCAGAAGCGCTGAAAAAGCGAGGAAATGGGCCGCGTTCCGGGCTTTTCAACAGGCACCTGACTCCTTAATTGACCTCATCTTCCCTTCACGGTACCCTGTCATGGTTGGCTGACACGGATGAATGAAAAGATATGGCTTAGGTAAGCCATATCCTGAATACGGAAGATAGATTGATACCCCCGAAACACCCTATCGCTTTTGATCTTGAGACCTCCGGGTCTACTGCCTCGGCAGAGAATCGGAATACATATCATGTGCTTGGTGCTATCCCTGTGGCCGCGCTTGCCCTTAGCATCGTGGCTTTTGCCATACCTCGTGAAGTAGTCGCTTTCTGGCCGTTCGGCTCGTTTACCCGCTCTGCGGAAGCCCAGGTTCCTTCCATCGTCCCCGACCCATCGCTCCGGCTTCTCGTCGCAGCTACGAATACGGACCCGAATCCGGAAAAAGGAGGGTGCGAGCTGCCGACGACCGAAGGTTCCGCGCTCACCGGCGCTTCCTGCCCTGATACCGCCTATGTCGAGGCGGCGCGCGTGGGCGGCAGCATTTCCCTCTATGAGGTGCGCGCGGGCGACACGCTTTCCGATATCGCGGAGATGTTTGACGTCTCCGGGAACACCATCCTTTGGGCGAACGACCTTAAGAGCGCGAAGGACATCCGCCCGGGAGAGACCCTGGTCATCCTTCCGGTCACGGGTATCCGCCACAAGGTCCTTAAGGGTGAGACCCTGGCATCCTTAGCGAAATCCTACGGAGGCGATGCTGATGAGATAGCTTCCTATAACGGCCTCCACGGAGCTGATGCGCTTACGCTCGGCTCGATCGTCATCATCCCTGGCGGCGAGATAGCCGTCGCTGCGAAGCCTGTCGCCAAGAAGTCGGGCGTGAAGCAGGGTGGAAGCCTTGCGTCCATTCAGGGCAAGGGCGGAGGCGCAGCACTCCCTGGTTTCTTCGCAAATCCGGTGCCGGGCGCCATTGTCACCCAGGGCGTCCATGGATGGAACGGCGTAGATCTCGGCGCGCCATCGGGTACATCGGTCTACGCGGCAGCGGGCGGTACGGTCATCATATCGAAGGCGAACGGCGCATGGAACGGCGGCTACGGGAATTACGTGGTCATCGATCATGGGAATGGCACGCAGACTCTCTACTCCCACCTCTCTTCTGTCGCGATGTCCGTCGGCTCTTCTGTCACGAAAGGCGCGTTAGTGGGCGGCGTCGGCCGCACGGGAGAAGCGACCGGCAATCACCTCCACTTCGAGGTTCGCGGAGCGAAGAATCCGCTCGCCGGATGCGCCGTCGGCAAGACCTGCGTCGCACAGTAAGCAAGCGAATAAAGAAAAGCCCCTCGCTGCGGGGCTTTTCTTTATTCGAAGCCGAAGAGTCCTCTCGGTCGGTATTCGAGCGCTTCGTGGATATGCGCGGGGAGAACCTCCTTCTCGCCGTCGAGGTCCGCGATGGTACGGGCGACACGCATCATGCGGTGGTAGGCGCGCGGCGAGAGGTCGAACCGCTGCGCAGCCCTAAGCAGGGCTTCCTGTGCCTCTCGCGTAAATCCTGCCGCTTCTATCTCTTTTCCGGAAAGACGTCCGTTCGCGATGTCCTTTCCGCTGCGCTCTCGCGCGCGGGTACGCGCACCTATGACCCGCGCCTGTACCTCGCTCGATGCTTCCCCGCTTCCGAGCTTCGCAAGGGTCTCGTGCGGGATGTGTGCGACCTCGACCCACAGGTCGAGCCGGTCGACGATAGGGCGCGATATCTTCCGCGCCTGCTTCCTTGCTTGGCGCACCGCTTCCTCTGCGTGCGCGGAAAGCGTGTCAGCAGGATTCATTGCCGCGACGAGCATGCAGTCTGCGGGAAACGTGACCGTCGCTTTCGCGCGCGACACCGTGATCACCCGGTCTTCCAGCGGTTGCCGCAGCGACTCGAGGACGCGAGACTCGAACTCGACGAATTCGTCGAGGAAAAGGATGCCGAGGTGCGCGAGCGTGATCTCTCCCGGGCGGGGCGTCGCTCCTCCTCCGACGACCGCAGTATGCGATGTCGTATGATGCGGCGCGCGAAACGGAGGCCACACGACCGCGTGCTCTCCCTGCAAGGTGCCTGCAGTCGAATGTATCGCCGTCGCCTCGAGGACTTCATCGTCTGATAAAGGCGGGAGGATACCGGGCAACGCGCGGGCGAGCATCGTCTTCCCGGTGCCCGGAGGTCCGTAAAGGACGAGGTTGTGGCGGCCGGCTGCGGCGATCTCCAAGGCGCGCTTCGCGCTTTCCTGCCCTTTTATGTCGGCGAGGTCGACCGCGGACGGCGGCATGGCTTTCTTGCTGCCTTTTCTTGCGGCTTCGAGCTTTTTCTTCCCGGAGAGGTGCGCGACGACCGCTGACAGGGATGCCGGAGCGTAGACGGTCATGTCGCTTGCGAGCAACGCCTCTTCCGCGTTTCCCTCGGGAACGAAGACGGTACGAATACCCGCGCGCTTCGCGGCCATCACCTGCGCGAGTATGCCGCGCACGGGGCGGAGCGTGCCGTCGAGCGCGAGTTCTCCGCAGTAGAGCGAGTCCCCGTTATCTTCCGGCAGTGCGCCGGTCGCCGTAAGGTACGAGACCGCGAGCGCGAGGTCGTAATGAGAGCCTTCCTTCTTGAGGTCCGCAGGCGATAACGATAGGACGATCTTCTTGTTCTCCGCTTTCGGGGATTTGAGCCCTGCGTGGCGTATCGCCGCCGCGATGCGATCGCGCGACTCTTCGACCGCCTTGTCCGGAAGGCCGACGACGGAGAACGCATGGAGTCCGCGCGTGACGTCCGCTTCGACGGTGACTATCTCGCCGCCGGCGCCCACCGGCTGCGCAGCCTTCGTGCGCGCATATCCGCGCGCAATCTCCTTCCCTGGTCGAGGCTTCGCCCCGAACGAGAGCGATTCTTTTTTCACCTCGGTCATTGTACGCCGCGCCCGCGAGAATCCACACGACATCGTCCTCCCGAGCACCCCTGATGCTATAGTGCGCTCACGTGCGCATTAACCTCACCTTATGAAAGCTATACAGAACATCGCCGCTTACCTCTTCATCGCCGCGGTCGCGATACTTTCCATCGTCTCCATCCTCGGCGTATGGGAGGTCGTCGAGGACGAGATGATCACGAAGTCGTTCCTCACGATAGGACTCCTCGGCGTGGTCGCTATCATCGTCATCGCTGCAGGCCGCTTCATCGACTCCACGCCCGCTGACGACATGAATTCCCTCGCCTGGGCCGCTACATTCAAATCGATACGCCACGTCACGCTCGGCTCCCTCATCATTTCCGCCGTCCTCCTCGCGTTTCTTGGGGTGCTCGCGATATGGGAGGTCATCGACGACATGGATGTCTTGATGCGCGCTATCGGCACCTTGGCCATCATCGGCTTCGCGTCCTTGATCATCGTGATGGTCTCCATGGAGCGCGAGAACCGCGCGGCAAAGCCGGGAGAAGCCGTCCGTATGTCGGTGGGCACGGTGATCCTCGGCATCCTCGGTGCCTTCGTCCTCCTCTCCTTCCTGTCAGCGTTCTAACGGCGAGTGATACGAGAAAACCGCGGCCCTAAGGGCCGCGGTTTTCTTTGCGGGTGCTCTCTAGAGATGCGCTGCGCAGGTCGGGGCTGCCGGGTCGGCGTCGAGCCGTTCCGGCTCTATCGCTCCCCCGTCTACGGAGCAGGTCCCGTAGGTTCCTGACTCGATGCGGGCGAGCGCATCCTTGACGCTCCGGTAGCGGATCTCGAGGTCCTCGAGTACGGCCGCGTTCTCTCCGTATCCTTCCATCTGGTCGGCAACGATGTTTGGATCGGCCTCGAGCCCCACGTCCTGCGGCTTCGCTTCCCAGTCCGTATCGCTTTTGGGGTTCCTATTCCCTACTGCGGCGAGCTCGCTCTCGAGCTTCGCCGCTTCTTCTACGAGTCTCGCCTTGTATGCATCTGTTTCCATACGGCGATACTAGCACGCGTGCTATTGGCGCGAGACGCCCGTGAATCGCGTGAGCACCGCCTTGAACGCTTCTTCGTCGCGCACGATGATGAGCGTCTCCGGATCGCGATAGCCATAGAGCATCAAGGAACGGCCTGCGGGGTCACGAAGGACGCGCACGTCATAGCTCTCGACCACCTCATCCCTGAACGTGCCGCTTCGGTCCGAGGATGCGGAGACCATAGGCGTCGAGGATGCGTCTACGGACGCTGCGGCATAGTCCGGATACAGGAGCGCGAGATCCTGCGGCATCGTTGCTTCCCAGGCGAGCATGCCGGCGAACGTGCGCTGGTAGGAGTACGAGGCGAGGACGAAGAACGGATGCGCCTCATCCGAGGATCCGACCGAGCCGAGCGTCGTCTCTGGTCCCACGTTCCTCGTAAGGAGGTCGGGCGCGCGGAGCCGCATCGCAGAGAGGAATACGGTACCGGCCTGCGGGACGTCCGCCGTACCGAGCGGGGTCGAGGTCGCGATCGTGTAGTAGATGACGCGGATGCTGCCGTTTGCGAGCGGCTTCTCGGCAGCGTCGCGGAAGAGGCGGTATGCATCGCCATCCTCCTTCCTCACTGCGACCTCCTCGTCCGCGGCAAGGAGCGACACGATATCAGGGCCTTTCGGCGCGACCGGCTGACGGCTCGAGAAATAATCGTAAGCGAGATAGAGCGAGGTCGATCCGCCGACGATGAGGACGGTAGAAAGGACGATATACGCGAGGCTGTAATCGGGGCGGCGTACAGGGCGCGGCGGAGGCCGGTTCGCGCGGTCGGCATCCGCTGCAATGACGGCGAACGAGCTCGCGCGTTCGCGCTCGACGCGCTTCGCGAAGTCCCCGCTCATCGTCTGAAGCGGTTCGGGAGAAGCAGGCGCAGGTCCTACGCCGGGAAGATTCGGTGGCGGAGGCGGCGGCATGGGCCGTACCGGAGCTTTGGGCGGTTCGGGCCGTGGCGTCGGGAATACCGGCGGCGGCGCTTCCCCTTCGCGCGACGCGACGCGCGCGCGAAGACGCGCGAGGACTGCTTCGCGTTCCGCGTCGGGATTCGAAGACGTCGGCGGCGCGATAGGTGCAGGAGGTGGTGGAAGAGGAGCGGGAACCGTCGGCGCGGGCTCGGCCGGAGCGACAGGTAGTGGCGGCGGAGGCGCCGGCTTCGGTGTCGCCTCTCGCACGATGGTCGACGTGAGAACACGGCCCTCATCAGGCGCATGCTTCCTCGTGCCGAAGAGATTCATGAGGATACGTATGAAAAATCCTGGCTCCTTAGGTGCCTTTGGCGGCTCGGCGCGTACGACTGGAGGAACCCAATTAGGTGCCGGGACAGGCGAAGGCGCCGCGAGATCCGCGTCTATGGAATGGATGACGCGTGGACGCTCCGGTGGCGATGCGGGCTCCATGCGTGCGACCGGCGTCGTAGGCCGGATCGGTTCTACCTCCGGGAGAACGACCGGCGCGGGAAGAGGTGCTGGCGAGGGGGGTGGCGGTACTTCCCCAGCGGGTTCGTGAGCTGCAGGCTCGACGCTCTTAGGAGGTGCTCCGGTTCCCGAGAGCTTCGCCATATCGGACGCGAGCGTGCGGACGACGCGCAGTGGCGCTCTCTCTTCCGGCATCATCGGAAGGCCGTCTGCGCCGAGCGTCATCATCTTTGGTTTCTCTTGGTCCGCCATGGTGCAGGTTCGAGATTCATTTTACCTCACGCGCTCCCGCCTATAGTCCATTATGCGAACACTCCCGGCTCTTGCCGGGAGTGTTCGCGAGGCTCGCGCTTAACGAGAGCTGATGAGGTAGCGCTTCGGGTCGTCGCACATGTCGGTGAACGCATGCGCGGCTTCCTTCAGTTTCCCCGAGGACGATTTGCCGAACGAAATGACTTCGGTCTGCACGCCGTTCATGTCTAGGTACTCTATGAGCGGGACGAAGTCGCCGTCGCCGGTCGCGAGGATGATGGTATCGAGCTTATCGGAGAGCTTCACCGCGTCTATCGCGATGCCGACGTCCCAGTCCGCCTTCTTCGCGCCGTCGGAGAAGACCTGCAGGTCCTTGACCTTGGTCTCGATACCGATCTTAGTGAGCGCTTCGAAGAAGTTCTTCTCATCGCCTGCCTCCGTCGATATGACGTAGGCGATAGCGCGCACGAGGGTACGGCCGCCCACGGCCTCTTCGAGGACCTTGGCGAAATTGACGCGCGCCTTGTAGAGGTTCTTTGCGCTGTGGTAGAGGTTCTGCGTGTCTATGAATACGCCGACACGCTGGGCGGTGTGCTTGATGACTGCCATAAATAGTAGCTGACAGGTTGCAGGTTACAGCGTTCAGACTGAAAAACGCAACCCGTAAAATAATTACGTAAATACTTATTAAATCCGGAACAGATCGCCCCTTCCCATGCTACCACCAGACCACGAAACCCCTTTCGGGGTCTGTGACTACTTCTTGAGTCCCAACTTTTTTACGATCGCGTTATAGCGTCGCTTGTCGTTCTGTTCGAGATAGCGAAGATGCGAGCGGCGGTCAGCGACCATCTGAAGGAGGCCGCGGCGCGAGTGCACGTCCTTGGCATTCTTCTTAAGGTGCTTCGTGAGGTCCTCGATGCGGCGCGTCAAAATAGCCACCTGGACGTCAGGAGAGCCGGTGTCACCGTCGTGCCGAGCGGCATTCTTGATGACTGCCGCCTTTTTCTTCGTGGTAAGCATGTACCGCTACGCTACCACACATTGACTATTTACGCAAGGGTTGCGTGGTACCGCTTTCCCCGCGTATCCGGGCGTTCGCGTCCACGACCGCGGACAGGAGATGCGGCACATACCCCTTCTCTTTCGCTCGCTCGATGATGCCGTTGGTGTCCTTGGGAAGGCACTTGCCGCCGAATCCGCGGGAGAACGGGAACACTGCGGTATGCGAACGTCCGATGCGGCCGTCGGCGAGCCATAGCTCTCGCAATTCGTGATAGTCGACCCCGAACGCGTTCGCGATGTCATAGAACTCGTTGCAGAACGTGACTTTGGTCGCGAGGTACGCGTTCTCCATGTATTTCGCGAGCTCCGCGGTCGTGCTATCGGTCTGGAATATGCGGGGCTCGGCACCCATGATCCGCTGGAAGTACGGTACCAGAGCGCGTGTGACCTCTTTGGGTCCGCCGATGGTCACGAACGAGTGCTTCTTCATATCGGTCGGGTGCGGATGATCCTTCCAGTACGGCACCTCGTACTTCCCTTCCCCAATGTATTCCGGGCTGAAAGCGAGCGCCTTCCCGGTCTTCGCCCGGAGCGCATCGGTCGTGCCGGGCGGCACCGTGCTCTTCATGAGTATGAGCGGCGTCGTAAGCCACGAGAGCGCATCCTCGACATAGCTCGTATCGACCGACCGGTCGTCCTTCATCGGCGTCGGGACGCAGATGACGGCGAGGCCTGCTTCCCTGTTTATCTTCTCCTTCGCTTCGCTGCTCGCGTATTGCGGGTATGCCGGGTCATATATGAGCACCTCGAAATGGTCCTTGAAGAACGCCTCTATCGCCTTCCCTACGTATCCGTACCCGATAATGGCGACCGACGACGCGAGTTTCGAAGATTCTTGCATACGTATTTTTCCACTATAACGGCCCGGGCACCCAATGTGTTACTCGAAAGAATGTGCGACGTTAGATGGTAGAATCCGCGCATGAACGCGGAGTCGATGAAGCGGCAGTTCCTCGAATACATCGAGATAGAGCGCGGTCGCTCGGTAAAGACCGTCGAGAACTACGACCGTTACCTCACCCGCTACCTGACGCAGATGAAGATCGGCGAGGTTGGTGAGATTACCGAAGAGAACATCCGTGAGTTCCGCATGTGGCTCAACCGCCAGCCAGGGACCGGGAAGGACTCCATGAAGCGGCGCACCCAGAATTACTATCTCATCGCGCTCCGTGCGTTTTTAAAGTTCCTTAGGAAGCGCGGGGTCGAGAGCTCCTCGCCCGAGCGCATCGAGCTCGCGAAGCTCCCCGAGCGCCACCTCGACCTCATCACGGGAAACGAGCTCGACCGCCTTCTTAAAGCCGCCGAGGGCGGCGAAGAGCGCCAGCTCCGGGATAAGGCCATCCTCGAGATGCTCTTCTCTACGGGGCTCCGCGTCTCGGAGCTCTGCTCCTTGGACTCTGACCTCGATCTCTCACGGGATGAGCTCTCTGTACGAGGCAAGGGCGACAAGGTACGTGTGGTCTTCCTCTCGGAGGCCGCTAAAGACGCGGTGAAGGCGTATTTGAAGGCCCGCAAAGACATGGGAGAGGCGCTTTTCGTGAACATCGCGAAGGGCCGGGAGCGCGGCGAGCGCCTCACTCCCCGTTCCATCGAGCGCATCATGAAGACCTATGCCGCCAAGGCCGGTATCACCAAGAAAGTCACGCCCCACGTCCTCCGGCATTCGTTTGCGACCGACCTCCTCTCAAATGGCGCAGATATACGTTCCGTGCAGCAGCTTTTGGGCCACGCCTCTATCAATACGACCCAGATCTATACCCACGTCACGGACTCCCATTTGCGGGAGGTTCACAAGAAATTCCACGGAAGGAGCCGTTAGGCGGATGCGTTAGAATGCGCGCATGCGCATCATGAGCTGGAACGTGAACGGCATACGCGCCGTTCACAAGAAAGGGGTCTTCATGCCCTTTATGAAGAAATACAAGCCGGACATCCTCTGTCTCCAGGAGACGAAGGCAGAACAGGAGCAGTCCCCCCTCGATCTTCCGGACTACGAGGAGTACTGGAGCTCGGCCAAGAAGAAGGGATATAGCGGGACGGCCATATTCACGAAGGTCACCCCGGATGACGTCGTATTCGGTATGCCAGAGGATATCGCGAAGAAGTGGGGACTTGCGGGAGATAGCTACGGGGACCCGAATGAGGAAGGTCGGATAATCGCTGCGGACATGCATGATTTCTGGGTAGTCTCGGTCTATACCCCGAACGCGAAGGATGACCTCTCCCGCTTGCCACTCCGGCACAAGCACTGGGACCCGGCCTTCCTCGAGTACATGAAGCGTCTCGAAGAAGAAAAGCCGGTCATTTTCTGCGGGGACTTGAACGTTGCCCATACCCCAGATGACCTTGCCCGCCCCAAGGAGAACGAGGGGAAGAAAGGGTTCACGGCCGAGGAGCGCGAAGGCATCGATAACATCCTTTCCGCGGGTTTCTTAGATACATTACGGAAATTCAAGAAAGGAGGCGGTTTCTATACCTGGTGGACCGCCTGGGGCGGTGCGCGCGAACGCAACGTCGGATGGCGTATCGACTACATTTTCGCATCAAAGTCGTTCGAGAAGCATTTCAAGGAAGCGGATATACACCCCGAGGTCATGGGATCGGACCACTGCCCTACTTCCCTCACCTTGGGATAAAGGACATTTGTCTTTTATCCACATAGATGTCCTTTACACTCAATACCTAGGCCGTAGGATAAAGGACAGAGCGAGACGGCGCACCGAGTTCTGGTAAGCGCAAACACCCGGGTTTCGAGATTTCTGTACGCCGTCTGGCACAATCCAGTAGTCCTTTACAGCTCTTTCAAGAAGAAGACGCGAAGTCAGCGAGAACGGCTACGAACTCCGGGGCGTATCCCCGTCACACGAAAGCGGTCCGTTTCCCGTGAAAAGCGCCTAAATAAGTACCTTCGAGAACAAGACCAGAATAAGAGCCGCCAGGAAAGCGCATCTATTGAGGTTCCCATCACACGCCCCCTGCTCCTTTCCGGGATCCCCGCCAAAGCCGCCTTCCAAAGGCGGCTCTTTATTTTCACGCGAAACAGTCACTAGGCTACGTCGTGCTTTTCGAGAATCTTCCGCACCTCGGCCGCCTCCTCCTCTTCCTGGCGCCGCTTCCCTGCCTCGCCAATGTCCTTTAGTTCTGTGTCCTTTAAAGCAAGCAACTCCCCTGCCCGAGTGTCGAGATACTCCTCGGTATTCTTTGCGGGGTCCGTAAGCACCTCCTCGAGGAGCGCGCTAAGCGTCCAGCCTATACGCGGCCCAGGTTTCATGTGAAAGCGCTCCATAAGCCGGGTGCCGTCAGTCTTAAGCATTCCTACTGATATCGGATCGCGGAGCGCCTGTTCGACCATGGCTTTGTACTTCCGGAAACGGAACGGCTGCTCTTTAGGACGGCCCGTGCCTATTCGGTCGCATATGCGCAAATTCAGCAGGTCCCATATGTTCTCCTTCCCTACGTTCACGATCATCCGGCGTACCGCCGAGAGGGTTATCTGATCTGGATCAGAGAAGAACATGTGCCATCGCACAAGTTTCACAACCTTAGAGACTGTTTCCCGTGAAAAGCGCAAATCCTCAAGAGCCTTCCTTGTTACACGTGAACCAACAACCTCGTGCCCATGGAAGGTCCAATCCTTCTTATCCTCTGACCAGCGACGAGTCTCTGGCTTAGAAATGTCGTGGAATAGGGCAGCAAGGCGGGTATCGAAATCCCAATGCTTATCTGCGGCGTGCTGCATGCTCCGCATAAGGTGCCCGAAAACGTCGTAGCTATGGGCTTGATTCTGCTCAACGCCTATTGAGCGGGGAAGATCCGGCACCATGTGGGGAAGGAGGCCGAGCCTTTCTGCAAGCAGGAAGGCGGTCATAGGCTCCTTGGACATAAGGATGCGCGAAAGCTCGTCGCGCACCCTTTCACGTGAAATAGCCCCCAAATTGCTAGCTTTTTCGCTCATGGCCTCCGCGGTAGCGCCGTCGAGCGCAAAACCGAGCTCTGAGACAAGGCGGATGGCGCGCATAAGGCGGAGGGCATCTTCCTCAAAACGCACGCTCGGCGTCCCAACCGCGCGCAAAACACAGGCTTTGAGGTCGATTTGTCCTTTATATGGGTCAACGATTTGTCCTTTAGAGTCATCCAGGGCTATGGCGTTCACGGTAAAGTCGCGCCGGGCTAGGTCCTCCTCGAGGCTTTCTCCGAATGCGACCTCGTCCGGGCGGCGCTTATCGGAGTAGCCGCTTTCGGTGCGGTACGGGGTGACCTCGACTATAGCCACCGTCTCATCCTCTGAGCCGGTCTTAACGCCGACCGTGCCGAATTCATTCTCGTAAAAGGAGTCCGGGAAGATGTGCTGTATGTCCTCCGGCTTCGCGTTTGTAGTCACGTCCCAATCTTTGGGCTTCCGGTTGAGCAGGAGGTCCCGGACGCAGCCGCCAACGAGGTACGCTTCGAACCCCGCGGCTCGCAGAGCCGCGGCGACTTTCGCGACCTCGTGCGGGATGGGGAAGTTCATGCGAATCATTCTACGACATGCTCACTCAGCACTCTATATGAACTATATGGTACTCTGTATATAAGCATGAATAAGAAAGTTCAACATAGGGAATTGGCTACAGAATTGCGGCGCACTGGCAACACCTATGATGCGATTCTGCGGCAGGTTCCGGTCTCGCGCGGCACGCTTTCTCACTGGCTTCGTACGGTCGAGATCGAACCCGTAGTCCGCGCGAAACTCGACGCAGCGCGGAGCGCTCGGATAAAGGAACTTCGCGCGCGGGAGGTCACCGTGCGGAAGGCCGCTGCGGTGGTGAGGCGTGGGTTCGCGGAGCGCGACGCCCGGCGGGAGTACGACTGGCTCGCGCGCAAGAAGATATTCGAGATCGGCCTCGGCCTCCTCGCCGGGGGTGGGGTAGTGGGAAAGGCCTCGGTCACCTATATGAGTGCCGACGAGAGAGCAGTAAAGCTCCTCGTCAGGTGGGCGAGCACGGTTCTCGACCTCCCGGCAGGGAAGCTCGGTATACGGCTCTACTTACCGCCTTCCCGGGACCTTGGTGCTGCCCGGATACAGTGGTCTCGGGCGACGGGGCTCCCGGCAGATGCCTTTAGGAAGGCGGTTATGACTCCGGAAACGAAAAGAAAACCTAGGAATTTGGCGGGTATTGCGCGTATTGAGATAGGGGGTGCGGGCACGGCGACGCGTATACGTACCTGGCTCGATGAGCTCATTGTGCGGTACGGAGAATAAGGCTAGTGTTTATATAGGCTCCGGTAGTGAAATGGATATCACATCAGTCTTCGGAACTGACGTTCCAGGTTCGAGTCCTGGCCGGAGCACAAAACGCATAAAACCTGCAAAATATGCAGGTTTTATGCTTGTGCGAGCCGGAGGGCGTCGGCCCGAGGCGGGGTCGCGGCCATTTCCAGCAGGAAATGAGCTGTGATCACTGGGCGAATTGATGAAAGGGCCTAGCTGTGCGAATATAGAGCCCGTAGCGGCCATGGTTTAGTGGTAGAACGCGTCCTTGCCAAGGACGAGTCGGGAGTTCGATTCTCCCTGGCCGCACTAAAAACCGAAGGTTTTGAGTCGTGCACAGGTAGAATCGAAAGCCGTAGCGCGACGGCGCGAGGCGGGGTCGCGGCCATTTCCAGCAGGAAATGAGCTGTGACCGATCTCCCTGGCCGCACCCAAAGCAAAAAGCGCCTATATAGGCGCTTTTTGCTTTGGGGACAGGTGTTAACAACTCGGGGGATATGTGGATAAAAGACAAGGACAATCATGAGCGAATTATGATGAGTCTTAAGAAAAGCGAGAAAATAAGCCGTTTTTCTAAACTCCATGAACTTAGATGGCGCGTCCAAGAAGGAGATTGGGGATTCGGGAGAGAAAGAGGTGGTCCGTGAGCTCGAAAGGCACGGTTTCAAGCTCGTCGGGCGAAACATCGCAAGGAAAACGGGTGAAATAGATGTGCTTATGAGGAAGGGAGATACGCTTCATTTCATCGAGGTGAAGACGCTTACCTGCGAAGAGCTTCCGGACCTGGAGGCTGTGGGCGACAGGTACGATCCGTCGGCAAATCTGCATGAGGCGAAGATCCGGAAGGTCGCTCGGACGGCCGAGTGGATAGTCGCGGAGAAGGACTGGGAAGGGGAGTGGCAGGTCGACGGGGCGCTCGTGTGGCTCCGAGCACGGGACGGGGCCGCGAAGGTCCTCCACCTGCCACAAATCGTCTAAGATGCTAGGATGCCAATACGCGGGCTGTCCTTAACAGCTCGCGCTCCGATTATCGGGCCGCCCCATACGGGAGTAGCTTGGTGAGGGAATGAATGATTTGATCGGGCCGTCGTATACCGGTAGTACGCTTGGTTTGGGACCAAGATGACCGGGTTCGATTCCCGGCGGCCCGACAAGACACAAAATTCCGCTTTAGCGGAATTTTGTGCTTTCGGGCCGCAGCAAGATGCGGGGCATCTCGCGTCGGGAATCGAAAGCCGGAGTGATGAATGCGACAGCAGGCAGCATTCATCGCGAGGCGGGGTCGCGGAAATTTTCAGCAGAAAATTATCCGTGACCGATACCGGCGGCCCGACCACTCTTCTCTTTTCAACCGCCTCGAATCGCTCCTCTAGGAGAGGAGCGCATGACCGGGAAAGCACAAAACTCCGCGTATGCGGAGTTTTGTGTACCCGTATATAGAGTTGTAGCCGATTCCCGAACGTCAATCTCTAATCACTCGTCGCCTCTATCAACAACCTCTTCAGTGACTCCGCCCTCGCTCCGAACGCGGCAGCGAGATCCGCGAGCGGCGCGCTCCCTAGATACCCCTCGAGCCGCATGCCCGCATCAAGCTCGAATGCTTTCCGTATGTGTCGTGGCGTGATAGCGCGCACGTGACGCGCGTCGAGCGACACCTCGTCCGAGCTCGTCGTGATAAGGCCTATGAGCTTCCCATCAAGAGATACGGCTGCGCCGCCTGATGACCCTTCTTGGGCGGTATTGCTCCCCTCGATCGAAAGGAGGTCTATCGTATCTTCTCCGAACGTGTAGACGCGTTCGACCACGCCGCCGTCGACGATGAGCGGCAGCGCGCGGGTGATATCCGCTGCAGCGATGAATTCCGCTCCGTATGCTGCGAGTACGACCGTATCACCGGTATGCGCATCGCTCGAGGAGAGCGCGAGGGCTGGAAAGGAGGGGGGAAGGGGAGTGCGGGAGACTGACCCCGTCACGTAGAGAAGCGCAAAATCGCTCTCACCGGTTCCCGTAGGACGCGCTTCAGCGAGCGTGCCCTGATTCGCCGTTACCCAATGGGTCGAAACGTAGAGGAGATCTGCGATATACGCATCCTTCGCGGGACTCCCAGCGCGCACTACGCAACGGATACTGTCCTTCTTCGGATAATCCTTAAGGAGGAAATACTGCCCGATATGCGCAGCCGTAAGGATGACACCCTTCGAGTCTATGAAGACGCCGCTTCCGGAAATCGGCTTATAGGGGCTCCCACTTGTCGTGCAAAGAATGTTTACCGCTGCGTTACCAGCTGCGAGCACTGCCGCGTCGAGCTTCTTGGTATCAAGCG
This sequence comes from uncultured Candidatus Saccharibacteria bacterium, assembly GCA_964565655.1. Lineage (GTDB taxonomy): Bacteria > Patescibacteriota > Minisyncoccia > Phycocordibacterales > Phycocordibacteraceae > C7867-001. Next base: position 22,639 of record CAZMFT010000011.1, read on the forward strand.
GCTTAGGTGCCGTCGCGACGGCTGCTGGCAAGGATTCCTCTATAACGGTCGCGCCGGGGAGCGTCGAGGTCGCCACCGGCGACTCTTCTATGACTATCGTTGTCGATTCACGGAAGCCCTGCGCAAGTATCGCGATGACTGCGAACGCGAGGATAACCGCGCCAAGGTATGGAATCCAGTCGCGCTTCATGTGCGGGATGGGAGAATCGAACTCCCGCCAGAAGTTTGGAAAACTCCTGTTCTACCACTAAACTAATCCCGCGTTCTTCGCCGGAAGAATACCATAACAGAAAACCGCCCTCCTACACCTCGTGTAAGAAGACGGTTTCGATCCCTTCAGGGGAATTGATCCCTCGAGACTCGTCCGAGCATGAGCACCTGCGTCAGGATACCTTCAAGATAGCCTCCGGTCTCGCTGTAGGTGCTCATCCAGAGGATGCCTTCGAAGGCGCGGATGTCGACCTTTGATGTGTCGAGCAGGATAGCGCCGATGAGCGTGGTCTCCGGGCAATCCTTCTCGACCACGGCTTTCGCCTCGTCGAGACTCAAGGCGGAGACTATCTCGACGGAGAAGACCTCCTGGCCCTCATCCGTCGTACGCGACGCAACCAAGACTGACATGGTGCCTCCTTAAGGGTCTATAGCAGCTCCGTGCGGACTATGAATCTGAATAAGCGATACGTCAATGAGGCCTCCGACGAATTCACCCTTTCCCCATAGATGTGCTATAGAATGCGGTCAGGTATTACCCGGCTAGTTTCCCTCTATGACCATCCCTTCCTTCCTCCGCGGGGCGGCAGGCCTTGCCTTCGCC
>CAZMFT010000012.1:0-21597 GCA_964565655.1 uncultured Candidatus Saccharibacteria bacterium
CGTTCCAGCCGAGAAGGTCTCCGTAGTTCTCGGTCATCGCGGCGACGTCGGAGAGATCCTCGATGGAATTATTGGTGAGATCGTCGGCGGTACGCGCTACCTGCTGCGTCTCCCAATAATCCGCGGACGTCGTGGAGAAGAAATTATTCTGCGTCTTCCAATAATTAGCGGATGTGGTCGAGAAGAAGTAGCCCTTATCGAGCGTACCGAGGTGATAGAGCGCGGATGATGTAGAGAATGCGGCGTTCTGGTTCTGCGAGAGGAAGTAGGAGGCGGAGGTCGTGGAGAACCCGAAGCCTAAGGAAGACCAGTAATCAGCAGAGGTGGTTGAGAAGAAGTTGCGCTGCGTCTTCCAGTAGTCGGCCGAGGTGGTGGAAAACGCGGAAAGGTTCGCCTGCGCGATGTAGTAGTCAGCGGAGGTGGTTGAGAAGAAGTAGCCCTTGTTGAGCGTATCGAGATACGTCTGTACGCGCGCGTCCGTGTAATAGAGGTTCGAGCCTTCAGCGACATTCGTCGTGAGGAGCCCGAGAGATGAGGTTGCGACCTGCGTCCATCCGGTGCCGGCCGCGTTCCCGATAAGTATCTGATTCGCTGAGACCGACGAGAGTCCAGTCCCGCCACGGCCTGCGGCGAGCGTCCCGGTCCACGTCGGCGTGAAGGTGTGCACGTCGCCTGCCGAGGTGATGGTGAGTCCGATGTTGGTGTCAGACGAGGTCGCGAACGTCTGCGTCGAGCCGTTCTGGTACGAGGAATACTGCGCGCCTATCGCGGTGATGCCGCCGCCTGCACCTGCGTCTGCGCCGCATGAGAACTGTCCCGTCGCCGCGTTCCAGAGGAGCTTATCGCCGGAACCCGAGCAGGTCGTAAGTCCCGCGCCGCGTATCGCGCCCGAGATGTACGTGTTCGTCGTCGTCGCGTTGGTCGAGGTAGCGTTCGTGAAGACCGCGGTCGACGCGGAGGATGCGCCTATCGGCGTGTTGTTTATCGTGCCGCCCGAGATCGTGAGATTGTCCGCGACATACGCGTCCGTAAGCGCCGTCCCGTTCCAGGTGCCTGACGTGATGGTTCCGACCGTCGAGAGGTTCGCGAGCGTCGTCACGTTCGGCAAGGTAGTCGTCGCGGAAAGGCGGTTATCGAATCGCGTATCCGTCCAGTAGAGATTCGATCCTTCCGCGAGGTTCGTGGTGGTCTTCGTCGTGAGCCAGTAGTCGGCGGACGTCGTCGAATAGAAATCGCGCTGCGTCTTCCAGTAATCAGCAGAGGTGGTCGAGAAGGAGTTCGCGAGGTAGTAGCTTCCCTCCTGGCCGTCCAACGTCCCGGTCCAGTCGCCGGTTACCGAGGCGACGTAGTCGGTGCCGGCGACCGCGGTCTGAACAACGCCCGTGCCGTTGCCCTTCAATATGCCCGTGAGCGTCGTCGAACCCGTGCCGCCGCCTGCAGCAGTAAGCACTCCCGTTTGCGACGGCGTGAAGGTGAGCGTATTGCCGGAGCCCGTGACCGTGATACGGGACGTGATGCCGTTATTGGTTGCGGTCGACGTCGCTATAGTCACTGCCCCGCTCGCTACCTGCTGGCCGGTAGGGCCGATGGCGGTGAGGGTACCGAGTCCCAAGGAGGAAGTTGCGGTGAGCGAATACCCGCCGGCGGAATTCCCGAGGAGGACCTGGCCGTAGGAGGGGGCAGTCGAGAGACCCGTTCCGCCGTACGCGACCGACAAGGTCGAGGTCGCAGAGACCGTGCCGTTCACCGCCTGCAACGCTCCAGTCAACGACCCTACCGAGAGGTTGCCGAAGTATCCGTTTGTCGAAGATGCGTAATTCGATGAGAAGTACGTCGAGGATGCTGCACCGAAGGTCTGGAGTCCGGTGAAGGTGTTCGCGCTGTACGTCTTAGGGATGGTGGTCGAGGAGTGGACGAAGTAGTTCGCGGAGGTGGTCGAGAAAAGGTCGGTGACGCTCTTCCAATAATCGCTCGAGGTCGTCGAGAAAAAATTGTTGATCGATTTCCAGTAGTCACTCGACGTCGTGGAGAAGAAGAAGCCCTTACCGACGGTGTCGAGATACGTCTGTACGCGCGCGTCCGTGTAGTAGCGGTTGGTGACGCCTTCGTCGAGACCGTCGGTCGTCGTCGCGTACCACGCAGAAAGCGACAATTTCGCGTCGAGCGCGTTCTGAAGGTCCGTCTGATTCGAAAGCGTTCCGGTGATGGAACCCCATGCGACGGAGCCTCCCGAGCCCGTGATGCCTAAGGACGACGTCGCGATATTCGTCCACGTCGTCCCGTTCCAGTAGAGGAGGTCGCCGTAGCTCTTCGTCATCGCAGCGACGTCCGAGAGAGATTCGAGAGAAGTCTGCGTGATCCAGTAGTCCGAAGACGTCGTACTGAAGAAGTTCCTCTGCGTCTTCCAGTAATCAGCGGAGGTGGTGGAGAACGCGGAAAGATTCGCCTGTGCGATGTAGTAGTCGGCGGACGTGGTCGAGAAGAAGTAGCCCTTGTTCACCGTATCGAGATACGTCTGTACGCGCGCGTCCGTGTAATAGAGGTTCGTGACGCCCTCGTCGAGACCGTCGGTCGTCGTCGCGTACCACGCAGAAAGCGACAACTTCGCATCGAGCGCGTTCTGAAGGTCGGTCTGGTCCGCGATGTTCCCGACGATAGAGCCCCAGCCAGCGGAGCCTGCGGTGATGCCGAGCGACGTCGTCGCGACGAGGTCGTAGCCGCCAGATGCATTCCCGAGAAGAAGCTTGCCGTAGGTCGGAAGCGTAGAGGTTCCTGTGCCGCCGTTCGCAATCGCAAGGACGCCGGACATCGTGAACGTCCCGGTATCGGTTACTGGCCCGCCGGCAAACGTAATGCCGGTCGTGCCGCCCGAGATATCGACGGAGGTGACGCTTCCTTCGCCGCCACCTTCGCTCTCGCGCGTGTAGGAGGTGCGGCGGATATCGAAATAGTTGTTGTTGATCGTAGTGCCGAACGATCCGGACAGTTCCGACAAGAGGCTCGCGCGGAGCGCGACGAGGCGATCGGAAAGATACGCCTTCGTTATCGCCTCATCCGACATCGGCTGCGACGGCGTCGACGTCGCAGCTGGCGACGGCGCAGCGGGCAGAGAGAACCCTGGCATCGATATCACGATGACGCGGCTGGAAGGCGCGAAGTATCCGAGCGTCCTTCCGCGCACATCCATGAACCACGAGTGGAGGGTGGTGTAGGTCCGGAGCGCGATCTCCTCGAGGCTGTTCTCGGCGCCGGACGCGCGCGCTGCGGCACCTACCGACATCGGCGAGAAGAGCGCCGGAATGCCGTACGCGCTCGCGAAGACGATGACGACGAGGAGCGTGGTGACTGCTGCGCGTGAACGCATGAAGGGGAGCGCGAATACGTGCGTGCGTGCTGCGTCGCGCAAATCGCGTACGCGCTCGCGCGCAAGTTCGCGCGCGAGTTCAGACTTCCGCTCTGCAGCAGCAGCCATGAATGAGAGCAAGGTCGTCTCGTTGACGAACCACTGGCCGCCTATCTGCTCGCCCTTCACCTTCCCTTCGCGTGCGAGCTTCGCGAGATAGTCCGTGCTGTAGCCCGAGCGCTCTGCCGCGAGCTTCGTCGTGATGAATCCGGAAGACGGCAACGCCTCCGGGAGGACTACCGGAACAACGACCTTGGCTTCATCCTTGGTTGCGGCCCTATACTCACTAGCTCGCGCGCGCGCGAGCTCCTGCGCGAGCTCCTTCTTGCGCTTCTCCTGGGAAGCCATGAAGCGGGTCAAGGACTTCTCGTCGACGACCCATGTGCGGCCGACCTGCGCACCGATGATCTTTCCCGCGCGTGCGAGTCGCGAAAGGTAGTCGGAAGAGTATCCCGATAGCTCCGATGCGTCCTTGGTGGAGATTAGATTTTTCGATCGGAGTGGATCCATGACGTATGACCGTACTATCTAGAGTTTATCTAGCTTTTCCGGAATCCCGTCACGTTTTTCTGTGGATAAAATGAAGAATGATCAGAGACTTCATCGAAGAATCGGACGGGATGATCCTTTGTATCCGCACCGAGTCAGCTGCGACCACCTACTCCTATGAGATTCATCGTCAGAAATCCTCACGAATGAGCTGCTGCAGGCAACTCGGGCATTCATGGACGGCTCGATTCAAGAGGCTCTGGAGGTCAGAATTTTGCCTCGTACGTGAATGCATCCGATACGTTCCTATATATAGTGTCGCAAAAATGCACTCAATTCTGTTGTGCGACGTAAAATGCCTGGAAATGAGTCTCTTTGTCCTCGGGACCAGTTCTACGAGCATCTCTCGCGGAGATTGCTAGCGTAAACGAGATTTAATACTGTTCTCGCCTATCCGAGATATAAAAGCGCGTATTTGTATAGCTTTTTTCAGCTCACTTTTTTACCAATGAATGCATGTTCGGTATTGAGGCGTCTCTCTCGCCCTCCTTCCCACGCCTCTTCGCTTAACGCTGTGACTCGCCTGCCGAGGTGCTGCCCATCAGTTGGCTCAATAGTGCTTCCCTTTGACCTTCTGGCTGCCTCTAGGTTATCCCCACCCGGCGTTGCTCTCGCGTACCAAACGTCGCTCTATTCGCTAGTCTTGCTCTGCTTCTCTACCTCCTTAAGGAGCTTCTCAACGTCAGATTTGCTGTAGCAGCGATCTTCGATGCACACGCGCTCTGCACCTTCCCGGTCCATTGCGCCCGTTATGAAATCGACCGTATCTCCAAGCCAGGACGACGGGCGTGCCACGCCTTCTTGATCATCTTCCGCGACGAGAGGCTCTATCTGCAGTTCACTGCCATCAAGGAGAAGCAGCGACGCGCCGTTCTTTGCCGCGCGCTCCAGTTCACGCGCCTCAAGCGTCGCCGCCTTCGCCCTATTCTTCGTATCCTTCTCGGACGTGCTTCCGGCCCATAGATACTCACCGCCGCCAGGCGCAGTGATAAGACCTCGGCCATCGGCTTTTTCGATACTTGCTGACGACACTCCTATCGGAGTCGCGTAGTCGTCATCAGTCGCTACCGGCTCCCGAGCGAACGGAAGCGCAGCAAGGCTGCCCACAGAACCGAGTACAGCCAGCATGGGCTCGTAGGTGGCACGGAACGCTTCTTGCGCGAGCATCGCCACGTCACTACCGCGCACTGATTGGATCGCGCCTATAAGCGCCTCCTGCGCACCGAGCGCTTCCGTAAGGGCGATGCGCGCCTCCTCGCCCGCGTACGCCGCTCCTCTCACAACGCGCGGAGCGAGCGCGACGGTGCGTACGGCCGGTTCGAGCGCCATACGAGCCGTACCGTGGCTTGCGCCTACAAGCGCGTTTCCGAAGGCAATTTCGGCCTCTACGCCCTTCGTAAGCGCACTCGGTCCTACGTTAGCGAGCGCCTTGATGCTGCTGTGGTACGCGTAGATAGAGGCCTGCGGCACGGACGCCGCAATGCCGCCCACCGTCTCTCCTATCGCGAAGACGCTCCTGACAACGCTCTGTGCAAGAGGTGCTGGGAGATCGACGAACGCCTGTATAGCATGTTCATGTACGACAAGAAGCTGGTCAGGAACCTGTGCGAAATACGCGCCGCTCGCGAGCGCCGCAGCGAATGCGGAATGTGACGCTGCACGGAGCCCGTCCCGTATGAAAATGCCCGTCGACAGCGCCGCTTCGCCGACGGTCGGAAGCGTCCATTCCAGAGCCGTCCCGCCACGAGAAGCAGCTGCTGTGCCGAAGCGTTCCGTCGCGTATGAGAACGCGTACGCCTCGGAGCGAGGCATTGCGGGTACGCTCGGCATAAGCGGCGCAGCGTAGCCCGCAGCGACCGGGAGCATCGCAGTCGAAGCATACGTACTTCGCGCTGCGCTTTCGCGCACATCTCCTACATACGCGCCCAGAGACTCACGGAATCCGTCGGCAGCCGCAAGCGCGGTGCTCTGCGTCGATACCGCGAGCGCGCGTAGCGCTCCGCTCTCTGCGAAAGCTACGCTTCCGGAAACCACGGTGAGCGCCATCGAGACGGCGACCAATTCCTGCATGACGCGGGATCCCGTTCTGCGGAGCGACACCGGGCGCGTATGAGCTACCGACATGCGCGTCTCCTGCACACCGCTGCGCTCGGTACGACGCGTCGCAGCCACCTCCGCGCGCGACTGCGCCAGGCGCTCCTCGTGTTCACGAGCAAAGCGGTCGAGCTCCTCGCGCTCCACGACCCACTGCGGTCCCCGACGGAGGCCCTGAATGCGCTTCTCGCGGCACATGCGCGCGATGTAGTCGTGGGTATAGCCGAGGAGTGCCGCCGCTTCGTGCGTCGTAAGCAAGGAATTTTCCGAAGTTGCGTACATGCTAGGTATTTCGCTGACGAATTCGCTAAGAATTCCGTCACGCGACTCTTTTCAGTATACGAGATGCTCGACCATACAAGCGCACGACGGTTTCTTCGCTTAACAGAGAGGCATGCTCATTGGAGATCTTCGAGCAAATCTATGGGTCGTCTCGGATAGCTACAGAGCGCCTTCCAGCGCTCTGTAGCTATCCCCTACCCTAATATGATGACTCGCGTAGGCGGAAATATCTATACTTTATCTCCTTTTCTATACGAGACGAGATACGTTGTATTTACTTGCTATTTATAGCAGCAATTCCAGCGATATTTTTTAGAACAGGTATGTCAGTCACCAGTACGCCAGCAATTCGCGTGAGCGTTCCAGTCCCTATGAGAGCCATGAGTGCGAACACGGCGCTCACAGCGATAAGGGCGGCACGATACCCGAGCACCTTAAGCGGAGATAATCCTCTTCTAGGAGCGACCACGATGTCGCGATCCTCCTTTTTTACCACCTTCGTCTCAGTTATCCGGACGATGGGCACGGCGAGTTCTTCAGCTTCATCTACTGTGGGCCCCATTTCTGGCTCCTCGCGCTCGATTGCTTCATCCTCGTCACCTTCACGGGCTCTGACCTCGTCCTCTATGATGGTCAAATTTAGCGGTGTAGCAGCTTCTTCCTCAATCGTGACCTCCGCAGCAGACGCCTCACCATCCTTCGAGGTTTCGATTTCTGACTCTGCCTTCCGGGTAAACCACTCCTGCCAAGCATCCTGCATATCGCTTATGAGCTTGGTATGCTCGTCGCGAGACCCTGTAGCCTCCCCTCCTATAAGGCTTACCGACGATCGGCGCACTTCAGGAAGGCCGTCGCCCGTGACTGGCGTGTATTTTGGGTTATCCCAGGAGCTCGGAGCCTGCTTCTCTTCTATGATGCGAGCGCCTGTCGGCTTCTTACCTCTCGTATCCTTCGTCTCCCCAAGGCGATGAGCTTCGAGTGCGCTCCGGAGAACGTACCAATTGCGCCCTACCAGGCGTGCCTCGATCCTCCCCTCCCGGCAAAGCTGCCCTATGTAGTCCTTAGCGTACCCGGAGATCTTTGCCGCCTGTTTAGACGAGACATACGCTTTTCCATCAAATGAGAGCTCATCCATGCCTTGTATTGTATGGTTTTCTCGTCTCGGGTCAAAGGGATGTGAACATGCGCACATTCTTGGCATGATCCACGAGAAAAGGCGGCACAGTGTGCCGCCTTTTCATTGATCCTCCGACCTATTTCGTTAGCGTCGCAAAAAGAATCTCGCGAATTACCCCGGGGTTTCCCTTCCCCTGCATCTCCTTCATGACAGCCCCGACGAGGTACCCTATGACCGCCTCTTTGCCGCCACGGTACTCTCCGACGACCTTCTCTTCCCGGCCGATTACCGCATCCACCGCCGCCTGTATCGCCCCTGTGTCACTGACCTGAAGCTCGAAGGCTGGTTCGCCACCGTTCTTGAGGACGCCGATGATCGCTGCTTTCGCAGCGGTCGACGAGAGCTCACCGGAAACGAAATGCTTTGCGACGAGTGCGAACGTGCCATTGAAATGCGCGAGCTCATGAAGCGATGGATTATTCGCGCGCACTTCGCCCACGAGCATGTTGACCGCGGCAAGGTGCACTTTCTCGTCCGCGATATCCGCGATCTCGCGGTCATACACGTCCGCGTATGCGTGATCAGCGACGAGCACTTCCGCCGCTTCAGCCGGGATGCCGCGCGCAAGGAGGCGAGCACGACGTACTGCCGGAAGCTCCGGCAAGGATGCCGCGAGCGCGTCTCGGGAGAACTCCGGGAGCTCGGACAGCAGGAGCTTCGGGATATCGGGCTCCGGGAAATAACGGTAGTCGGCGCTGCCCTCCTTGACCCGCTGGGAGAACGTGGCGCCCTTGTTCTCGTCCCATCCGCGCGTCTCCTGCGTGACCTTCCCTCCCCCATCGATGACCTCTGCCTGGCGCTTCACCTCGAACGCGATGGCGCGCTCGACCGAGCGGAACGAATTGAGATTCTTGACCTCGACCTTCGTGCCGAACGTCTCGTCCGAGGACACCGAGATATTCGCTTCGATGCGCATCTCCCCTTTCTCGAGGTTCGCGTGTGACGCACCGAGTGCGCGCAACAAGAGCTGCAGCTCTCGCGCGAAATTCCCTGCCGTCTCTGCATCATGGATGACCGGCTCCGTAACGAGCTCCATCAAGGGCACGCCTGCGCGATTGAAATCCACTAATGACTCCCCGCCCGCGTGCGTCGAGCGCGCAGTATCTTCCTCGAGGTGTATGCGCGTGAGCCGGACTCCAGCAAGCTCGCCGCCAAGCACGAGCGGGTGCTCGTACTGGCTGATCTGATAGCCCTTCGGGATGTCCGGATAGAAATAGGATTTGCGGTCGAACTCCGCGAAGTCGGCGAGGGTTCCGCCGACGGCAGCACCTACGCGCAGCACGTGACGCACGGCCTCGCGGTTCGGTACCGGGAGCGTCCCGGGATGCGCCATACAGACCGGGCATACGTTCGTATTGGGACGCGTCTCGTCGGCGTCGTTCCGGCACGAGCAGAACATCTTGGTCGAAGTCGAGAGCTCGGCGTGGATCTCGAGGCCTATCGTGGGGCGGTACATAACGCTAGTACGTATAGCCTACAGCGTACGGACGGAACTGCCCAGTCTACAGATGCCTCGGCGTCGGGGAGAGGCTACCGAGCGAGCTCTTTGGCCAAGAGGTCGGAGAACGCTTTCAGGGTCTCCGGATCCTCGACCGACACGGATTCGACCCCCTTCCCTGCCGCTGCGGTGAGCTCTTTGAGCTTGTTTTCCCGTTCGGACGGGGAAAGCAGGTCAGTCTTCGAGAGGACGACGAGTTCGCGCTTCCCGGCGAGCTCGTGCCCGAACGCTTCGAGCTCCGCACGTACCGCCCTATAGGCGACGGCCACGTCATCTTGTTCAGCCGAGACGAGATGCACAAGCATCTTGGTCCTTTCGACATGCTTGAGGAACTTCGAACCGAGGCCGCGGCCTGACGAGGCACCTTCGATGAGCCCGGGTATGTCAGCGAGGATGTGGCCGTAAAAGTCCCCGAGATGTGGATCGAGCGTAGTGAAGGGGTAGGCACCGACCCGGGACTTGGCGCGCGTAAGGGAGTTCAGGAGCGATGACTTCCCTGCGTTCGGAAAGCCGATGAAGCCAGCTTCGGCGATGAGCTTCAGGGTGAGCCGTAATTCGCCCTCCTCTCCCGGCTTGCCGTCGGTCTTCTGGAACGGGTTCTGATTCGTCGAGCTCTTGAAATTGATGTTCCCGCGCCCGCCCGCGCCTCCTATAAACGCGATGACCTGTTGCCCGGCTTCCGTCACCTCGAACGATTCGTGAGTCGAGAGATTTTCGACCAAGGTGCCGACCGGGACGAAGAGCACGGCAGGAGCGCCGTCCTTGCCATGACGGCTGAAATTATCGCCCGGCTCGCCGTCACGAGCCCGGAACTTCTTCTCGTATTGGAAATTGGCGAGGGCCGCGAGATCGCGCACGCCCTCCACGATGACATCGCCACCGCGTCCGCCGTCGCCGCCTGCGGGTCCGCCCTTGGCGGTCTCCTTGGTACGGAGCCAGCGGATGACCCCGTCACCTCCTTTGCCTGCTTTCGCGGATATGGTTACCTCATCGACGAATGCCATAGCAGCACCCTAGCATGGATTGCTTCCGCTCACCTCTCGGTGAGCATTCCCTTCGTTTTGAAATACTCAGCGGCAGTACGGTGCGCATGCGCATTTATATCAACGCCTTCACGATGACCGTACTCTTCCTCAAGCGGTATCCAACGCCACTCGGAAAACTTCTCAGGTTCCATGAGCCGCGGCTCGTCCGTTGTTGTTGCCGCGAACATGAGGACCGTGTCTCCTTCTTTTGCGCCGGGAATCTGTGCGATGAAGTCCACGATCTCGAGGTGCTCGATACCCGTCTCCTCGAGGACTTCCCGGCGGAGGGTCTCCTCTATAGATTCACCTACTTCGCACCGACCTCCGGGCGCAGTCCACACCGATATCTTCTTCCAGGTCTTTGCGTCGTAATGCCGGTGTCCCTTGAGTATCTTCCCGTCTCGCACGATGAGCACGATGGGGCACGTGGTAGGGGTTCCCTTCTCTCGGAGTCGTTCCTCGAGCATGGTTAGACGAGCTCCCAGCCTTCTGCGAAAAGTTGTTCCGCCTTCTTATACTTGAGCTCGCGGGTCTCCTCGCCCTTCCGGATGGTCACCGTATCGTTGCGATTCGGTACATGCGCTTTCGTGATAGGCATCTTTGCGCCGGCCTCGTCGGAAGCGCCTGCAGCGACGAGCTTCGCACGCGTCTTCTCCTCTTCCGCGCGTATCTTCGCCTCGTCGACGACCTCGATGCGCGGGATCGTCTCTGTGATCCCATGGGCTATATCCGCCTCCATCTGACGGAAGCGCGCGAGCCCTTCGCGCCGGTACTCGATGAGAGGATCGCGCTGGCCGTAGGCGCGAAGCGATACGGAACGGCGGAGGTAGTCCATGCTCTCGAGCTGCTCGAGCCAGAAGCGGTCGGTGACCTGCAGGATGATGCGTCGCAGTACGGCGACAAAAGGCTCGGTGCCGATACGCTCCTTCTTCTCCTCGTAAATGGCACGCTCCTCCTCGGTAAGGAGTCCTGTCACGTACGCCTCGACGTCATCCGCGCTTCCGAGGAGCGCGGTGCGGCGCTTCGCATAGACCGAGAGGCGCTGCGTATTGAGTACGTCGTCATAGGCGAGGGTGTTCTTGCGAGAGTCGAAGTTGAAGCCTTCGATGCGCTTCTGCGCGGCCTCGAGGCTGCGGCTGATCATCCGGCTCTCGAGGGGCTCGTCTTCCTTGAGCCCGAACGTACCCATGACCTTCTTCATGGTGTCCGCCGCGAAGACCCGCATGAGACGATCCTCGAGCGACACATAGAACCGCGTCTCACCTGGGTCGCCCTGGCGTCCGGAGCGGCCGCGCAGCTGGTTGTCGATGCGGCGAGCCTCATGACGCTCAGTGCCGAGGACTGCGAGTCCGCCGATACTGACCACCTCGTCGTACGCGGACGAGTCCGTCGGCACCCCGCCGAGCTTGATGTCGACGCCGCGGCCGGCAAGGTTCGTGGCGACCGTGACCTGGCCGCGGCGTCCCGCCTGTGCGATGATCTCACCTTCGCGTTCGTGGTTCTTCGCGTTCAGTACCTCGTGCGGGACGCCTTCCTTCCGGAGGTAGTCGCTCACCACCTCGTTGTCCTCGATAGAGACCGTACCTATGAGTACCGGCTGCCCCTTCTCTTGGAGTGCCTTCACCTCGCGCGCGACCGCGACGTATTTCCCATGGGCCGATTGGAAGATGAGGTCCTGGTGATCGATACGCTTTACGTCGCGATTGGTCGGGATGACGACGACGTCGAGCTTATAGACAGTGTAGAACTCCTCTTCGGATGAGAGCGCGGTACCCGTCATGCCGGCCAAAGCCTCGTACATGCGGAAATAGTTCTGGAACGTAACGCTGGCGTACGTGCGCGTCTCCTTCTTTATAGGTACGCCTTCTTTCGCCTCGATAGCCTGATGAAGCCCCTCTGACCAGCGGCGACCGGGCTGAAGGCGTCCCGTGAACTCGTCGACGATGACGATCTCCCCGCCCTGGACGACGTACTCCTTATTCTTAGCGAACAAGGCCTTCGCCCGCACCGCGGTCTCGAGGTGATGCGCGTACTTCATGCCGCCCTCCGTATAGAGGTTCTCGATGCCGAGCGCCTTCTCCGCCTTCTCAATCCCGGCCTCCGTTATCTGTACGGCGCGCTGCTTCTCATCTATGGTGTAGTCTTCCTCGGCCACGAGCGTACTCGCGATGCCGGCAAACCGCTCGTAGAGCCCTTCGGCGTCCGCTGCGGGTCCCGAGATAATGAGCGGCGTGCGCGCCTCGTCTATCAATATGGAGTCGATTTCGTCGACGATGGCATAGTGGTGCCCGCGCTGGACGAGCTGCTCCGGGCTGTACGCTGTGTTGTCTCGGAGATAATCGAAGCCGAGCTCGTTGTTGGTCGCATAGGTGATATCCGCGCCATACGCCTCCTTCTTCGAAGCGGGACGCAGATAGTCCTGCGACACCTTGAAGGAGCCCGTCTCGTCGCGCTCCGCGTCTTCCGTCGGAGCCACATGCGACGGGTCGTAGAGGAAGGCGCCCGAAGAGGTGACGACGCCGGTCGAGAGTCCCAGGTACTCGTAGACCTGCCCCATCCACGCCGTATCGCGGCGCGCGAGGAAGTCGTTCACCGTGACGACGTGGACGCCCTTCCCTGCGAGCGCACGCAAGACGACCGCCAAGGTCGCGACCAAGGTTTTTCCCTCTCCGGTACGCATCTCGGCGATCTTGCCGCGCGCGAGCGTGAGTCCGCCGATGAGCTGTACGTCGTAATGACGTTGATTCAAGGTTCGGCGCGCCGCTTCGCGCACCAAAGCGAATACCTCTGCGATATCCGCATCTTCCTTAGGCTCTCCGCCCGTGCGCTCTTTGACGGCAGAAAGTCGAGCGCGCATAGCGTCCTGCGAGAGCGGAGTGAGCACGGCTTCGAGCGCAGCCGCCTCCCTAAGAACCGGCGACGCCGACCGGATGAATCCGGCTGACTGGTTCTTATTGAAAAGCCCGGAGAGGAAGCCCGTCATAGTCGCGAAACTATACCATTTAGCGAGCGTTATGGCCATTTTTCGTCACCGGCGTCATATAAACGAAAAGACCTCCGGAGGGAGGTCTTTTCGTTGAAACGAGCTTACGCGCGCTTCTTCTTCGAGGTCTTCTTGGCCTTCGACTTCTTTGCGGCCTTGCGCTTCTTTGCCATGGTATCGATATCGTTGTGGTGGCTAATATCTTCGACCCATCCGTGCGAGATATTCGTAAAAATGTTTCGCGCGAATGTTCTATGCGTCATTATCGCGCGCAATTATTTTTTTTGTGAGAAAAAAATATCGCATGTGGATAACTTTCATCCTGAAAAAATATTTCTTCGCTCGAATGTTTTAATTGCGCGTGCGCGCACGTGACAAGGATTTGCGTGAGAACCGTATCGATACGCCAGATACCGAAGAGGAGATGTATCATATGTGATACATCTCCTCTTCGTCGGTCCGCACCGCACGCTACTTCCCTTTGATTTTCGAGAGAGGTGCTAAGAGGAAGTGAAGCGGATATTTCTTCTTGAGAACGCCTGGCGCCGGACGCTCGTCGAGTACCTGCCGACGATCGAGCGCTTTCTCGAGGCCCTGTATCGCATCTTCATAGCCCGGCATCTGATCCTCGAGCCATTTTTTGACCCTATATATGGTCGAGGGGCTCGCCGAAAGCTGCCGCGCGACCTCTGCTTCGCTTACGCCCGACAACAGGAGGCGGGCAATCCAGATGCGACGACCCAGCATGACGCGCTCGGACGTCGTCAGAAGGTCCTTGAGGAACCGCTTCATCCCGTCGCGCCCCGATACGCTCCCGGCTGCCGTATAGAGATAGTCGAGCGTGCGTATGCGCTCCTTATCCGTGAGCTCTGCGATTTTCTTTTTCATATGGTTAAAATGTATCATATATGATACATCTCCTCTACGGATACCCGCACGCGCGGCTGATGAGCGTGCGCTAGATGAGGGTGCGGACTTCGCGCTCGATAGTGATGCCGGTCGCCTCCCTGACGCGGCGGGACACCTCGTCCGCGAGCGCGTTAACGTCTGCCGCGGTCGCGCCGTCCGTAGTCGCGATAACCAAGGGCTGCGCTTCATAGAGTCGCGCGCCGCCGTTCGATAAGCCTTTCACCTCGAGCACCTTATCGAGTATCCAGGCGAGCGAGACCTTCACCCCCTCTTTTCCCGGGTATCCGGGCATGTCCGGATAGCGCGCGAGGAGAGTAGCGTACGCGTCCTCGCCGATGGTCGGATTCTTGAAAAAAGAGCCCGCGGTCCCTTCCTTCGTGAGGTCAGGGAATTTCCGGGCGCGTATCGCGCGCACGGCGTCCGCGATCTCACGAGGGGTTGCGAGTGGCGCCCCTTCGTCGGCCGCATTCCTAAGATCCTTGTATGAAAGCTTCGGCGCGCCATCCTCTCGGAGACGGAACGCGACGCGTAGGATGATGAGACCGGGCGCACGCTTGAATCGGCTGTCACGGTACCCGAACGCGCACTCCATGGACGTGAGGCGCACTACTTCCCCGGTCGCGGGATCAAGCGCCTCGACCCACAGGAGGGTGTCAGCAAGCTCTGCGCCATACGCACCGATATTCTGCACAGGCGCCGCGCCCACCGTTCCGGGGATGCCCGCAAGGTTCTCAATACCCCACAGCCCGCGCGTCGACGCTTCGCTGACGAGCGTATCCCATACGACGCCGGCTTCGGCGACCGCGACGACACCGTCCTCATCCGCGTCGAACGAGGTGCGCGGGAGCGCGAGTCGTATGATGACGCCTGCATATCCCTGATCCGGCGCGAGCAGATTCGAGCCTCTGCCCATCGGGTACCAAGGTAACCCCTCCTCCTCTGCAAGCCTTATCGCTTCGCGTACCTCGCTCTCGTTCCCTGCAGTTAAGACCCGATGCGCCCTCCCCCCCACCCGGAGCGTCGTGAGCGATGCGAACGATACGTCGGTATCGTTCGTCATGGCTTCTCTATCTCTGCGATGACTTCTCTCCCGAGCCCTGCCGTATCCGGATATTCCGTGACCGTTTCCTCGACCGTCCGCCGCGCATCCGCGACGCGCCCTGCGGCCTTGTAGGCGAGCGCGAGTTGGTATTTCTCATTCGCACCGCCTGTGCGTGCGCGCGCTTCCCAGATCATGACGACCCTGTCGCTGCGTCCAGCCTCTGCGTATGCGTAGAGGAGCACGGGGCGATCGATATCCGTCGTCCCGAACACCTCCGTAAGGATGCGATCCGCCTCGGCCGGCTGCCCCGTGATGAGCGCTCCCGCAGCGACGTAGATGGCGAGCTCTGCGAAGCTCGGATCTATGGCATAGGCCTCGCGGAAGAGCTCTGCCGCGCGCGACTTGTTCCCCCGTTCCCACTCGAGATACGCTTCCTGAAGGTATATCTGCTGCTTCTTCGGCGAGAGCGCTCGCGCTGCCTGCATCTCGCGTACCGCGCCCGCATAATCTCCGGCGTTCCGGAGCGCGGTCGAGTATTGGATCCGGAGCCGCGCATCTTCCGGCTGTTTCTCGATCTCCTTAGCCATGAGCTCGACCGCGAGCGCTGCCGCCTGTTGCTTCAGCGGCACCGGGACCTGCGGCGCCATGATGATGGTCCCGGCATACGTCACCGACTGCTCAGCGATCTCCTGCGCGCCGAGGCTCCGCATCGCAGACGCCTCGCGGATCCGCGCGATACCGACGGCAACGTCCGGATTCGATATCCCGGATACCAGACGGTTCGCTGCGAGCAGAGATGGGACATTCACCACCCATATGAGGACGATGCCGACAACGAGTGCGGCCGGCGCGGCGATAGTCGATAAGGACGGTTCCGCGAGCTCGGGCAGGGCTTCGAGTCGCGTGACGGGACGCGCGACTCGCGCATGGATATAGGCGAGCACGGCTGCCAAGGGCACGTAGCTCCATAGGTTATCGAATATGAAGAATGCGTTCACCATGTAGGCAGTCACGATGGCTGCGAGCATCACGCGCTCGGGACGCGAGAGCACGTTGCGGGCGAGTAGGTAAAAGAGTGCGCTCCCTAAGAGACCGACAAAGATGAAGAGGGCCGGGAAGCCGCCGGCGACGAGCCAGTCTATATAGAGGTTATGCGCGCGATCGAACCACGGCTCTTGCGCGAACATCGAAGGCTCGTACCAACGGTTGAATATATGGTTGAAGCCTTCCTGACCCCACCCGAGGATCGGGCGTTCCTTGGCACCCTCCCACGCCATGCCCCATATGGTGAATCGGGTCTGTCCGTCCGCGAGACTGATAGAGGCGAGGCGTGCCAAGGTCGGGTCTTCCCTTACGAAGTCGGTGTCGCGCGCGAGATAGAACGCGCCCAAAAGGAGGACGAATGCCGCGAGCGCGACGAGCGCCGCACGGCGCGCCTTCCCGTGCATGAGATAGAGTGCCGTCAATGACGAGACGCCGGCGGCGGCGATGAACGCGATGATAGCGCTCCTGGTCGCGGTATAGAAGAGGACGACCGTATTGAGGAGCGCGAGCGCGACAAGGGACCATCGGAGCGTGCCTCTCTCGACCGTGGCCTGCCAGACGGATACGCCTATCGAGAAGAGCATGAAGCACGCGAGATATGCCGCGTTCCCCATCGTGCCGTCGACGCGTACGCCGCCCTGATTGATGCGGAAGCTGCCGTTACAGCCGTCCGGAGCGCACGTTATCTGCATGAGGGAATAGAGGGTCACGAGCGCGGCGGCGGCGAGGAACGTAAGCCACCAGCGTCGCCATAACCCGTCCTTAGTGAGGACCACGCCTGCGATGATGAAGAAGAGGAACACATGGATGAGGGTCACGAACCCGTCCATACGCTCGTAATTCGACCAGAATGCTTTCCCGGGATTTACGCCCGCAAGGTCCGCGATGAACATCCACGCGACCAGGGCGCCGTAGAGGACGAGTATCCACGAGAACTGGGGACGGTACGCCCGGTCAGCGAGCGCGAGGAGGACGTAGCCCGCGAGCGCGACCTCGACCAGGATGCGGAAGACGAACCCCTTCCCCGTGATGAACGGGAAGAAGAGCGAGGTCGTGACCACGAGCGGTATGAACGGGATCGAGAACAGCGCCGCGAGCGTGAGGTAGCGTGCCGAGGAAGCCATGAGGCGCAGTATACAAGACGCGGTGCGCCGCCCTAGCGGACGGTGTACCAGGCATACCGGGCATTCTCCTCGACAAGGACGAGTTCCTTCCCTGCGGATCGGGCAATCGCCTCTGCGAGCGGCGCGACATCGCGCCCGATGACCACAGCTTCTGCCTCGTCTTTGAGGTAGGCGCGCACCACGTTCGCATTCTCCGGATAGAAGCGAGCGGGACCCGGGACGAGGCGCGCCGGGAACCGCTCAAAGGCATATGACCGCTCTGCTTCGTGCCAGGCGGTGATGGTCGCATAGCTCGCGAGTACCCGGTCAGGATGCGCGTCGTGCGCGCGAAAGACGAGCGCTGCATCCCCCTCATCGTCGGCAGCGCGGCGCGCGAGATCGAGCGCGAAACCTGGGATGAAGAGCTGCGCCGTGATGGAGAGTGCGATGACCGCACATGCACCGCGGATGAGCGAGCGCTCACCCACACCATAGTCGCGCACCAAGAACGCGAGCGCGGTAAGGCCCGCGACCGCGATGCTCGTATAGTTATCGCGCACGACGTCGCTCCACGGCAGCGGCAAGAGTCTCCCATCGACCACAAGGTGCGCCATGATGACCGCCAGAGCAAAGAGCGCGACGCCGGTTGACGCGACAAGCGGAAGGTACGGCATAAGCCGCGTCCGGAATCGGATGAAGAGCCATGCGAGTATTCCGAGCAGAGAGCACGCGACAAGAGCGAAGAGCGGCAGCGGCACGTACCGCGCCACCTTCTCCGGCGTCACGGTCACGTAATATCCGGAAAGGATCATCGCCGCGATAAACGCGAGCGCGCCTATCACGCCTATCACGAGGTATCCGCGCGAGAACCTGCCACCCGCAGGCTTCGGGACACCGAGCGCGATGAGGAAAAGCGCCGCGCCGAGGATGAGAGCTTCTTCCCGCGCGAGGAAAAGCAGGGCGAAAAGCGCGAAGCGCTCAAAGAGCGGCCGCGCGTAACATATCGCAAGGAACGCGAGCATGAAGAATGCCGGCAGGAGCACGATGGGGCGCAGCGACGAGCCGATGCTTATGAACACGGAGGGATACGTCGCGTACGCAATGAGTATCCAGGTGTCGGCGCGTCGCCACGCTTGGCTTTGTGCCGCGATATACGCGCCGTAGAGGAGCGGCGAGAACGCAAGGAGCGCGAGCACGATGATGACCGCCATAGGCGTCGCGAATGCGTACCGGAACGCCGCGAGGACGTACTTGATGGGCTCGAAGTGTATGTCCTGGTGGAGGCTCTCGGCGCCATCCGTCCCGGAAAAGAAGAATACGTTCCTGCCTTCAGGGTTTATGAGGTGCTGGGCCGAAGGATCGAACGCCTTCGCATAGAACGACAGGTAGTAGGTACCGTCCGACGGATCGAACCTCAAAGCGCGCTCGGAAAGGCTCGAATAGACGGCGCTCGACGCGAACAGAACCGCACACGCGCTTACGAGGAGGAGTACGTCGACGCGGTTTTTCATGGCGCGATACGCTCTACCCTGCAGGACTCGATACGATAGAGCGCTGCGAGGCGCGTTGCGCTCTCATAGAACGGGTCAGCGCAGGTGAGCCGCACGCGCCCGCCCGGCACCTGGAGCCCGGAGTTGCTCTCGCCGGCGACGACATACGCGACCCCTTTCCCTTCGAGATATGCCTGGAGCGTGCCATCACGCACTGCATCCGCATACTCGCGGTTATTCCCGAGCCCGGTGAGGTTATAGACTGGCGCGTCCACATAGAACGCGATGA
This sequence comes from uncultured Candidatus Saccharibacteria bacterium, assembly GCA_964565655.1. GTDB lineage: Bacteria > Patescibacteriota > Minisyncoccia > Phycocordibacterales > Phycocordibacteraceae > C7867-001. Next base: position 18,889 of record CAZMFT010000012.1, read on the forward strand.
TGCCGTCTTTGTATTCTGCTGCGGCCTCTCCTTTCTCCATCGCTTCCGTGAGAACCCGAGCGGCCTCACGGTGCTCCCCTACCCAATCCGGCACCTGCCGCCCCGCGTGCCCGACGATGATAAGTACGAGGAGTATAAATGCGAGAGCGGCAGCGCCCTTGTATCGGAGCGGGGTCGGGGCCTTGGCGAGGAGGTCGTGTGCGGAAAGCCCTAGAACGAGCGCGAGGGCGAACAAAGGTAGCGTGCCATACCAGGCGCCTATGCCGGATGCGTAGAGGACGTTATAGGCGAAGAAGAGCGCGACGCCGCCGGCGAGCGCTGGGATCACGAGCCCTATAGGCCTCTTGGAGAGGAACCGGCACAGAAGGTATATGCCGAGCGCACCCAAGGAGGCGACGAATATCTTCAGTACCGGGAATGTCACTTCTAGAGATTCCGGGTGCATCTCGGGGAATGAGGACTTGAGTTCCCCCGACAACGGGAGCAGCGTGCCGTCATATATATACGAGAGCGAGAATGAGACGATGAGCGCGAGCGCTACCGGCGCACCGAGCGAAAAGAGCGTCACGGCTTCCGGAAACAAGGGCGATCCTCGTCGCAGGCGGATGAACGCTCCCACGAGCGCGATGAGACCTGCAGGCGCGACCAGGAGCACGGTATCGAGGCGCGCGAATACCGCGAGCGCGAGATATGCACCGGCGACAGCGGCTGTCCGTATCGTGAGAGACTCGCCTGCCCGATACAATGTCGATGCGAACCCCGAAAGCGCGAAGAAAAGGAGCGCGGACTCCATGCCGTTATTAAGGGCTCCTGCCGCCTGGCTCGTCATGAGGATGAGGCCGAGGAAGAAGGTAGGGATGGGTCCTAATGCGCGAAGAAGCAGGAAGAGGCCCGCGAGTATGAACGCTCCGTTTACGAAAAACGACCACAGGGGCAGTGCGTCGCCAGCGAGCGCCGCGAAGGGGACCAGGAGAAAGTAGTACGCCGGATGGACGCCGGTCGCGTGGTCGACGCCCGAATACGAATACCACGCGCCGCTCTCGGCAGCGTGCTTCGCCATCGCGAAATACGTGAAGCTATCGGGGGCGAGGTACCGCGACGGATGCGCCGCTTGCCAGAGCGTAAGGGCAGCGAAGAGGAGGACGAACCCGAGTACGAGGGCGCGCACCCCGCTTTGCGGAAGCGCGTCCATAGATCAGAAGAATTTCTTCACGAACCCGAGTATCCCCTGCTTCCATGGGACGCGATGCGAGACGCCGGATGCGTGCGCGAACTCCGCGCGATGCGCGAGATACCACTCGTAGTTGCGGATGAGCGCGTCCTTATTCGAGAATCGCGGGTGCCAGCCGAGCTTTTCTTCCGCTTTCCCGATGGCGACGAAGCTGTCTTTCGAGGCCGTCTCATAGACCCATTTGTAGAGCGGCGAGAGGTGGAAGAATTCGAGCACCCGCAGGGTCCATATCATAGGTGTCGCCGGGAAGCCGCGAATCTTCTTCCCGAACCCGGCGCGATCGAGCACTGCCTGGTAATCCTCCTTCATCGTCGTGAAGTCCTTCGCGCCGATATTGAACGTGTCGTTCGCACGCTCGGGTGGCAGTGTCGCTGCGAGGTAGATGGCGTCGCATAAGTCCTCGACGTCAAGCAGCTGATAGCGGTTCCTGCCGCTCCCGATCATCGGAAAGCCACGGCCGTCGGCAGCCCAGTCATAGAAGAGCGCGAAGACGCCGAGGCGCTCGGGACCGATGAACGACTTCGGCCGGATGACGGGGACGACCATCCCTCCCGCGCGATACGTGAGCGCGATCTCCTCCGCTTTGATCTTCGCCTTGCCGTATTCCCCGACCCCATCGAGCCGGTCGGTCTCGTAGAGGGGATGATGATCCGGGATGCCGTAGACCGCGGTCGAAGAAATGTGGACGACGCGCCCGATACCGTTCTCTTTAGCGGCGCGGAAGACGTTCTCGGAGCCGGTCACGTCCGTGCTGCGGATATCCTCTGCGGAGTAGAGCGGGAGCGCCGCTGCCGTATGCACGACGACGTCCGAGCCTTTCATCGCGCTCCTAAGCGTCTCGTAGTCGCGGATGTCACCGCGGACTTCCCTCACCCGGTCCTGCTCCGGGTACGAGAACGACTCGACGTCATACGTCACGACCTCCTGCCCTTTCGCAAGGAGGTGCCGAGCGAGATTGATGCCGAGAAACCCTGCCCCGCCGGTGATGAAATAGCGCGCCATGGGGCGAGTATAGCCTATCTACCTACGGCGAGACTACGCGAAGTAGAACGCAGCGAGGACGCAAATGCCCCACAAGAGGAATGAGACGAGCATCACCGGATCCTTGAGGAGGAGCTTCTCCGGCGCTTCCGCCTCGTCAGGAGAACGGTACATACGATTCATCGCTTCGAATATCGCAGCGACGACGAAGAGCGTTGACCAGATAAGGTACGGACCCTCATGCCCGATGACGGTATAGAGGCTATAGGAGACGATGGCGAGACCCGCACTCGCCGCGAGCATGTAGTCGAGCGCTTCCTTGGAGTACTCCTCGAGGACACGCCGGCGCGACTCGTGCCGCAGCTCCGCGCGCCGTTTCCCGACGATGACGAAGAGCGCGAAGAAGAACGCGCACAGGATGATCCAGGGCGAGAGCGGTATAAGGGTGACCGCGCTCCCGGCGGCAAGCCGCAGGAGGTAGAACGCGGACACGAGAA
>CAZMFT010000013.1:0-21333 GCA_964565655.1 uncultured Candidatus Saccharibacteria bacterium
GAACGCTCGCATCAATCGCGGGAGGATATGCGCTTGGCTCGACAGTGCGCGGCGATCTGGACGATCTCCTGCAGCGCGTCGGACATGATCTCGGCGTTCCGGGCGTCTCCGCGCCTGTCGAGACGCCGCCGCAAGCAGTAGGTGGATCTCCCGCAGAATCGTCACCACCTCCTGTTTCTACGAACGGGTCTGAAGATCCAGCTATAGGCAGCGCACCGGTGGCGGGGGCTACAGAAAATTCGTCTACACCGGTACCTGAAGGCACTGATGACATGCGGCAGGTGACTGAAGAGATACGCGAGTACGAAGCGGCATCCGCGCCACCTGTGGAGTATGCGGCCCGACCAGGAGACGGCGGCATAAAGCTCATAGAGGGTCTCCAGGATCAGATGGAGGAGAAGGGCATAACCGCGAACACACCGGGCCTTTCGCAACAGATGAAGGACATACTTGAAGCGGACACCTATCCGGAGGCGGAGGCGCTTGCCAAAAAATACGGCCTCTATCAGCCTGACGCGGTCGCGGATAGCGCCTCAATACCGCAAGGCGCGAAAGTCTCGTTCGTAGACGGTAAGCTGACGCTTACTGCCGGTGAAGCATCGATAGCGATAGACGAGACGACTCCCTACAAGGGAGGCATGTTCGACACGAATCCCCCTCCGCCGGTTCGTGCTCCGGCAGCCGATTCAGCACCAATGCCAGCGCCTCGCGCAGAAGCACCACTCGTGCCGCGCGAGGAGCCGCAGCGTGAGCCAGGTGGAAAATCATATTGGGAGATGTCGGAGAATGAGAAGACCGCGTACTGGAATCGGCAGTCTATCGAGAATGCCGCAGAGGTCCGTAGGGATTGGGAGCGGTATGGCCGCGAATACGAGGCATATGTTGAGGCGACGCGCGGCGAGCAGAGAGCAGAGACTACAGCGTCGGCGCAAACGGTCGAATCTGCGCCAGCTGCAGAAACGCCCGTCGCGCGCACGGACACCGCAGGAGTCGAGACGCCTCCGCGCGCGACTCCTGCGCCGGCACCCGCTGACCTTCCACCAGGAGGTGAGCCACGGAGCGGAGCTGCAGTCGCCGAGGCTGCGCCATCCTCTGCGCCTCAAGAAGCTCCCCGAACTGCCGGTGATGCGGAGCTTGCTCGATACGGTGCCGACGCCTATAGGAACGAATATGGGGCCATCATTGATCCGGATACGCATCATACCTATACGACCCAGGATGTGGATGGAAACGAGTACGTCGTTGTCTCCGGAGGGAAGCCGGAAGGAGACCTCATGGAATATGCGAAGAAGGAGGCGACCCGTCTCAATCGTCCGGTCATATACGATGCGAGCGTAACCATAGACGGCCGAACCCAGTACCGGCTAGGTACCGTACAGCCTCCTACGTCCCCGGGCGCTTCAGTTACGCCATCGTTCGCGAACGTAGGTTCCGATTCTATCCCGACGCCTGATCTCTTTAGGCGCATGCTAGCCTGAACCCATGGACTCATCGCACCCTTCGAATAACGCCGCCCTTGAACTCGCTTCGCTTTCGCCTGTGGAGCAGGAGGAAGCGCTCCTTACCGCAGGCGACCTCATCTTCAAGGAAAGTCTCGTGCGGCTTGCCGAGCGCATGGATGATTCGATGGCTTCCGAGCTCGAAACGCTTCTCGACAAGGGCGCCTCAGACGAGGAGATAGCTGCGTTTATCGAGGAGCGCGTCCCCGGGGCAGACGAAGCTGTGCAAGGGGCGGTTGACGAGGTCGTGGGTGCTATACTTTCGGACAAGCCTTAACGAATAACCGTATGAATGTCACCGGTACCGGAGTCGCCGTCGCTCTCGCGGTCGTGCTCGCTCTCGGATTCCTTTTCTTCGGCCCAGCCGTCCTTAGCCCGTCAACTGTCATTTCACCACCCGTATCCATGAATGCTGAAGAGAATGCAGCCGCTGAGTCGTACTCCGACGTGACCGAACTTACCCTCGAGGACATCGAGGTCGGTACCGGCGCAGAAGCTACGACCGGGGACACTGTCTCCGTCAACTATGTCGGAGCACTCATCGATAACACCGTCTTCGATGCATCCGCTAACCATGGCGGCCCGTACACGTTCCGCCTCGGTGTCGACCCGGTCATCGAAGGATGGCAGAAGGGTCTTATCGGCATGAAGGAGGGCGGTACGCGCCTTCTTATCATCCCGGCATCGATGGGATACGGCGCACAGGGTAATGGTCCTATCCCGCCGAATGCAACCTTGGTATTCAAAGTTGAGCTGGTGAGCGTAGTGAAGGGTCAGTAATAGGGTATAAGAAAAAACCGCCAGGAGTCGAGAGAATCGCTTCTCTCTATCCTGGCGGTTTGGCCGTTCCCCTATGCCGGGGGCGGCGGAGGACGGGTGCCTTCCTCCTGCACTGGCTTGCTGCTGCCCTTGCGACGGAAGATCGGCGCAGGGCGGTTCGAGACCTCCGGCAGGAGGCCCTCGCCGACCGACATCGGGATGATCCAGATGCGGCGCAGCTTGCCTTCGAGCTCGTTGGCCTTGTAGACCATGCCCGTCATGCAGTAGCCGTGAAGGATCGCGATGGCGTAGTTGACCTTCTCGATCCCGTTGGCAGCCCCGCCGCCGGCGGCCGTGAAGCCGATCTGGGCGAGGTAGTCCTCGGGGTTGATGAGTCCGCCGAACCCGATGTAGGAGCCCAGCGCGCCCATCGCGCCCTGGAGGACGCCGTAGAGCACGGCCGTGTCGGTGATCTCCGAGAATGCGCCGGAGAACTTGCCGGCCTCACGAGCGCAGTACCAGTCGAGACGCTTCAGCTGGTTGTACTCTTCCACCGTGAGGGTGGGATTGGGGTCGAACGTCTCGTCGGTCACGCCCGGGTAAATCACCGTGTGGTAGCGCCACGTGCTGGTCTCGAGCGGGATGTCCGCGAGGGACACGCTCCCGATCGGTGCCGGCTCGGCACCGCCCGGCGCACCGGTCATGGTGCGGGGGGTGTCGACGCCGACGCAGGCGGCGAGAGTGAGTGCGGATGCCGTGATGAGGGCGATCGGACGGATCTTCAGGTTTGCGGCCATGTGGCCCTCCTTGTGCTCATCGCGTCCGGAATGGACGTGAAAGTGGAACTGGGTAGCTGGAGACAGTATACACATACTGTATTGATTTTGTCAAGAGCGCTGAACAAGCCTATTTCCTTGCTCAAATGGCGCCTGGCCCGTACGCTTTTTACGTGTCAGCCATCTCATTCACTATCGGCACGCGAGCGCCAGGCTCGCGTGCGCGTGCGGCCACGCTCATAACGCCTCATGGCGTTATCGAGACGCCCGCCTTCGTGCCGGTCGGCACCAAGGCGAATGTGAAAGGCATCCTTCCCGAGACGCTCACGGCGCTCGGCGCGCAGGTGGTGCTCGCCAATACCTACCACCTCTATCTTCAGCCGGGTGAAGATGTTGTCGAGAAGGCCGGTGGCCTGGGTGCATTCATGAACTGGTCGGGGCCGACGATGACCGATTCGGGCGGGTTCCAAGTGTTCTCCTTGGGTGTCGCGTTCGGGAAGACGATATCCAAATTCGTCGAAGGTGAGGAGTCTGCAGAAGACGGGGTTGCGGTCTATGACGCGGGCGTCGCTTCGCAGCACGGCCAGCTCGCGGTCGTCGACGAAGAAGGTGTCACCTTCACCTCGCACTACGACGGTACTCTGCATCGCTTCACCCCCGAACGCTCCGTCGAGATACAGCAGCGACTCGGCGCCGATATGTTCTTCGCGTTCGATGAGTTCAAGTCGCCATCAGCGCCCTACGAGGATCAGCGCGATTCCATGAACCGTACGCACCGCTGGGCCGATCGGTCCTTGAGGGCGCATCGCCAGAACCTTTCTGCCCGCGACAAGCAGGCGATATTCGGCATCGTGCAGGGTGGCCGCCATGAGGACTTGCGGCGTGAGTCTGCGCGAGAGATCGCTTCCTTAGGCTTCGACGGTATCGGTATCGGCGGCTCTTTCAGCAAGGAGGATATGCGTGGCGCCCTCCAAGCTGCGGTCGGCGAGCTTCCCGAGGAGCTTCCGAAGCATTTTCTCGGCATCGGTGAGCCGGGTGATATCCTCGAGGGTATCGAGAACGGCATGGATCTGTTCGATTGCGTCGCAGCGACGCGTATCGGGCGGCACGGCTCCATCTACACGAGGCGGGGGATACTGCATCTGCGCAACGGCGCATTCAAGGATGACTTCGGACCGCTGGATCCGGAGACGGTCGTACCGGGAACGGAAGGCTTCTCGCGCGCCTACGTCTCGCACCTGGTACGGAACGGCGAACTCCTCGGCTCCATGCTCGCTTCGATGCATAACGCGGGGTTCATACTGCGGCTCGTCGATAGTGCCCGTGAAGCGATACGCGAGGGACGATTTAAGGAGTATCGGGAGGATTTCATCCGCGATTACTACAGCAGTTGACAATATCAATGAATTCTGGTACTAATAATATCGAAACCAAGACGAGGAGGCGGCCATGGTCGCAAATGACAACCACAGCTCGTTCGATTACAAATTCTGGATCAAATGGGTGAAGATCGTCGGATGGGCGGGATTCATCGGAGGCGTGGTCTGGTTCGTAGTCGAAAGATACACGTGAGTTGAAGGGCGACCGCCATGCGGCCGCCCTTTTTTGCTTTCATCCCGCATGAGCGCCATAAGTGCTAGAATGACGGGTCATGGCGAATTTCAAGCTCCACGCACCTTTTCCTCCGGCCGGTGACCAACCGGCTGCGATTTCGAAATTATCGAAGGGACTCAAGGATGGACTCGAACATCAGACCCTCTTAGGCGTCACGGGCTCCGGGAAGACCTATACCTGCGCGAACGTCATCGCCGCCTTCGATAAGCCGACCCTGGTGCTCGCGCACAACAAGACGCTCGCGGCGCAGCTCGCTCAGGAGTATCGAGAGTTTTTCCCGGAGAACGCGGTGCATTTCTTCGTCTCCTACTACGACTACTACCAGCCGGAAGCCTATATCGCGCACTCCGATACCTATATCGAGAAGGAGGCGCAGATAAACGCAGAGATAGACCGGCTGCGGCACGCGGCGACGCAGGCCCTACTCACCCGGAAGGATGTCATCATCGTGGCGTCGGTCTCCGCGATATACGGCCTCGGCTCCCCAGAAGAGTACGAAAAGGTCCACGTGAAGCTCCAGAAAGGGAAGGAGATAGAGGGCGGACGCGCCGGCCTCATCCGCTCCCTTATCCGCATCTATTTCGAGCGCACGAACGCGGACCTAGAGCCCGGCAAAATACGCGCGGTGGGGAACGCGGTCGAGTTCATGCCGGTCAACGAACGTTCCATATACCGTGTCCGCTTCGACGGCGACGCGGTCGCGGAGATAGAGTGCCTTGATCCGGTATCGCGCGCGAAGTCATCGTCGGTCGATAGCGCATTCATATTCCCGGCGAAGCATTTCGTCTCTGACGAGGATGATCGCAACCGTGCCATCGAGGACATCAAGCTCGAGCTCGACGAGCACCTGAAGAAATTGAAGCGTGAGGGCAAGGACCTCGAAGCGGAGCGCATGAAGCGCCGGACGCTCCATGACCTCGCGCTTATCAGAGAGATCGGCTACACGACCGGCATCGAGAACTACTCACGCCATTTCGACGGTCGGAAGCCCGGCGAGCCGCCGCATACCCTTCTGTCCTATTTTCCTCACAAGAAGGATGGCTCCGCAGACTTTCTCACCATCATCGACGAGTCGCACGTCACGGTCTCGCAGGTAGGCGGTATGTTCGCGGGCGATCGGAGCCGGAAGGACAATTTGGTCGACTACGGCTTTCGCTTGCCATCTGCGCGAGATAATCGCCCCTTGATGTTCGAGGAGTTCGAGGAGCGCATCGGGCAGGTCATCTATACGTCCGCGACGCCAGGTACCTACGAGAAGGAGCACTCGAAAGCTCCCGAGGGTCAGGTCGTTGAGCAGATCATCCGTCCTACGGGTCTTATCGATCCGGAATTGGTCGTGCGACCCGTGACAGAAGAGAAAGATTTTCCGGGACAGGTACGCGACTTCATCAATGAGTCCGAGACAGTCATCAAGCGCGGCGGGCGTGCCTTAGCGACGACCCTCACGAAGCAGATGGCGGAGGACCTTGCGACCTTCCTCCGCGAGAAGGGTATGAAGGCCGAATACCTGCATTCAGATGTGAAGACCATCGACCGCATCGAAATACTGACCGCGTTCCGCAAGGGTACGTTCGACATACTGGTGGGTGTGAATCTGCTTCGCGAAGGACTCGATCTGCCGGAGGTGGAGCTGGTCGGCATCCTCGACGCCGACAAGGAAGGCTTCCTACGCTCAGAAACTTCGCTAATACAGACCATCGGTCGCGCAGCGCGTAACGTCCTTGGTCGCGTCATCCTCTATGCGGATCAGATGACCGGGTCACTCGAGAAGGCGATAGGCGAGACAAATCGCCGCCGCGATATACAGATGAAGTACAACGAGGAGCATGGCATCACGCCAGCCACCGTGAAAAAGGAGATACGCGACATCGCGGAATCCATCCGGTCAGAGCACCAGAAGACGGTAGATTCGCTCCTCTCTTTGGACGCGATCATGTATCGGGATGATCCGGAAGCGTTCGTCAAAGAGAAGCGCAAGCAGATGGCAGAAGCGGTCGAGTCGCTCGATTTCGAGACCGCAGCGCTTATCCGCGACGAACTCTACGCGCTCGAAGGGAATGGTCCGGTAAAGAAGTCGCGCCCACGGAACCGTCGCGGCAGATAACCGTGCATAGCTCGTCTGCGAGAATGCAGACGCTGCTATTATTTACGCAATGCCGCTCGCTCTTGTGTTCTTCTTCGCGTACGCGCTTTTATGCGCGGTTGCTGCCGGCTCCGTGTGGTATTCGGTCGAGATGCACGGACAGACCTGGACTGACGCAGGCTCGACCGGTATCGCCGCGGTTGTCATACTCGCCCCGCTTTTCATATACCTTTGGATAACCATCGCGCGGCCTCTAAAGGGGATACGGAACGCGATGTCCGCGTTCGCCAAGGATGGTACGCGCCTCCCGTTTACGGTCCCTTCTTCCGCGCCATCTGATGTCCGGTCCCTCGCGCAATCCCTCGCAGCCCTCATGGAGGGCGTCGAGAAGCTTCACAAGCGGGACGCAGAGGTCTCGCGCGTGAAGTCTGATTTCATCTCGACCGCGGCGCACCAGCTTCGGACGCCATTGACCGGCATCCGCTGGGCCTTGGAGGCTCTCGAGAAGGACAACATCACGGAAGAGCAGCGTTCATTAGTCAAAAGCGCAACCGACAAGAGCCATGAACTCGTGGCTATCGTCGGTACCCTGCTCGACATCTCATCCATCGAGTCTGGGAAGTACAAGTACCATATGGAGCCGGTGAACCTCGACGCATTGGCGGCAGAGGTTATCACGGATTTATCGCCGCTCGCGTCTTTGCGACAGGTGTCTCTCTCGCTCATGCATGCGCGCGTCGCGGTGCCGCCCGTGCGCGCCGACCGCGAGCGCATGAAATGGGTCGTCACGAACCTCATCGAGAACGCGATTCGCTATACGCCGGCGGGCGGAAGCGTAACCGCCGCGATAGACGTCGCCTCCGGCCGCGTCTACCTCATGGTGCGCGACACGGGGATAGGCATCGCTGCAGAGGATCGCGGAAACATATTCGAGCGGTTCTATCGGGCGCAGAACGCGGTCGCCAAGGAGAATCAGGGTAACGGCCTAGGGCTCTACATCGCGCGTACCATCGCGACCGACCATGGCGGTGACCTCAATTTCGCAGAGAATAAGGAAGGTCCAGGCACGACCTTCACCCTTACCTTGCCAACCGCGTAACCGTGCTATCCTAGCCTCCATGACTGACACCAAGTTCATCCTCGTCGTCGAGGACGACCCCATCCTCAAGAACCTGCTCGGGCACACGTTCGCGGGGAAGTACCAGACCCTGTACGCCTCCGACGGGAATGAGGCGATGGCGCTCTTCGAGCAGTACAAGCCCGCCCTCGTGCTCCTCGACCTCATGCTCCCTACGATGGACGGCTTCGCGGTCCTCGACACCATTAGGAAGCGTCCCGATGAGCTCGGCAAGGTCCCGGTCATCGTCGTCTCTAACCTCGGGCAGGAGAAGGATAAAGAGCGCGCAACCGCGCTCGGTGCGACAGAGTATCTCGTGAAGGCGGAAAATTCCGTGGAGGAGATCGTCGCGCGCATGGAGAAGGTGCTCGGTTCAGCATAGGCCTCGTTCAAGATCTTCACTCCTGGGGTCGCTCCGGGCCGCTTGGCCAAGTCTTACTCCCCAGGAGCGAAGCATCTTTCACTCGCCTATCTGAACCTCGCTAGAGGGAAGGAGGGGGCTTTGCTATACTGTCTGGTGACCCTGCGCCTCCATGCGCGGGCGGATATCTATGAGTAACAAGGCGAAAAAGGACGAGCATCACGCGCGGGGAGCCGATTGGCTCACTGTGGAGGGTGCGCGTACCCATAACCTCAAGAACATATCGGTCAAGATGCCGCGAGGAGCCATGACCGTCATCACGGGGCTCTCGGGCTCCGGCAAATCGTCTTTGGCGTTCGACACCATCTTCGCTGAGGGGCAGCGTCGCTACGTAGAGTCCCTTTCGGCATATGCGCGTCAGTTCCTCAACCAGATGGGGAAGCCGGACGTCGATGAGATAACCGGCCTCTCGCCTGCTATTTCCATAGATCAGAAGAGCCGCTCCAATAACCCGCGCTCGACGGTCGCTACCATCACCGAGATATACGACTATCTCCGCGTCCTCTATGCCCGCGCAGGGCAGCCCTACTGCGTGAATCATGACGTGCCTATCGCGAAGCTCTCCAAGGAAGAGATGGTGAAAATGATCATGATGCGGCTCGATAAGCGCGGTGAAGCAGGAGCCGGCGGGAAGGTAATGGGCGTCAAGGTCGACGCGCGTCAGGTTGCGGTCATGGCGCCGGTCGTGGTGGGCCGTAAGGGCGAGTACTACCAGCTCCTCTACGACCTTCTGGGAAAGGGTTACGAGAAGGTGGTCGTCGACGGCAAGACGCAGTCCTTGCGAGAGAAGATCGTCCTCGACCGCAATAAGCGCCACGACATCGATGCGCTCGTTGACTCTATATACCTCTCCGAGTTCGAGAAGAATGCGGCCACAGCACGAGAGCGCCTTTCAGAAGCCTTGGAACTCGCGCTTAAGGAGGCGGACGGGCTCGTAAAGATACGCCACGCGGATGGCACGACCGAGACCCTTTCGTCGAAATTCATCTGTCCGGAGGATGGAGCATCCTTCCCGGAGGTCGAGCCGCGCCTGTTCTCGTTCAATAGCCCGTATGGCGCGTGTCCCATCTGTAACGGCCTCGGAACCGAGTCTCTCTTCTCTGATGTGCCGTGCCCGACCTGCGAAGGCGCGCGTCTCCGGCCCGAAGCGCTCCGCGTCTTCCTCAAGGGAAGGGCTCGAAAGGGCGAGAGTCCGCTCGGCAAGAGCATCGTCGATTTCGCCTCGATGTCCATCAAGGATGCGAAGGAATTCGTGGATTCCCTGGAATTCTCGGAACTGAAGAAGGAGATCGCCGCGCCTATCGTCCGCGAGATCGAAGGACGCCTTACCTTCATGCTCGACGTCGGACTCGACTACCTCTCCCTCTCGCGGACGGCAGCGACCTTGTCTGGCGGCGAAGCACAGCGCATACGTCTCGCCTCGCAGCTCGGTACGGGACTCGTGGGCGCCCTTTACGTCCTTGATGAGCCGACCATCGGTCTCCATCAGCGCGACAACGACCGGCTCATACAGACTTTGGTATCCCTTAAGGAACTCGGGAATACCATCATCGTCGTCGAGCATGACGAGGACACTATCTACGCGTCCGATTACCTGGTCGATATCGGACCGGGTGCCGGAACCCATGGCGGCAAGGTGGTCGCCTCCGGCTGGCTCGACGAGCTTTTGACCGCGAAGACGAACGAGAGCGGCTCATCGACCTTGGCATACCTCCGCGAGGAAGACGAGATTCCGGTTCCCGAGGAGCGCCGCACGAGCGAGAAGGGCTCGATAAAGATACGCGGCGCAACGCTTCATAACCTCGTAAATCAGAACGTCGATATCCCATTAGGGAAGCTCGTGGGCATTACCGGCGTATCGGGCTCCGGGAAGTCCACCTTCCTCTATGACATCCTCCATAAGAACGTGGCAGCCAAGTATGCGAAGCGGCAGGCAGAAGCCGTGCACGCGTCATCCGTTAGCGGAACCGAGTACCTCTCTCGCGTCGTCCTCATAGATCAGTCGCCTATCGGTCGCACGCCGCGCTCGAATCCCGCTACCTATACGGGCGCCTTCACGCACATACGCGACCTGTTTGCAGCGACGCCGGAAGCGCGCGCACGCGGATGGAAGCCGGGACGGTTCTCGTTTAATGTGCCGGGCGGCCGCTGCGAAGCGTGCCAGGGGAATGGCATGGTCGCAGTCGAGATGCATTTCTTGCCGACCGTATACGTCATCTGCGACGTGTGCGAAGGGAAGCGATTCATGAAGGAGACCCTGGATGTAACGTTCCGCGGCAAGAACATCCACGAGGTGCTCGGCATGACCATCGAGGAGGCAGTAAAATTCTTCAAGGACATCCCAGCAATCGAAGACCGACTCGAGACTCTCGTCTCTACCGGCCTCGGCTATCTCACCTTGGGTCAGTCAGCAACGACCTTGTCAGGCGGTGAGGCGCAGCGCGTGAAGATAGCTTCCGAGTTCTATCGCCCCGTCACGATGAAGACCCTCTATCTCCTCGATGAGCCGACCGTCGGACTCCATTACGACGACGTGCGTCGCCTCGTAGATATCCTCCAAGAGCTCGTGCGGCGCGGGAACACGGTTGTCGTCATCGAGCACAATCTCGACGTCATAAAATGTGCGGACTACCTCATCGATTTCGGACCGGAAGGCGGCAAGGGCGGCGGAAAAGTCATCGCGAAAGGCACGCCAGAGGAAGTGGCGGCGACCGAAGGCTCCCACACCGGCTACTACCTCAAGAAGATTCTCGGAAGGAAGATAAAGAAAGCGAAATAGTATCGGCGTTTGCGCAAGGACAGTGCTCGCTGCTAGTCTTAAGTCTTCAGAAGCTCTCCAGAAAGAAAAGGTGTCGAGGATGAAGATAATAACGTCGCTCGAGCCCATGCTCGAGCGCTACAAGATGCGCGTACGCCCTCGCTGGGACGCCGAGCGCCCGCTGTACTACGTACAACAAACGCCGCCTAAGGAAGGCGAGTCCTGGAAGATGCATCGCTGGTTACCGACGGTCAACGGCATCTGCGATCCTCTCCTGGGTCACTCCGAACGGGACCGCGCGACCGGGAAAATCAGCGGCGTCCGCTACCCGCGCATAGCTCGTCGCTACGCTATGTACCGCGAGGCGCTCGAGCTCATATCCGTCACGCGGAGGAAGGACGATCTCCTGACCCTCGCCATGTACCGCAGGCAGGTGAGCCTAAGTCATCTGTCCGTCGATAGGCTCTTCCTTGCTCTCGGCGAAGACCTCGGTCTCACGCCGCCCGAGTGGGAGCGCATCGCCGTTAGGATGCCGCAGGATTCCCCGGTGGAAGCTGCTTGCTGGTGGTACGCGCGCATGCCCTATGCACCGCCTCCTGAACCTGCGGAAGAGGTTTGCGACGAACCACTTCCTTTGGCCGCAGAATGAGAAAGCCCGTCCCTAAGGGACGGGCTTAATCTTTCCATCGAGACTTGGAATCGGTAGGATGCAGTCATGATTCGCGAGGACCTCAAGAAATTCGAACTCCCCGATTGCCCGGGGGTGTATCTCTTTAGCCAGGGGACGGGACGTGCGAAGAAGATCCTGTACATCGGGAAGGCGACGTCACTGCGCGATCGTGTCCGCTCCTATTTTGACGATGACCTCATCGCGACCCGTGGTCCGAGGCTCGTCGACATGGTGACGAAGGCGGATAGGGTCTCCTACGAGACATCCCCTACAGTGCTCGAAGCACTGGTGCGCGAAGCGGCCCTTATACGCGAGTACTTGCCGCCTGCGAACACGGAGGGTAAGGACGATAAGTCATTCTTGTATGCGGTCGTGACCGATGAAGAGGTGCCGCGTGTGCTTGCGGTACGCGCGACCTCTATCGACGAGGTAGGGAAACGCATCCTCGAGCCCCAAGAAGTCGCGATACGCAGCATGCACGGGCCATTCACCTCCGGGCACCAGCTCCGGACGGGGCTCGGTCTCATTCGGAAGATCTTCCCGTTTTTTGATACAACGCAGCCCATCGTGCTTCTGGACGGACGCACGACCTTAGCGACCACCAATAAGCACCAGAAGGCAAAAGTCGAATTCAATCGGCAGATAGGACAATATCCGCGCAAATTCGATCGGAAATCGTATCTGCGCTCGATACGGAACGTCGAGCTCTTTCTTGCCGGCGAGACGAAGGCGCTCCGTCGGAAGCTCGAGAAGGATATGAAGGATGCGGCGAAGGATGAGCGGTTCGAGGATGCCGCTGAAGCGCGGCGGCAGCTCTTCTCGCTCGACCACATACAGGATGTATCGCTCATAAAAGCAGAGCGGACGGAGGATAAGGCGTCGCCCCGGATGGAGGCATACGATACTGCGCATATCTCCGGGACGAACGCGATAGGCGTGATGACCGTCATCGACTCGGGCATACCCGTAAAGCGCGACTACCGAACGTTCCGCATCCGGGGCAAGGGCGGGAAGTCGCTAAATGACGACATTGCATCGATGCGAGAGATACTCGCGCGCCGCTTAAATCATCCGGAGTGGCCATACCCGCGCGCTATCGTGGTCGATGGCGGAAAGACGCACAAGAAGCAGGCGGAAGCTTTGCTCGCAGAACTCGGAATAGGCATCCCAGTGCTCGCGGTCGTCAAGGACGATCGCCATCGCCCGCGCGAAGTGCTCGGCATGAAGCCGGGGTTCGTTGAGCAGGGGATAACGCCGGCAGACGCCGTCCTCGCGAATTCCGAGGCGCATAGATTCTCACTCCGTCGCCACCGGGAGGCGCGTTCTCGCAACCTGCGCAAGTAACGCTCTCGAGTCCCCGCTTCATCTTTGCGCGCAGGTATGTGTAGAGGAGATGTATCATATATGATACATCTCCTCTACGGAGAACGAGCGGAGCGAGGTACGATGCTCGCGCGCGGTAATTGAAACGCATCGCGCTCCGCTGCGCTATACTCCTAGTATGAGAGGAACGGTGGTAGGAGTCCTTCGCGGCGGTCCATCAAAGGAGCACGATGTATCCCTTAAGTCAGGGGCGGCGATGATCGCGCACCTGCCCTCGGAGCGCTACACCGTGCGCGACCTGTATATAGACCGCAAAGGCGCGTGGCACGATCGCGGCCGCGAAGTATCGCCTATGGATGCGCTCCGGACGATTGATATCGCCCTTATCGGGCTCCATGGCGAATACGGCGAGGATGGACAGGTGCAGCGCCTTCTTGAGACCGCAGGCGTTCCATATACGGGCTCATCGCCGTTCGCGTCTCATGTCGCAATGCACAAGGCGCTCACGAAGCATGCAGCTAAAGGAGCGGGCATACGGGTGGCGCGTGATGTGTATATCGAATCCTTGGCCGGCGCAGCTGAGGGCGTCCATGAGGCGATACGTACCTTCCACCAACCGGTCGTCGTGAAGCCGGTAGGTTGGGGCTCTTCAGTGGGCGTCTCTATCGTCGGCGGATACCAGCCGGTCTATGAAGCGGCGATCTCGCTTCTCAATGACGGCGCCAAAGGAGTGCTTATCGAAGAGCGCATCGTCGGAGTTGAAGCGACGGTCGGCATCCTCGAGGGGCTTCGCGGGGAGTCCTTCTACGCGCTTCCACCCATAGAGATAGTGCCGCCCCCGCGCGACTTCTTCTCCTATGACGCGAAGTATTCCGGAACAAGTTCCGAGATATGCCCAGGGCGCTTCTCGCGCGATGTCGCTGATGAGCTTTCCCGTGTCGCGCGGCTTGCGCATGAGACACTCGGGCTCCGTCACTACTCCCGTTCTGATTTCATCGTGGCTCCATCCGGTGTCTATTACCTTGAGACGAATACGCTCCCTGGTATGACCTCCGAATCACTGATGCCTAAAGCAGTCGCTGCGGTCGGACTCTCGTTCCCGCACTTCCTCGACCACCTTGTCGGACTCGCTCTTAAACGATGACCGGACTTTCTGACAAGCATTGCGTGCCATGCGGGGATAAGGACTTCCCGCCGATGACGAAGCCGCAGGCTGAGGACATGATGGTGCATATTCCAGAGTGGAAACTAAACGAGGACGCGACCGAGATATCCCGCGAGTTCAAATTCAAGGACTTCTGGACTGCACTCACCTTCGTGAACAGGGTCGGGAAATTGGCAGAGGATGAAGGGCACCATCCCGATATCGAACTTTCCTGGGGCAGAGTCGGTATCCGGCTTTCGACCCACGAGATAAAAGGTCTTTCCGAGAACGACTTCGTCCTTGCGGCGAAGATCGATATGGTGCCGAAAGAGTAGGGGTTGAGTGGACCGTACAGATTCGGTCACAGATAATTCCTGCCCGGAATTTCTGCGATCCCGGCTCGTCGACAAGCCTCGCGGACTCGCTTGTACACCGCCTCCGCCTTTCGAATCCTGTACAGTCTCACAACAGCAACAGCCGCACTGCTTACACAGTGCGGCTGGCTGATTGTGGACGCCGGTTTGGAACTTTTGAACGAGTTTGCGAAGGAGTCCGCTCGCCTTGCTGAAATCCTTAAGAATAAGGCTCCTGTCCATGTCTAAAAGTGAAGCTCACTTGAACGTCTGCGAATGGATTACGGTTTCCTCTCTAGCTCTTACCTACTGCATAGTATTCGAACCATCGTATCTGTGCGGTGTGGCACAAAGCCACCTTTCGGTGGCCTTTGCTGGGAGGGTGTGCCGAGACCGCGCATTCCTGGTCGTGCCTTGCTGCTACTCTGAATTCTGTCCCGTCTCAGACCTCGAGCTCTCGTTATATAGGCACATATTCCCGTTTACCCCTTCTTGCGACGATTATAGGGTCGCTGGTTGACCGGCTTAAGACTGACCCCGAGCTCTTGAGCCTTGTTCTGAATCGCAGCCTTGGTGCGCCCGAGCTTGATAGTCATGACTCCCGTGGGCGTATTACCCTTTGCCAGCTTCTTAAGCTCCTGCTTCTGTGCAGGAGTCCAGGCCTTACCTGCATTACGTGTTGACTTAGCCATACGGTTTTCCTTAGGGCGAATAAAATCGACCATAAGCATTGTATGGCCGTCAGGCCTAATGGAAAGCTGCTGATAATGTATTAACGACGTCGGCGAAGCCTAGTCCACTTGGGTTTAGGAGGGTTGCGCGGAACCATAAACGTACCCGTGATGTCTACGGGAATGCGAACGAAACCGAGGATGCCGAACACGGGATGCCTCGCGGTCATATCCATGAAGTGCGTGCCTTTGTAGGCAGAGTTCTCATGCCAAGTATGACCAAGACCTGTAGCGATGTGTCCGAGGTCATTCTCGAAGTCGGATTCTTCACTGTCGTTGCGCACTACCCAGTCTATGGTGCTCCCTGCTGGCAACTCGTGAGCATTAGAGACCGTAAAGGTAATAGTGCAGCCACGAAGAATAGGGCCGATGCGATTCACACCGTTTACAACGTAGCTGGCGTTATTGTCGGCAACTGCTCTAACCGCAACCTGCGGAACGAAACGAACTGGTATGAGGGCTTTGCTGGCTGCTTCCTTCGGGTCCGGAATGGGAAAGAAGTGGTGGAACGCTTCGGTCCAGTGGGACGACGCCTCAAACTCGTTCGCGGATGCAAGCGCTTTGTCGGCATTAGCAAGCAGCTCTTCCAGCTTCTCGTAGAAGCTGTCGAAGTCTTCATCACTCAGACGATTCAAGTCTTCGGAGTAATTCACTGGGTTCCGCACCATACGGTCTGCACTTAGTCGTTCCAAGATTTCTTCAATGACATTGCGAAGCGCATTCTCGTCGCCGTCCGTCTCTTCGTCATTGAGAATTGGGAACGCTTCTGCCACCAACACACTCAACATGGTTGAAGAGGGGCGCTTCGGTTCGGCAATATGAAGAGCGGACCACATCTTGAGGTAGCGAATGAGACGACGAACCTTCCCTCCGCCTTCTTCGGGGTACTTGTCTAGGAACCAGTTATAGAGCGTCTCGGGGTCAGAGTCCTCCCATTCGTCGTCTTCCGTTGCAAGCATGCATTTCCCCGTAGCTGGGTTGAGGTGGTAGACCGGAACGTCAATATGGAATCCATTCTTGAAACGGATGCGGGCACAGCGAGTCTTGGCAGGCTCTACCACTTCTTTTACATTTTCCGACTCTGCCGCGTATGCCTTGAGGCTTTCTTGCACCAAGTCCTTTAGTTCCTTAGGAGAGTACGCGCCATCGCCAGGGGCTCCGTCCCACTCGAGGTAGAGACCGAGGTCGATGTCAGATTCCTGGAACTTCGATGCTGGCCTAATTTGCGTGTGGTACTTGTACGAACCTTGTAGCCAGGACGAGACCGAGTAGCCTGTTGCTTCGTTCAGGTCTGGAGCTAGCCAGTCTCGCAGGCTCTGCCAACGTTCCTGTTGGATTTCCTGCTGTACGTCTGAGGGCGTGATAGCGCGATGCAGCGTCTTCTTGTCTTTGTCTGTAGAGTAGAAAAGATGTGATGCTTTGCTCATACTATTTGAAGTTAATATCTGGTACTTCGTGCTGAAGTATTTCCTTCACGAATGGCTTCGGGAGCGCGGCCTGCACTGCGGCTTCAGCAAGCGCGAGAAGGTCTCGCGTTGCAGCTTCCGATGCAACATCAAGGCCGATGCTGCGTTCCTGTTCAGGCGACTGAGCCGTATCAATCCTAAAGTAACGGTCTCCCATCGTGTGCTGCATTAGGATGTCTGCGATGAATTGCTGCGAAGCAATCATGACCGAAGGAAGTCGGGCATCCTTCATCCACTGCATCCACCCCAGGTCTGTGCCTCCCGAGTGCGAGAAGGAAAAATTTGAGCTAGTGCTTCCGATGCTCAAGACACGAATATCCTCCTCTTTTGTTCCGAGGAACTTCTTCGCTTCATGGAATGCCATGAGGTCTGGGGAGTTTGCGTACATACCGCCATCTGCGTACAACGAATCTCCTATCTGAGCCAACGGAAAGTACGTAGGAGCTGCAGAGGTTGCCAGCGCAACATCTACCACCATCAGATGCTTGTCGCGCACAAGCGTATCGTGATGCGGTGTCTTGAACATCTGCGGTTTCCCCGTTGTGAGATTAACGGTTGGTATCAGCACAGGCCGTTTCAGGTCCCCTATTCTCAACGTAGGATTCACCATCTCACTGATAGCAGCCTTGAGGTTTTCTTGCCGATACTTCGCACGGTTTGCGCTTCCGAGCATTTCTCGCAATGCACGCATACCCTGAGCAGGAGGCTTGTTCGTGAAGATTGACGATCCATGCGCTTGAAACGCTTCACGAATCTTCTTCGCTGGAAGACCTGACGCGAGACCAAGTGCAATGATGCCGCCAATGGATGTTCCGGCTATGAGGTCGAAGCGTGATGCGATTGGCGCACCGAGCGTTTCTTCCAACTTTTCGAGAACAGAAGCGGTATAGAGACCCATATAGCCTCCACCGGACAAGGAAAGGATTTGAAAGCGATTTGCCATAAACATCGCGATTATACGCCCGTATAGCGATGAGGTCATGTCCTCTCAACTGAATCGGTTCCAGAAGGAACGAGAGGAGCTACGTGCTCAGCTTATGCTTCGAGACGACAAGCGCTACAACGTGGAGGGAGCTTTAGAGCTTGCAGAAGAGTTCCTACGCTCTCCTAGCTCTGTATGGCGTAAGGCTTCGTTTGAGACCAAGGTACGTCTCCAGCTGTTCCAATTTCTTTCTGGCGTTGTTTATGACGGACAGAAATTTGGAACTTCAGAAGTATCCTTAGTCTTTGCGACAAAATCGGCCTTTTCAGCCGATTTGTCTACTGGGGTGGACCGTACAGGATTCGAACCTGCGACCCCCTCATTGCAAATGAGGTGCTCTACCAACTGAGCTAACGGCCCGTGACGAGGAGTAGATGGAGCGATGCTCGCATCTGCGAAATCTCGACGCGGAACGGGTCCGTACGCTTACGTAGGGCCCGTCCGGGACATTATAGGATAGATTTCCAAACGCGCTAGTTCTGCACAGTCTCGCTCATGCGCCCTGAGAAACCCAGGATGAGGGGGCTATCATACCCAGTATGAAAGACTCACTCATCCTCATCGGCGTCTGTATCGCGGCCGTCATCCTTATCCAGCTCTCGCTCTTCGTGAATAACGGCGGATCGCTTCCGCTCCCGGGCCTCGGGAAGCCGACGGCGACCATCGACGCAGCCTCCCTCTTGAAGACCGAGGGCAATAAAGTGATATCCGGTACCGCGCAGAATACGGATACCGTGCATGTCCAGGTCGCGCTCCGGTTCAAGAACGGCGACACGCACAGCGCATACGGGCGGGAGGTACCGGTCGTCGATGGTCGATGGTCCATAACAGTTGATGAGAACAAGCTCTCCTGCAATGAGTACGAGGTAAGCGTCTCGGTGGATGTGCCAGGCACTCCGCATCAGGTGAAGCGCATCGCGGAAGGGAAGTTCCAAGGCTCCTGCAGCTACATCTTGAGCCGGTAATCCACAAAGGGTTGTAAATCTGCAATTTTCGTGCTATAGTCCTAACCAGAAAGGAGGGCACTCAATGTCCCAATTCGACTGTCGCCGTCCTGGCGAAATTCCTCTTCATGAGAAGGATTCGACCGAAGCACGCATTGAGGCGGCGCGGAACCTGGCAGAAGTGGAGCTCAATTCCGGTCGCGGACAGTTCTGGTTCACGGTCGTCATCGCCAGCGCACTCGTCGGTGTGGGAGCGCTAGTCGGAGTCGCCAAGAACTGGGAGGTGCTCTTCGGATCAGGAACCACCTACCACGAAGTTGAGGATAAGCTCCCGCCTCTCAATCCGCCGAAGCCGTAAGGCCGAGGCACGCCGCCCTTCACCCGGGCGGCGTTTCTTTTGTTCAAACTATAGTGATTTGTATACTCAGTACATGAACATATCTCGCCCTGTCTCCCGTCAGCCGATGCCACCGGAGGCGAAGAAAGTATTTACTGGCGAGATCTTCGATATCTACCAGTGGGAGCAGGTGCAGTTCGACGGAACCATGCGCACGTTCGAGAAAGCAAAGCGTGACGACACGGTCGCCGTCGTCGCTACGACAGCCGACCGGAAACTCCTCATGCTCGAGGATGAACAGCCGGCTCGCGGCTCCGTCCTTACGTTCCCGGGAGGGCGCATAGATCCGGGCGAGGATGCGTTTACGGCTGCGAAGCGCGAGCTCAAGGAAGAAACGGGTTGCGAGTCAAACGATTGGGAGCTGTGGAAGGCGTATCAGCCAATAACGAAGCTCGACTGGGCGATGTACCTGTTCGTCGCTCGCGACTGCCAGAAGATAGCTGACATCAAGCCCGACGCAGGCGAGCGCATAACCGTCATTCCTACGACGCTCGATGAGGCTATTGCTCTCGTTGACGACGAGCGCTTCGAAGGCGATATGACCCGGTACGAGTTCGTGCGCGCGAGCTTCGACCCGAAGCGACGTGCCATACTTGAGGCACTATTCTTTACCACCTAAGCCCTCATCTATGCTGTACGTCATCCTTACTGCGATCGCTGCACCCGTCATCGGTGCTATAGATTTTCTCTGGATTGGCATCATCGCGCGCGGGTTTTACCAAGAGGGCATAGGGCACCTGTTCGCGGCTTCTTTCAATATCCCAGCAGCAGTCGCGTTCTATGTCGTCTACGCGCTCGGTCTTGCCGTATTCGTGGTCGTGCCTGCGATCGAGGCGCGTTCGGTCGTGACCGCGTTCACGCTCGGCGCGTTATTTGGATTCTTTGCGTATGCGGCTTATGACCTTACGAACCTCGCGACGCTTCGGGATTGGCCGCTTTCGGTAACGTTCGCTGATATGGCATGGGGAGCGTTCCTGTCTGCGGTCGTTTCCGCCTTCACCTACTCGGTAGCGACCGGACTCGTAGGTTACTAGTCGCAGCTCTCGGATTGAGCGAATCAGCCCTGTGCGCTACCTTATACGAGCGCGCTCTTAGCTCAGTTGGTTAGAGCGTACGCTTCACACGCGTAAGGTCATAGGTTCGAATCCTATAGAGCGCACATGATGAATCTCCGGGTCGGGCCGTAGTATACCGGTAGTACATGCGATTCGGGTTCGTAAGGACCGGGTTCGATTCCCGGCGGCCCGACCGAGGGATTCATCGATCGGAAAGACGTCGGAATCGAAGGCCGGAGCGTGACGACGCGAGGCGGGGTCGCGGCCATTTCTAGCAGGAAATGAGCTGTGACCGATTCCCGGCGGCCCGACCGAGGGATTCATCGTCGTCGGGCCATTAGCTCAGACAGGTAGAGCGCGTCATTCGCATTGACGAGGTCAGCGGTTCGAACCCGCTATGGTCCACCGTATGAAATGGATACTACTCATTATCGTCCCTATCGGCATTGGGGCTGTCACGTATCTTGCTTATGACGAGGCGTTCCGTGTCGAGGCGGTGGATATCGTCATCGATGCGCTGCCGGCGCTTTCGCCGGAGCCTGTCACCATACTCTTTACGGGCGACGTTATGTTCGATCGCGGTGTACGCCGCCATGCGACTACCTACGGGGACGATAGCCTTTTCGCTGGAGTGGCTACGGTCATGAAAGAGAGTGATGCGGTCGTCGTAAACCTTGAGACGACGCTCACCGATAGGGAATCGGTCGCCTCTATCGACTCGAGCCGGCTCGAGTTCACCTCCGATCCGCGATTCGCAGAGCTGCTTGCGCGGCTCAATGTGCGAATCGCGACGCTTTCGAATAATCATACGGATGATTTTGGCCTTACGGGGCTCGCTGAGACGCGCGGTCACCTTTCGTTCTCGGGCGTGAGCTATTACGGCTCTCCGCACAACATCGATACCGATCTCTCGGTCGAGACCGATATACGCGGACTGCGCACCTGCTTTGTCGGATACCAAGGATTCATCTATCCCGACCCTGCATCTGTCGCGCAGGAGATAGAAGCGCTTCGTTCGCGGTGCGATTATCTTGTCGCGACCATGCATGCGGGAGACGAGTACGTCTATGTCGCGAATGCCGTACAGACGAGAGCCGCCCGGGCGTTCATAGACGCCGGTGCGGATGTTGTCATCGGTACGCACCCGCATGTCGTGCAGCCCCTGGAGATCTACAAGGGAAGGCCAATCTTCTACTCTCTCGGGAATTTCATGTTCGACCAGGATTTCTCCTGGGAGACGA
>CAZMFT010000014.1:0-6853 GCA_964565655.1 uncultured Candidatus Saccharibacteria bacterium
CTTGGCCATGTCTTCCTCCTCGTGTGATACGTGCCGGGCGGAGTGTAGTACGGAACGGTGACGCGGGCAAGAATGTCCCTGGTATACTCGCTGCATGGACCCGGAACTCAAGAAACTCCTTGAAGAGAATTTGCGCGTCGCAAATGATACTAACGCCCTCTTGCGCTCCATGAATCGCCAGGCTTGGTATGGATACTTCATAAAAGTCGTCGTATGGGTAGTCCTTATCGGCCTATCGCTCTATTTCTCCATGATGCTTATCGGACCGTATCTCGACCTCCTCCAGGGCACGGAAAATGGCGAATCAGGCTACAATATCGATGACTTGCAAAAACTCCTGGAGCAGTACAAAGTTGAGTGATTGCTTGGATAGCTCAGTTGGTAGAGCACATCCCTGAAGAGGATGGGGTCGGCGGTTCGAGCCCGCCTCCAAGCACATACGAAGTATGGGCATAGGAAGGAAGCGCTGGGGGCGCTTCCGGGCGGGCTCGAATGCCGGAGCGCGACGGCGCGAGGCGGGGTCGCGGAACTTTTCAGCAGAAAAGTATCCGTGACCGAGCCCTGTTTATGGTATCTTCCGTACACCGCCCTCATAGCTCAATGGATAGAGCAGTCCCGTCCTAAGGGAAAGATCTGGGTTCGATTCCTGGTGGGGGCACACGCGAAAAGAGGCGCTTACGCGCCTCTTTTCGCTTACTCGCGCTTTCCTTACGCCCCTACCCCGAGGAGCTTCGAGAGCTGCTCCTTGTCGAACCCGACGACGATCTCGTCCCCTACCGTGATGACCGGGACACCCATCTGACCGGACTTCTCGACCATCTCCTTACGCTTCTCCAAGTCCGTCTGCACATTGTGCTCCGTGTACGCGATGTTGTTCTCCTTGAAGAAATCCTTCGAAAGCTGGCAAAAATGGCAGGTCGGCGTGCTGTAGATGGTGACGTTCTTGTCCATGTGTATTCCTTTAGACCGAAAGTATAGCACAGGGGGTCTGTGGATAACGGAAAGATGCCGCCCCAGAGCGTCGGGGCGGCATCGGTCAGTCGTAGTAGCTAAATATGGCTTCCAGATTGACCTGCATCACACGTCCGCCCATGAAGAGCGAGACGAAGAGCGCTGTCTCCGCATCCGTCTGGGTGATGACCAGGGGGAACGCGAGCGCATCGACGGCGATGCCGAGCAGGAGAAGGCCGATGACCCATCGAGCGCGCTTCCTCTGGCGCTCATCCTGGATGAGGCGAGTACGTGGGTCGCGGCTTGCAAGGATGAGGCGTGCGCCGATATAGGCGAGGAACGGGACCGATACAGCCATCGCGACCCAGATCATTCCGAAGACGTATCCGAGCCAATCGAGGTCGAGGTATCGAAGCGTGAGCCCCCAGTTCGCGAGAACCAGGTAGATCCACGAGCTCTGCAAGAGCGCGGCTGCCAGATACAGGCACCCGACTCTCGTAAGATCGAGGTCAGGTTCCGTTCGCGGATGAATCTGGTGCAACTCGAACGGCCGAATGATGATTGACGAGCGCTTCGCGGGAGGCATGTCGATTCTCCTGTCGCTGGTTATCTGTCCGCATTAAAACACTACACATTATAAATGTCAAAGTCGCTCGTCGCTTGCCTGCTTAGTGCGGATAGGGAGAATCGAACTCCCGCCCGTTGCTTGGGAAATGAAATGGTCTGGGAGACTATTTCATCGGTTTTTTGCTGTGTGCGGGATACGAGAATCGAACCGGGGACTCAGCCGAGGGAATGAAAAGCTATGGGGGTAGCTTTTCATCGGTTATTTCCTTAGTGCAGGATACGAGAATCGAACTCGTGCCTCAACCTTGGGAAGGTCGCGTCCTACCACTAAACCAATCCTGCACTAATGAAATAACCGGCGTTCTACCACTAAACCATACCCGCATTTCTTGCTACCCGAAGCTTAAAACCAATCGAACCAGCCTTGCCACCAATGCTTCTTGGGCGGAGGCGGCGGAGCCTCCTCCGGAGGCACCACGATGATAACCTCCTCGCCGGGCCTCGCAACTCCCAGCGCCTCCCTCATCGCCGCCTCCTGCCCGCGCGGCGTCGCGAGCTCATCCAGATCGCGCTTTAGGGTCGCCTCGCGACTTGCCAAGGCCGCGAATTCTTGCTTCGTACCCGCAACGCCCTCGCGCGCGCGTTCCTCCTTCGCCGCAATATCCCAGACAAGGGATAACGCCCAGACGATACCTATAGAGAACAAGGCGGCGATGGCCATGTCCTTGAACGGTACGCGGCGGAAGGTACGGAGCGAGCGGCGCATCGATCCATGATAGCAAGCCCCTGCAGTACTCGAAAAGTGGCTTACATGCGACGTTAATTATGTATCATATATGATACATAATTAACGTCGGCTTTTTTGATAAAGCCCGCTCTAGCGTTCGGAGTCCTGCACCATCTTCATGAATACCTCCTCCGGTATATCCACCTTGCCGTGCGCCTTCAGTTTCTTCTTACCGCGCTTCTGCTTCTGCAGGAGCTTCATCTTGCGAGACACGTCGCCGCCGTAGAGGTATCCGGTCACGTCTTTCCGCATCGCTGAAAGGGTTCGGGACGAGATGATGCGACCCAAGGCCATGCCCTGTATCTTCGTAACGAAGAGCTGCTTGGGGAGCACCGCGTGAAGCTTCTCTACCATGCGCTCTGCCTCCTCTTCGACGCGACGACGCGAGACGACGCGCGCGAAGGCCGGCACCGGCTCGTCGGCCACCAGTATATCGAGACGCACCACGTCCGCCGGTCTTTCGTCGAGAAATTCGTAAGAAAGGGACGCGTAGCCCGAGGAGACGTTCTTCACGCGGTCGAAGAACCCGCGCATGAGTTCTCGCAGCGGCATCTCGGCCGAAAGCTCGATGCGACCGTCCTCGTACGCGTTCGTATCGGTCATATTCGCCTCATGATCGTGGAAAAGCTGCACGAAGGAAGAAAGCGTATCTGACGGCGTGATGAGGGTCACTTTCACCCATGGCTCCTCGATGAGCTCGATATCACCATATTCCGGGAACCGGGATGGCGTGTAGTAGATGTCGCGCTTGCCGTGCTTGTGGGTCACGGTATACGCGATCGTCGGGATAGTGACGATAAGCGAAAGGTCGTGCTCGCGCCGCAGGCGCTCGGTGATGATCTCGAGGTGGAGCATGCCGAGGAATCCGCAGCGGAAGCCGCGGCCGAGAACGCCGGAGGACTCCTCTTCAAACGACAAGGATGAATCAGTGAGGCGCAGGCGCTCGAGCGCTTGGCGCAGGTCGGTGAGGTCATCCTGGCTTTCAGGGTAGACCGAGGCCCAGACCACGGGACGCGGACGCGCGAAGCCCCCGAGAGCCTCCATACGACCCTTCGCCTCGCCTACCGTGTCACCGACCGCGACGACACCCGCCTCTTTGACGCCGGTCACGATGTACCCTATCTCCCCTGCCGAGAGCGTCTCTGCAGGCGTCTCGTCCGGCATGAAGATGCCGGTCTCGAGCGCTACAAATTGCTTATCGGCCGCATGGAATTTCAAGGGCATACCCTTCTTAACGGCGCCGTCGAAGACGCGGGCATACACCGCGATACCGCGATGCGTCGAATACGAGAAATCGAAGATGAGCGCTCGGGCCTCGCCGCCTACCGATGCGCGCGGCGCGGGCACTCGCTCGACGATCGCCTCGAGGAGGTCCTCGACGCCCTCTCCCGTGCGGCCGGACACCGTAAGCACGGTCTCCGGATCTACCGAGAGGAGCTTCGACACCGCTTCGCGAATCTCTGGCACCCGGGCGTACGGCGAGTCGATCTTCGAGAGGACCGGGACAATGATGCAGCCTGCGTCCTTCGCCATCTGGAGCGTCGTCAGGGTCTGCGCCTGCACGCCCTGGGTCGAGTCGACGAGAAGAAGGACGCCCTCGACGGCCTTCAAGGCGCGCGAGACCTCGTATGAGAAATCGATGTGGCCGGGCGTATCGATGAGATTCATCACGTATTCCTCCCCCGCCTTCGTCCGGTACTTCATCCTGACGGGCTGCATCTTTATCGTGATGCCGCGCTCGCGCTCGAGATCCATCTTGTCGAGCACCTGATCGCGCATCTTCCGCGCCTCGATGGTGCCGGTACGCTCGAGGAGCCGATCCGCGAGGGTCGACTTGCCGTGGTCTATATGTGCGATGATAGAGAAATTTCGTATGTTCATAGGTACCCCTGAACCCGGACGCGCCGAAAAGCGGCTAGAACTCGGACTGTGGCGGAAGCGCGCGAGCACGAAGCCCTCGGAGGGATCGGTAGAGATCCTTGAATTCCTTGTTCTCGAGGAGGAGAAGCACGAGGACGGACGCCGCAAGACCCACGATACCAGCGACGAGCCCCTGCGTGAAGACGGCGGCCAAGGTCGACAGCGGCGCGATATTCCCGAGCAGGAAGAGCGTCAGGTACGCAGCGCTTCCGCCGATGATTGCGGCGCCGAGGCCTTCCGAGAGCGGGCGCACCATGCCGCGCGCGACTCCCGGCGCCACCTGCGAGAGCGTTACGAGCGCCACGGCTCCCATGAAGAGCTGCCCTAGCGCGCCGCCTATCGCGATGAAGAGGACATCGGTACCTGGCAGGTCAGTGATGCGCAAGAGCGCCTCGAAGAAGAAGCCCACTGAAGGATAGGCGCGCGCGACCGCGAGCATCCCGAGCGCGCCACCCACCGACACCACGAGCCCCGCAAGCTGTATGACGAGCGGATTCCATGAGCGCCGCGCCGCATAGAACGCGCGCGAGGCAAGCAGGATGATGCCCTGCGCGATGAGTCCTACCGCGAATACCGCGAGTATCGCCGCCGTGAGCCGCGTCGCCTCCCAATCGAACGCGCCGGCACCGAATATCGTCCGCACGAGATGGGCCCGCAAGACGATGACGAGCACGGTCACCGAGGCCGACCAGAAGATGAGATGCCGCAGGGCGGCGGAGAGCGTGGCGCGGAACTCGCTCCCGTCTCCCTGTCCTGCCTTTTCCGCTAAGGTCGGGAAGGCCGCGGTGGCGTAGGATGCGCCTATCAAGGCGAGCGGCACCGCCGCGAGATTCAGCGCCAGCGTGAAGACCGATATCCCCCCGTCACCCGTGCCTGCGGCCAAGGTCGTGAGCGCGAACACCGTCAGGGAGCCGACACCGAGCGCCATCGAGCGGGGCACGGAATCCTGGATCACGCTCTTCATGAGCGAGAAGTCGGGGAATGTGAAGCGCGGCAGCATGCGCTCGCGCGCGATGGTCGGAAGCTGCAACGCGAGGTGAGCCGCGGCGCCGGCGACGACGCCCCAGCCGATGCCGGGAAGCCCGTATTCGGGATAGAGGAATATGCCGCCGATGATGCCGAGGTTGTAGAGCACCGGCGAGAGCGCGAACACGAAGAACCGTCGCTTCACCTGTGTCACCGCCATGAGTATCGCGGAGAGCCCGAGGAGTATGGGCTGCAGCAAGAGGATGCGCGAGAGCGCGACGAATCCCTCTGCGTCCGCCGCATCCCTCAAGTCCGGGAAGAGGATGAAGAGGAGTGCCGGAGCGAGGGCGGCTAAGAGAAGCGCCAGCGCTCCTCCGAAGATGAGGAGGAAGGATGCAGCGTGACTCACGAGGCGTCGCGCGTCCTCATTCGCTGCCGTCGCGATACGCGGGATGAGGACGTACGCGGAGACGAGGGACGCCACTAGAGCGAACACCAGGTCCGGAATGCGGAATGCCGCGTAATAGAGATCCAGGGTCTCTCCTGCGCCGAAGGAGCCCGCAAAAAGGCGATCGCGCAAAAGCGCGAGCGCCTGGCTTGCGAGCGTGAGCCCTGCGATAAGGTACGCGGCCTCATGGAGGCCACGTACCGGGGCTTCGAACCTCCGGAGCAATCGTCCGACCATGTCCCGCCGCGAGCGCTACGGCGCAGGAGTCGTCGCAGCTGGCGCGACCGCGGCAGCTTCAGGAGCTGGCTCTGCGACCGGAGTCAGAGAGAGGGTCGCCGGGAACGGATTCTTACCCTTCTCGAGCTCCGCGATGTAGGACGCGACGGCGGCCTGGTTATCGCCTGCGAGCGAGCCGACGATGCGGAGCTCGGCGATAGCCGCCGGATAATCCTTCTTCGAAGCATGTGCGACCGCGAGGAAGAAGTGCGCGTTCGCGTAATTTCCGTCTATCGCGACCGCGGCCGAGAGCGCGGCGATAGCGCCGTCGGTGTTCCCCGTCGCGAGCCGCAGGATACCTACCTGGAACACGACGCCCGGCTCGCGAGGAGCGAGGAATACCGCAGCTTCAGCGGCTTCGAGAGCCTCTTTGGCCTTCCCCATCCGCACTTCGAGCTGGGAGAGAAGGAATATCGCCTCCGTGTAGTTGCGCTTCAGCGGTATGGTCTCCTCGACGAGAAGACGCTCCGCCTCCGTAAGGTTCCCCTTCGCGATCTCGAGCTGCGCCATGAGGTACGGGATAGACGGACTCGTCGGATTCAATTCCTTCGCGCGGCCGTACGCGGTCTGTGCGCTCTCATACGCCTCGGCGACGTTAAGCGGGACGACAGTCGCGTACACGTTCGCGAGCTGCATCCAGTTGCGGTAATCGTTCGGATTCAATTGGGTCGCCGTAAGCCCGTCTGCGATGCTCTCGCGCAGCGCCGCCTGGAATGCTTCCTGGCGCTCTGCCTGCGGACGCGACGCGTCAGAGGCGATCGCGTTCATCTTAGCGAGGCCGATCGCGCTCTCGACGCGGTAGCTCCTATCCGACGGTTGGAACAATGTGGAGCTCGCGCCCGCGGCTTCTGCCGCGCCGACGTTCCCTGCAGCGAGCGCATTTGTCGCGCCAAGGAGGTACGCCTGCGCGAGGTAGCGCTCGACGACCGTGTAGACGC
>CAZMFT010000014.1:6953-16353 GCA_964565655.1 uncultured Candidatus Saccharibacteria bacterium
GTCGCGCCAAGGAGGTACGCCTGCGCGAGGTAGCGCTCGACGACCGTGTAGACGCTATAGACCGAAGCGAGGAGTATAAGGGTCAGCGCGAAGACGATGACGAACCCGATGCGCGGGCTCCGGGCGAACGCGACACCCCACTCGGATGCCCCCTGGCCGTGCCGCATCGTCGAGATGAAGAGTCCGGTCAAGAAGAACGCGAGAGCGATGACGAGCGCGCTTGGAACCGCGAATACCATCAAGGTGTAGAGGAACAACGCGCCGACGAAGGATGAGAGCGAGACGAACCGCAGGAAGCTGTCAGCAGGTGCGCGCAAGAGAAGGAAGCGCGTACCGGCGTAGAGGAAGGCGCCGAGGAAGAAGATCCACGCGAGAGCGCCTACCGCGCCGGTCGTCACGAATGACGTCGGGATGAAGCCGATGCCGGAGAGGAAATCAACGGTCCAGAATGGCGTTTCGTTGAGCGCCGGGTCGCGGAACCTCACCCACTCCTCACCGAAGGTAGCGGGGCCTGCGCCGAATATCGGCGAGGTCGCGTACGTGTGGCTGCCAATATCGAAGGTCGCCTGCCATGACGGACGGACGTCGAGGGTTTGTGCGCCCAAGGACGACGCCAGCGCCGAGCCGATGGTCGAGGACCCTATGAGGAAGAAAAGCGAGACGGCGAGCACCACCAGGGGCGCGCCGATACCTGCACCCGAAGCGTTCCCGCTCTCGGTTGGCGTCGCAGCCACGATCTCCACGCCGTCGAGGTCGGTGTCGCCTGCTGCCGGACGGCGGCGCATCACTGCTTCGATGAAGAGGCCGAGCGCAACGAGGCCCGTGAGCACCCAGATAAGGCTCGAATTCACGACCGCGAGGAAGAAGAGGGATACGACGATACCTCCCCACATGAGAGACTTCACCCGAGGCGCAAACTGGAGGAAACGGAGCGCCATCAGGGAGAGCGCCGCACCGAGACCCGCGATAGCACCCATGTCAGCGAAGGTGCCGATGAGGTTCGCGGTCGCGCCGATAGAGGTCGGCGAGTACTGCGCTACAGCGATGAATACGAGCTGCACGATAAGCATGAGGAGGAACGCGCCCATGAGGATTCGGTAGGCGTTCGCGTACTCCGCGCGTCGGCGCAGCGTAAGCGCTGCCAAAGACCCGATCAAGGCGACCAAGACGACGAAGCCAGCGGTGTCGGTCTCGAACTCAGCGCCGAAGAATCCGCGCGCGATGCCGGTTCCGGAGAAGAGCGCGGACAAGAGGTACGCGAGCGGCACGAGCCACATCGCCCCGATGAGCGCGACGGGCGGCAGGATGATATTCCCGCGGATGAGGCGCGCGAGGATGAAGAGCGCCAAGGCGAGTATCGCGCCTGCTGCTAATACCGCGACCTTCGTCGCAAGGAACGGGATCCCGGCATACGGGATCGCGATCAGGCCCGCGACCGCTATCGTCGCCGCGAGTGCGTAGACCGCGGCGCTATCGAACGAGAATCCCTTCCTCGACGTCTGTGCTGATACGTATTCCATGAATCGTGACACGCTAACAACGCCCTCCCGATAATGCGGATAAGTATAGCGCGGCGTCTCGGGAGCCTGCACGAATCTCTGTTGAGAGCGATTTTCGTGTCGTAATGCGGAATGCCGAGCTGGCGTCGTACCTGAATTCGTGGTACTATATTTCCGGACCAGGCAAGGCGATCGCCCCCCACCACTTTGTACCTAATTGCGGTATAGGTAGAGACGTTCCGCAAGAGGTAATCCGTCCGGCACTGCATTGCGGACGTTGGATGCAAAGTGGTGGGGGGAGGAAAGTCCGAACATCGGCGCCCTAGGGCGCAGAACGGTAGCGGGTAATCCCCGTCCGCCGCAAGGCGCGAGGTGCGAACAGAAACGTCCGACTCTGAAAGGATAGGAATTCCGGTTTCCGGAATAGGTCTGCCGCGAGGCAGGAATGAAACGGCTAAATCCTTACTTCGATGCAAGGCCGAGTCCGTCGCAAGATGGAAGCGCCGCTCGAGGCGATGCGCGAGCATCGTCCCAGATAGATGATCGTCCAGTCGCGGGATTCGCCGCGACACACGACAGAATTCGGCTTATTGCCCTGGTCCCGACTCTAATGAAAAGAACCACCGTAAGGTGGTTCTTTTCATTAGCCCTGTAGCTTTCGCCGAGGTCGTCTAGAATCGATGAGCCGCAAGGCGAGGAGCTGAGGCGCCTGGAGGCGTATTAGATATACGACGAAAGGAGCCGGGGGGCTCCTTACCGCGGCAGATCGCGATTCTAGGCGACCGACCTAAACGATCTCGCAGGTGCCAGAAACACACGCCAACTCCTTCTTCAGCTCCGTCTCATCCTGCCGCTCATACTGATAGAGCTTGCCGTAGTCGATGTTCCCGAGGCGCTCCACCATCTGGTCGTACTGCGCCTTCGTGATGGGCTCGTTAGGCGCGAGGCGGTACACGTGATTCGAGCGCGGAAGGAAGGAGAGCCCGCCGACGATATCCCAGTTCTCATAGACCCAATTCGCGACGGCGATCCACTCGTCCTCACCCACTGAGATGGTGACCGACGGATTGTGCTCCGTGTAGTGCTTCTTGACGAGCTTCCAGTGCTCGAGTTGATCCAAGGCGGAGATATCGTCCTTGGTGATAGCGCCATCGGGCGACTTCACCGGGAACTCGAGGACGAAGGTGTTCGCCGTCTCCGCGTTCTGTCCCACCTCCGGGTAATACGGCACGCCCTGATCCTTGAGCATCTTGAAGAGGGAATCGGTCGCGCTGATGCGGATGCGCTGGATGTAGTACGGCGCGAACCGGGGATGCATGCCGGAAGCCACATCGAAGGTCTTCGACACGGTGCCGGACGGCTTCACGCACGTTATCGCGGTCGACTGGTTCACCTTGAACTTCGCCGCGTACTTCTTGTTAACCGCTATGGTCTCCGCACGCATCGCTTCGAGTACCGAGGCGTCGCGTACCGCCTTCGAATCCCACTGCCCCGTGATGGAGACGCCAAGGAGACGCTCCGATTCGCAATTTTCCGTCCATTCCTTGGAAAGGTACGGAAGATTGGTCAGCGTCGACTGGTACGTGCCGAGGATGGTCGCAAGACGGGTCTTCCGGAGCAAGGTCTCCTTGGTGTCGGACGCGCGCGCGATGACCTCGGTCAGGTTGCAGAACTGCTTCGACTTCAGGATGATCTCGCCGCACGGGTTCGTGCCGGACGGGCCTACGACGCGGCCATTCTTGACGTACCCGCTCTTCTCCCAGTTCTCAATGCGGCGCTTCGGGAGCTGACCCATGAGTGCCCCGCGATTGAAGATGCCGCGCTCGCCGGTTCCGGATTTCATGAGCGCTATCCACTCGTCCATGAACTCGACGTTCGACGGGCGTTCCATGTAGACCGCGGAATTGTTCGCGATCGAGCGGTGCGGGTCGGTCATGAAGAACTGCCCCTTCTTCGCGTCGCGCAAGAGCTCGTCGTCGAGGTCGGAGAGCGAAATCATTGCGGAACGGCGGACGCCGCCGGCGACGACGCATTCGCCGATCTTGCAGATGATGTCATGCGCGTCGATGTTGCGGAGGCGGCGGCCCTGGCGCTCCATGATGCGAGCGCGCGAGAACGCGAGCAGGGAGCGGAGCGGCTCCGGTCCCGACGCTTTCCCGCCCATCGTCTTGAGGCGCGCGCCGGCAGGGCGGATCTGCGAGAAATCGAACTCGATATCCTTACCCGCGTACCAGGTGCGAAGGCCCAAAGTCAACGCGTCGCACCATCCTTCTTTGGAGTCCCCGACCACGTGCGTCTCGAGCTTCTCGCCGGTCTGGTGCGCGATCTGCGGCAGCGCCTGTACGTTCTGGCTCTCGACCGAGTAGCCGACGCCCGTACCGCACATGGAGATGTACATGATCTCCGCGAAATCCTCGAGCTTTGATGGCGCGATATAGGAGCAGTTGTAGGCGCAGATATTGGAAGCCTTCGCTGCGCTCCCCGCGAACTGCATGAGGCGCATCGACGGCATGACTTCCTGCTTCAGGATCGCGGTGCGGAGTTCCGCGTACTCCTTCTCCGTGAGCTTTGTGCCGAGGTTCTCGCGCATGAAATTGATGTAGCGGTCGACAGTCTCGATCCATGTCTCACGGCGGCCCTCCTCCGCGTTCCATTTCGAGTAGGAACGGAGGTACACGAACTCGCCGAGCGCATTATCCTTGAAATACTTCTTGCTCTCCTCCGCGAGCTTCCGGACCGACTCCGGCACCTCGATCTCGGTCGCACGGAGCTGCGCACGCTTATCGCGGTAGAGGATGTACCCCTTCGCGGTCTTCACGTAATCGTTGATGATGAGGTGCTTCTCGACCGCATCCTGGATACCCTCGACGGTAGGGAGGAAATTCTTGTACTTCTTCGAGAACCGCGCGAGCTCGCCGGCGACCTGGTGCGCGACCAAGACCGCGTCCTCCGCGCTCCCTTCCTCGGCCGCATTCATCGCCTTCTGGATGACGCCCACGATCTTCTCGAAGGCGAACGGCACGATGCGCCCGTCGCGCTTCTCTATCTGCGGAATGACTTCGCGATAGCGCCTCGTCTCCTTAGATTCCTCGATCACTGCCGCAGAAGCGGCCTTAGCGGTAGCAGCACGGACGGCAGTTTTCGAGGTCTTTGGCATGGTAAGAGCAGTCTAGTGATAAGCGGCTGAGGCGGGTATGAACGAATTTTACTCCCGCCATCTCCCCTTGCCACTGTGGACAGTGGAGCGCGAAACGTTCCTATCTTTTTTCAATAGTTTCCTTGATATCGAGCGTCTTCCCGAGAGAAAAACCCCGTCGCTCGGCGCTCCCCGCAGCGACTTCTAGGACATATAAGACATCCCTCGGCGGATAAAAGACATTAGGGAATGTTTCCGGTGAGACTTCCCGTTCGACCCCCACGACCTCCCCTGTGTCCTTGAGCCAGATGATGTCGATAGGAACGAGCATATCCTTCATCCAGAACCCGGGACGCGTTGGTTTCTCGAAGACAAACAGCATGCCGTAGCTCTCTGGCACCTCGGCTCGGCCCGAGAGCCCGCGCACTCGCTCCTCATCCGTGTCGGCCACCTCGATGTGCATGTCCGATAGGGAAATAGCCGGCAAGAGAGCGACTTTTTCGTCTGCTCTCTGATCCGAGACGCAGAGGTATACGGCCAGAAGGAGGCCTGCGGCAAGGAGAATGACGAAGACCTGCTTCATGTGAAAGCAGTATAGCGAAACCCCGGCGCAAGGCGCCGGGGTTTCGCTCGTCCTCCGAAACGCAGGCTACATCTGCGGGACCGGAGCGTCGGCGCGCAGGTACTTCTTGCTGCGGCGGTAGAAGACCCAGGTCGCAATGACGTTCCCGGCGACCATGATCCAGAAGTAGGTCAGAAGGACCGTAGCGCCCGAGGATGCGATGCCGGAACGCACGAGTATCGCAAGAAGGACGACGTGTATGACGCCGTAGATGATGGCTGCGCGCTTCGCGTCGCCGGCAGGATTGGACGACACGATGCCCTGCTTCGCGAGCCGGCGCGCGGAGAACTTCGCGCCCCAGTGCGCAGCAAAGACGATGACGACGACCCGGAGTATCTGGCCGGTGACCGGCATCCCCGAGAACAGCGACTCGATGATGGCGCCGCCGATGAGACCTAAGACCAGGGCCGGCACGAGACCGCCTAAGAGGTAATGGAAGACCGGGACTTTGTAACGGGAAATCATGTTTTTCATAGGTATGACTATTAGGGTAGCACCTCTTTGGCCGCGCTATTTGGGCTTCCGGAGGAGGTTTTCTACGTACTCTTCGAGCTCGCCCAGGTTCTGAAGCATGCTCTTGTGGAGCTTCACTTCCTCATTCGTAAGAGGACGCTTCGCCCGGGCGCGCTCAAGGAGCTTCAGGTTCTTCACGAGCTCGGTGCGGAACAGCACGAAACCGCGGTGCACGTCCCGCTCGACGCCGCGCGGCACTCCCGAGCTGCGCCGCATCAGCGCCGCGACGGCGACGGCGAGCGCGGCGAGCGCGATGAGGAGCGCGGTCGCGAGGAGGTCGATGAGCGATATCGCGAAGTCGCCGACGCTCCAGACCGGCGTATAGAGCGCGGACTCGGGAGCGACGAACTCGCCGGTGACCTCCGTTCGGTTCCCCGCCTCGTCTATCGCGGTAAGCGTCGCGGTGTGCGCGCCCGCGCGGCGCACCGTGAGCGCGTACGCACCTTCCGAGAACGCATCCGCAGGCAGCACGACCGGGTCGTCCTCGTCGACCCGGAGCTCGTATCCTGCTACCCCTGAAGCGGCGTCGGAAGCTTCCGCGGTCACAAGGAGCGCGCGCTTCCCTTCATCATACGTGAATTCGTGGGTCGCGATCCTCGGCGGAGCAGTATCCACATTGAGCTGGTACGTACTTACCGCGCCCCACGCGCCGTCTGCGCGGGCGCGCATGCGGAAATACCACGTGCCGTCATCGAGGTCGGTTACTTCCTTCGTGCGAATGGCCGGGTCATAGGTGACCGAAGGGGCCGCAGCATCGTCACGGTCTACGATAAGCTGGACCGCGTCAGCACCCTTAGGAAGGGCCCATGAGAAGACGGCATCCGAAGCCGAGTACCAGCCATCCTGTCTCGGATGTGTGGAGGACGTGACGACGACCCGCCCCGGCCCCTCTGCCCCAACGGATGATGCCGGGGCAGATGTCGGCGCCGCGGTATCAGTCGAAGGCGTCGCTGGGGTCGAAGCAGGAGCCGTCGGCGTCGCTGCACGTACCGCGACGTCAGCGCCATAGGCGCCCGTGATGACGTCCGTCCCGTTCCCGTCGTTCGCGCGGACCGCGGTGCCCGAGAACGTGAGCGACGCGGTGCCAGCAGCTTTCGCCACGAACGTCACCGTGAGGACGGTCCCTGACGCGCCGCTGTACCCTGGGTTTGGCACGCCGCCATTGAAGGAGACAGTACCAGCGCTGTTCGAGTACGACGGCTCCTCGACCCATATCGTGAATATCGAGCCACCCTTGCTTACCGAGGAGACGGAGAGGAGGTTTGCGGGGAACCGGAGCGTGCCTTCCGCGTTATTTATCGCCACGCCGCCCGCATTCACCGCGATGCGGGCGGTGAATGTATCACCCGGAGCGACGCTCGCCTGGCTTACGGTCGTCACCAAGGTCGCAGCGCTCGCCGCGGTCGGCGCAAGAAGGAGGAGCAGGGCGATGAGGAAGGTGCGCATCATGGCGTATAGGTGCGGCGAAGCCGTATAAGGGCGAACGTGATGATAAGAGCGAGCGTGAGGAGCCCGATGAGCGCCGCTATCCAGTACGGCGGATTCGCCGCAGGAACGGTGACACTCTCGCGCGATCCGTCCGTACCCACCGCCGTAACCGTGACGCGCGAGGTGAGCCCCTGGTCAGCGAGCACGTGATACCCGTCCGCGCGCACGGTCTTGCCGAACCACCCCTCCTTCACTTCGTAGTGATCGACACCCGATGGGAGGGTGCCGCCATAGAACGCGAGGAAGTAGCGCCCGTCGAACAGAGCATCATCGCGTCCGATATCGGCAGTGACCGGCGTCGAGGCAAGAGGCGCGAGCGAGAGCGCCTCATCCCCTGCTTCTATCTCGACCGATACGCTCGCGCGAAGCGCAGGTGAGGGCTCCAAGGTCCCGCGCCCGTCGTTGCGGTAGACACGGATGCCCTCGGGAACGAACGCGTACTCGCCAGGAGCTGTCGCACGGGCATGAATGGTGAACAGGAGCGCCTCGCGGCCAGGTGGAATGCCGTTTGGTACCCCGCCCGAGAACGCGATGACGCCATCCGAGAGGATGACCCGCGGAGAGGTCGTCCATACCGGAAAGGCAGAGCCGTGCGCATCCGCGCCCTCTACGTGGATGCCGTCCGGTATCCGTATCGCGCCCTCCGCAGCATTCACCGCCTCATCCTCAGCGAGGAGCCACACTCGAAGCGTGATATCGCGGCCGATACCGACCGGAGCGGATGGTCCTTCGACACGGAGCGTCGCAGCATAGAGCGGCGCGGGGAACAGGACGAACGCGAGGATGATGAGCAAAGTACGCATGATCATGATGAAGAGGTGCGACCCCACTGGTACAGCATGATGGAGAAGTCGGTCGTATTCACGGTACCGTCTCCGTTTATGTCTATACGCACATTGGTGCCTGGGGCGCGCTGCTTCCAGTACGCGAGGATGATGGAGAAGTCGATAGCGTTCACGCGACAGTCGCCATTGACGTCAGACGAGAGCGTAGAGCAGCTCCCCGTCGCGCCGCTCCCGCTTGTGCGCGGCTTTGCGGAACCTCCGCCTCCCCCGCCGCCCCCTCCCCCTCCACCGCCGCCTCCCCCGCCGCTCGCCGCTGCCGCGGTGGCGTTGAATTGAAGCGAGGAGCGGGATATCTCCGTGCCGTAATACACCGCGACCTTGAAGTAATAGGTGCCCGGTACCGGTACGGATGCTGCGAGTACCGTATCGAAATCCTCGCCCGGGTCGATGAGCTTCGCGGCCGACGCGTAGAAGGTATCATCTCCGCCGCCGCATGAATTCCCGGCCGAGGAAACGACGCACCATTCATATTCGTATTCGTACGGCGCGTCTCCTTCGTTCGTGATGCGGACATTCGCGGACACGTTCGGCACCTGAGTCGCGTTCATGCCCTGCACGATGACCTGCGGCGGCGAGGTCGTCACATTCCAGTAGTCGTTACCCGGCAGGGTCTTCCCGGTCTCGACCGTCGCCGAGATGACGCTCTCCCACACGCCGCCTTCAGCCGTCGGGCTCGTCGCGTACGAGTAAGTATAGGTACCGAGCGAGGTGCGCGTCATAAGAGCGCTTGAGACGACCACGTTGCGGCTCGGATCGTAGATAGTGATCGTAGGGACATTCGCGGAATCGGTGAGCGTACCGTTGTATATGGTGTTGACCGTCGCGTAGTAATTCTCGCCTGCCGCGATAGAACCGAAGTTAGACATCGTCACCGACCACGGACTCTGCGACGACAGCGTCAAGGACGTAAG
Organism: uncultured Candidatus Saccharibacteria bacterium; assembly: GCA_964565655.1. Lineage (GTDB taxonomy): Bacteria > Patescibacteriota > Minisyncoccia > Phycocordibacterales > Phycocordibacteraceae > C7867-001. Next base: position 15,968 of record CAZMFT010000014.1, read on the forward strand.
CGAGCGCGAGGAGTATGCCCATACGTCCGCGACCAGGCTGCCGAACGACGTGAGCGTTCTCGAACCCGATGACCAGACCGCACCAGGGACCGCGAGTATGGATGAGCCGAGCGAAGAGGACGCGGTCGTGACCTGCGTATTCGTATTCGCATTCACCAAGGCGACGACCGAGGAGGACGCGACCCCGACACGAGAGTCGGTGTTCGCGTTTATTGCGGTCTGCGAGGCGGTGATAGCAGATCCGATGGATGTCGACGCGGTGGTTACGTCCGCCTGCAAGGCGAGCGTACCGGAGGACAAGGTACCGGCGGTAAGCGTTCTCGTACCCGAGGACCACACATCGCTTGCGAGCGTACCGAATGAGGTAAGTGTCCGTGCGGAGTAGC
>CAZMFT010000015.1:0-5572 GCA_964565655.1 uncultured Candidatus Saccharibacteria bacterium
CGCATAAAGAAGCAACTTGAGGATATGGCATTCCCCTACGTCGACCCGGATGCCTATGCGCACGCAGTCGAGGTTAGGAAACTGAAGACCAAGGAGACCGAGGAAGGACTCGCGAAGATTCAGAAAGCCTTGCAGAAGGAGCTCGCGAAGCGCGGCGTGACCACCTTCCGCACGGAGGTCCGCACCAAAGGTCTCTGGAGCCTTCACCAGAAGTTGAAGCGGAAGGGCGACGACATCACCAAGATTCACGACATCGCGGCGTTGCGCGTCATCGTGCCATCGGTCGACGATTGCTACCTCGTCCTCGGCATCATTCACTCCCAATGGAAGCCGCTGCCGGGAGAATTTAAAGACTATATCGCGTTCCCGAAGCCAAACGGGTACCAGTCGCTCCACACGACGACCTTGACGCCCGAGGCCGGCGTCGTCGAGATGCAGGTCAGGACCGAGGAGATGCACCAGCGCGCGCAGTTCGGTATCGCATCTCATCTTTCATACAAACAGCTCGGCAAAGGCATCGAGAAGCTGGACGCTGCGGCGCAGAAGAGCGCATTCGAGCGCCTTTCCCTCTCTTGGATCCGCGGCCTCATTCCGTCCTTGTTGCGCTACTCCAAGAAGCCCGCGTCCGGTACGACGTCTATCGCAGGGGCGCCGGACGCGCCGCAATGGCTCAAGGAGCTTCGTGACGGGCACGCCGGCATAGAAGGCTCCGAGGAGTTCATCGAAGGCCTCAAAGAAGATTTCTTCTCGCACCGCGTGTTCGTCTTCACCCCGCGTGGAGACGCTATCGATCTTCCGTATGAGTCGACACCGGTGGATTTCGCATACGCGATACATTCCGATCTCGGAAACCACATGAACGGCGCGAAGATAAACGGGAAGCTCGTATCACTCGACACCAAGCTCCGGAATGGCGATCAGGTGGAGATCATGACGCGGGACTCCGCGCATCCGACGAAGAAATGGCTCGAGTACGCGAAGACGTCCTTGGCGAAGCGCCACATACGCTTGCTGGTATCGGAAAAGGAGCACAAGGTGGCGGAAGCCGTCGCTCCGAAGAAGCGCGCGAGGAAGCGAATTCTCCCGAAGACCCGGCGTTGATTTGCCGCAATGCGCGCGGTATACCTACTTCAGAACCAAGGAGGAGTACATGAACACGTCAACGGCGGAGCTTGCCCAGCATGCACCCAAGCATGCGATCGTGGAGTTTGAGAGAGACGCATCTGCGCTTCGCGAGTTTCTACGCGGATTCGGAACACAGATCGCATTCGAGACGCGAGAGCGCGAGCACCTCGAACGGGCTACGGTAATCGCTATAGAGACGAATCAGGATGGCGCGGCTGAACGCATCGCGCGCTGGCTCATCGATTCGCGATTCCGATTCGCGAAGCCGGAAGTGCATCCGGGCGGCGGCCAGTTCGGCCACGTGACACCGGATGTCGTATACGCGCTCATGCAGCGCGACTATCATCCGGGATTCCCCGGAAACCGGATCACTGTCGCGATCTCGAGCATGGAGCCGAGGAGGATCATCGGCTATCTGCGCTGATGGAGAAGACAGGACCGCCACCCGGCGGTCCTTTCCTGTTTACACGCTGAAATTTCTTACCGCGTCGAGATCATCGTCGGAGACGTTCGATACCTCGACTAGAGCTGGCTCATCGGCGGCTGACATGACCTCATCCACGATCTCGCTCGTGTTATGCGTCGCTTCTGCGATGGCGCCTGGTTCGCCTTCCGACGTATCCTCCCTCGTCGCGAGCTGCGCGACGATATTCGAAAGGTCCTCCGGTGAGAAGAACTCGATGAGGAGGCGTCCGCCCTGCGGGCGATTCTCGATGAGAACTCGTGTGCCGAGCGTCTCCGTCAGGGACTTCTCGAGGGCCATCATCTCTGGCGTCTTGTCGTGCTTACGGATCTTGTCCTGCGCGAGACGGCGGACCATCTGCTCGACGTGGCGCACGGAGGTCTTCTTGAGGACGATCTCCTTGAACAAGGTATCGAGTTCTGTCGGCTTGTCCGCGATCATGAGGAGCGCGCGGGCATGGCCTTCGGTCAGCTCCTTATTCACGACCGCCTGCTGGATATGCGAGGGAAGCGCGAGAAGGCGTATGGAGTTCGAGACGAATTCGCGCGAGCGTCCGATCTTGTCGCCCACTTCTCCATGCGAGAGCCCGAATTCCTTCACGAGCTGCTGCAAGGCCTGCGCGCGGTCGATAGCGTTAAGATCCTCGCGCTGGAGGTTCTCGATGATGGCGAGTTCGAGCTTTATCTTCCCCGACTCCTCGCCCACGCGGATGACGACCGGCACCTGTTTGAGGCCGATCAGTTTCGAGGCACGAAGGCGTCGTTCGCCCGCGATAAGCTCGTACTCGGACGAAAGACCCCCATCTTCCCGCTGCACCTCGACGCGGGATACGGTAAGCGGCTGGAGGATGCCGTACTGGCGGATAGACTCCGCTAAGGATTTGAGACGATCCTCGTCGAACTCCTTGCGCGGCTGGTACGGATTGGGCTTCACCTTGTCGGTGTCTACCCAGTACACGGAATCGTATTTGGAGGGCTCTTGGTGCCGCACGCCGTCGCTCATGAGTGTGATTTTATCATGACGCCACAGGTTCAAAGTGCTTTCGCACAAGCTGTGCCGGGGGAGAGACTTGAACTCTCAAACCTTGCGGTGGAGGGTTTTGAATCCTCTGCGTTTACCATTTCGCCACCCCGGCTTCGCTCACATCCTACGCCACCAAGAGGCTTTTGAGAATCGCCTTCGTGTGCTACGTTGGCCGCGGAGCATTCCGCTCACGGAGTGATTGAATATGACAGAGATAGTGGTCGCCTTCGATAAGTCGACGGCGACAGAAGCGGATTTGGAGACGATCGAGGCCCTTTCCGGCAAGATCGGGTTCTTGAAGCTCGGTCTCGAAGCGCATACGGCGCCTTATGGGGAGTCCGGCGCCTCGCTCGCGTACGCCGCCGAGAAGCGGTTCGGCGACAGTGTCAAAGTGCTCAAGGACCTGAAGCTGCACGACATCGGGAATACCGTCGCTGCTACGGTCCGCAATCTTGCCGGCACATACGGCGGCATCACGCTGCATGCCTCGAGCAGCCTCGCCTCGCTTAAAGCCGCGGTCGCAGCGCGCGATGAGCGCTATGACGCCACGGGGATCCGCACCGCGCTCTTCGGCGTCACGGTGCTCACAGACATCAATGAGGAGCAATGCCTCCTCATTTATCGGGCGCCAGTACAGAAGAAAGTTCGCACGTTCGCCGAGCGTCTCCTTGAGGCGGGCATCGATGGTATCGTCTGCTCCGGACTTGAACTTGACTTCCTCAACAAGCTCGGGCTCACGAAGGACCTCACGACACTCGTGCCTGGCGGCCGGCCCGAATGGGCCGACACGAACGATCAGAAGCGAGTGATGACCCCGCATCAGATCGCGTTCCGCGGCGCCGACTACGCGGTGTTCGGACGGCCGATCTTAGCCGGGCCCTACGAGCCGCTTCGAGCGATAGAGCTCCTCTACGAGGAGATGAAGCAGTAATCCTGCGACATACGAGAGGGCCGCGCCATGCGCGGCCCTTTTTACATTTCCTTCTGGCTTGTCATACCTAGCCGAGATTGCTAGGGTCCTCTAGGACAGAACGCGCATCACGCGCAGCACGAAGGAGTCCAGCATGCAGAATTCCATGACCGTACCCTCGGGGGCGATCTACGGCCCAGGCCTCGTCGAGACGGTGCTCCAGATGGACAGGACCGGCGTCATTACCTGGTCAGATATCCCGATCACGCTCAAGGACGGCAGCACCTCGCGCATCTACGTGAACGGCCGGAACGACCTCACCGAGGCGCCGGAGACCCTGAGGCGCATCGGAAGGTTCGTCGGCAAGCGTCTCCAGAAGTTCGCCGAAAGCCTCGATATGCACGCGAAGCTGTGCCTCATCGGACTACCGACCGCCGCGACGCCGATCGCATCCGCAGTCGGTCTCGAGTGCGGCATCGCGACGCGCGTCATGCGCGAGGTCAGGAAGCAGTCGCATGGGATGCATGGACGCTGGGTGGAGGGCGACCCTGCGGCTCCCTACGCCTATTGCACCATCGACAACGTCGTTACCGCAGGCACAACCAAGCGCGAGAAATTCGCGCAGCTCGCGGAGGACGGCTACGACCCGATGCAGATGATCCATGTGATCCTCGTCGATCGCGGACAGGGCGCCGTCGAAGCGCTCCGCCAGGAAGGCTACCGCGTACTGGTCATCTTCGAGCTCTCCGACATCCTTCACGTCATGAAGGAGCACGACTGCTGGCCGGAGCATGTGATGCAGGAAGCCATCGAGGAGGTCTCGGCAAGGAAGAAAGCGGCGCCGACACCTACCTAGCACAATGAATCGGCGGTCCCTAGGGACCGCCGATACTTTTTATATTTTCCCGACCAGGTCCATGCCGGGCTCCAAGGTATCTCCCCCCGGTTCCCAGCTCGCTGGGCACACCTGACCCTTGTGAGTCTCGACATACTGCGCGGCCTGGAGTTTCCGCAGCGTCTCCGCGGCCTTACGACCCATGCTGTTGTCGTTTATTTCCATCGCGCGAAGCGTACCTGACGGATCAATGATGAACGTACCACGCATCGAGAGACCCTCGTCCGGAGTGAACTCTGCATCACCTCCCTCTATGAGCACGCCGAACGCGTAGCCGAGCTTGCCCGATGGGTCAGCCGCCATCGGATACTCGATCTTCTGTATGGCGGGAGATGTGTCGTGCCACGCCTTGTGCGTGAATACCGTATCGGACGAGACGGAAATGACCTCGGCATTGAGTTCCTTGAACTTCGGGTAGAGCGCCGCAAGCTCTTCGAGCTCCGTGGGGCAGACGAAGGTGAAATCGGCCGGATAGAACGCGAGGACGACCCATTTGCCGCGCAACGACGAGAAGCTCATCGTCTTCACCTCGTCGTTCTGGAAGACCTCGAACTCGAAATCGGGCACGGTCTCGCCGACCTTCACGTTCGATGCGTACTCCTTCGCCTCGTCGTGGAAGTTGCCGCAATGCTCGCAGTAGTTGCTCTTGGTGTCCTTTGCCATAGTGCGGGTGGCTACCTGGTAAACAAGTGACGACAGTATAGCATTTTCGTCCTTCACGCGCAGCGAAAGACCTATCGGGCTGGAAGCGTTCTCGCATATTCTGATAATGAAATATGTATCATATATGATACATATGGTAGCTTCGTATCATGACGAATGACGCTGTAAGGATCCCTATTCTCATCATCGCCGGGCCGACCGCAAGCGGTAAGACGGGCCGCGCTATAGACGAAGCACGCGCTCGCGGCGGCGAGATCATATCTGTCGATTCGCGACAGGTATATCGCACGCTCGACATCGGAACCGAGAAGATACGGCCCGAGGAGATGCGTGGCGTTCCCCACCACCTTATCGACATCCGCGAGCCGGAAGAGCCTTACAGCGCTGGAGACTTTGCAGAGGACGCAAAGCGCCTCATCAAGGAGATCCATGCGCGCGGAAAGCTCCCGATACTTGCCGGCGGTTCGCATTTCTATTTTGACGCGCTTTTGCG
>CAZMFT010000015.1:5672-11712 GCA_964565655.1 uncultured Candidatus Saccharibacteria bacterium
ATCTCTCGCGGCCTCGTGGACGAGGTGCGAAGCACGAGAGAGCGTGTGGGCGACGTTCGTCTCAATGAGCTCGGGCTCGAGTACCGCGTTATCGGGGAATATTTGCGCGGTGAGCGAGACGAAACATCGCTCGTACCTGCGCTTGTCTCCAAGCTCGCGCAGTATGCGCGCCGTCAGAAGGCGTGGCTCCGGAAACTCGCTACGTTAACGGCCTGATGGCGACCAATGCACGGTATCTGTAGGCAGGTTGTTGTAGAAACCCCATCGTGAACCATTTGCCTTGAGCCATCGGTATTGGGCGCTGTTGCAACTGCTATCAGTCTTGCTACATCCGACCGTGAGATCGAGCGCTACACCGGAATTATGATTCGATCCGCTGCCGTTAAGGGAGCATGGTCGAGCAACCTGGCTCGTATCTTGTCCGTATCGATACCACAGCTGGACCTGCTCGGCGTCAGAGCGATACCCATCCGTGACCTTGATATCGATACCATCTGCGAGCGCAGCTTCACGCATCGCGAGGAAATTCTGCACGGTACCGGGTGTTGCGTATTCCGTATCGCCACTCGTCGCTGATGCAGGAAATTCAATCATGCCGGAAGGATCCGGTACCGGGCAATTCGATCCTCCTCCCGGTCCCGGGGTCGGCGTCACCGGCGGGTTCGCTGAATCGTCCGGCAGCTTCATCACGACGCACTCTGTCCCGTTCGTGCCGATGACCTCAGTCGCCTCGTCTATGCCGCCTGCGCCGAGGACTTCGAGAACCGTATTGATGATGAGCCACGCGGAGAGCATGATCACAAGTCCGATGACGCCGTTTATGAGCATCTTCTTCGCCTGGCTCTTATTCTCCGGATTCGCTGCGGTAAACATGAGGAGGATGCCGGCGTAGGCGAGAAGGATGATGAGGATGAGCACACCCAAGGACATCACCAAGGTGAGGAGATTGTTGAGCATCTCCAGGACGCAGAGCCACGCCGCAGGGCAGCTATGACACGCTTCAGGGACGATGGTGAATCCAGGTCCCATGGCTATTCAGGGAGCGGCGTCGCGCCCGGGCAGTAGCTCCAGCCGAGGTTTACGCCCGCATACGTCTCATTCACCCAGTACGTCGTCCCGACGTAGTAATTCAGCGCGCACATCTGGTCCTCCGTAAGGCCGAGCTTTTTTGCGAGGAATTCCTCCGCGCGCCGCCGCACTTCTCCGATAGGTTCGGTCGCGATACCGACCGCGAACGCCTTCGCATTGTCGTCGTACTTCACGGTGAAATCCGCGGTCTCCACGGTCTCGCACGGAAGACCATCGGCGCAGTAGCCGATGGTTCCTGCGAGGTAGTAGACGCCATCGTTCGCAGGATCAGGCTTAGTCTCGCCGTCATTAAGGAAATCATTGGCAGCCACCTCCTCGCCTAACGACGTCGGCAACGCTATCTGATCATCGCGGAGCGTCGGGAACGGCTCGCCAGCAACAGGCTCTGGTGGAGCAGGCTCTGTCCACGTAACGTACAGGTAGCTGCCCGCGAAAAGCAGGGTGATGAGAGCGAGGCCGAGGATGATCGCGACGGTGCGGCTCATAAAGAAAGTATAGCGCTAGCGTCCATAATCGTAGACGCATTTCTTCTGTAGCGAGTGGGTGTAGCCGTCGCCAGTACCCGTCCAATCGCTGAAATCATTACCGCTCGCGCGGTTAAGGCATATCGCTGCCGCGGTCGCGCATTTGAGATTACTGATGGCCGCATAGCACTGAGCTGCCAGCGCTTGCGAATCCGGATCACTCTTCACGCGACCGCCACTGAATGCTTTCGAGCACTGCAGATTGCCACAGGCCGGTATCGTGAGGCTATGGCATTTGTCGTCCGCGCCGAGGAGATTCTGCCACGGGCCTGCGGCGCTGGTGGGGTTGCCGCTTTTCGTTTTTGCTCCCGTCGTTCGCGCACCGCATGAGCTTTCGGAATACGCAAGGCAGGCGAAGGTATTCACCTCCTTATCGGTGACATCCGTGTACCCGCCGTCTATCGCAGCTTGCCGCACCGTATCCGGGTCACAGGAGCCGGGGCCCGCAGGCGGGATAGGCGGGAGCTGCGGCGCAAGCACGAGCTGTCCCTGCTGGTTCATCGTCACGGCCCGCGTCGTGATACAGAGCCTACCGCCCGTCCCAAATACGCTCGTCACCGAGCGTACGTCACCGACGCCAAGGCCGGTGAGGACCGTATTGACGATAAGCCACGCGCCGAGCGCGACCATGAGGCCCACGGCCGCGTTCGCAAGTATCGTCTTCCCTTTGGAGAGGTTCTCCGGGTTCGCGGAATTGAAGAGGAAGAGGAATCCGGCGTAGAGGATAACGACGGTGGCGATGAGTATCGTCGCGTAAAGCGCGAGATCGAGAAGTCCGCCGAACACGAGGATGACCGCGCGCCAGCCCGCGGCACAGGTGCGCAGGTTCTGTCCGTTCTCATCGACGTCCGGGATGATAGAGTCGACCGGCGCGTCCGCAGCGAATGCCGCAAGCGGGAGGAGTAGGAGCGCGAGAAGAAAGAAGGCCCGGGGGCGCATGTAAGCTGATTGTAGCGTCAGAGAAGCGTGTTCTTCGCTGCTTTCCCCACGCGCTGGCGTCTGATAGGCTTCCAGTACGGGTCCATAGTTTAGTGGTAGAACATCGGTCTCCAAAACCGATAGTGTAGGTTCGATTCCTACTGGGCCCGCCAAAAGGAAAAACCTGGACTGCTCCGGGTTTTTCCTTTTGGCGGGAGCCGGAGCGATGTTTTGCCAGCAGGCAAAACCGTGAGGCGGGGCTGCGATCGAGTCGAGTGACGACGAGACGAGAGTTGTAGCCGCATGCGGGAGGCAGAGCTCTATCCTGCCTGCTGGCAGGATTGCGAGCCGGGGTCGCGGAACTTTTCAGCAGAAAAGTATCCGTGACCGAAGACGTAATCGCGGTTCCTACTGATTGCGTGGCGACAAGCGATTTACTTGAAATCGCTCTGATTGCAAAGAGAAAGCCGCGCCCAGAGGGCGCGGCCATCGCTTCTAGTCGTCGCACTCCTGACGAATGAGCGCGTCTGCCTCCTCGGGGCTATTTCCTTGCGCCACGAGCTCTTGGTGGAGCATCGCGCGGTCCTCGCTCGCCATCCCGAGCTTCGTTGGATTGCAGAAGCTGCCTTCCCCTTCACGGATGCGGTTGACGAGCGGTTGCAGTGTAGACGGTATCCCGGACATGAGAAACCTCCTCTTTCTGTCCATGGGAGAGTATACCTCCATGCCGGTCGATGGAGTAAGAACAGACCGCCCTCTCGGGCGGTCTGAATCTTTTATTTCTTCGCTTCCTTGAAAGGGACGCGCTTGCGGAGCGTCGGATCGAACTTCACGAGCTCGATCTTGCGCTCGACCTTCTTACGGTTCTTGCGCGTGAAATAGACGTAGTCCGACTTCGTGGACTTCAGCTTTATGAGGTGATCCTGCGACATGTGAGCGAACTATACCAGGAAGGCCATTTTCGGGCAATTCTAGGCAGCGTGAGCGGTCGCCGCAGGCCGGTGCCCGCCCCGAGGAGCGTTCTTCCGTACCTCGAACGACGGCTCCCCGGCCTTCAGCGTGACCGTCACCGAGCCGCCCTCCATGATGCCTTGGCCTACCATCAAGGTCGCGATAGGGGTCAGTATCTTGTCCTGGATGAGCCGCTTCAGCGGGCGCGCGCCGTACTGCGGATTGTGTCCCTTCTCCGCGAGCCACGCTTTGACCTCGGGCGAGAGGGTCATGGTGATGCGCTTGCCGCCAAGCCGCGCGACGACCTCTTCCACCTGCCGCTCGACGATGTCGACCAGGGCGTCCTTGGAGAGGACGTCGAACATCACGATGTCGTCGAGGCGATTGAGGAACTCCGGACGGAAATGATCCTTCAGAGCCCCCATCACCTTCTCCTTTATCTGCTCGTACTTCGCTGCGTCGTCCGCGGCCGATTGCCCGAAGCCCATCGTCGACATGCGGTCCATGAACTCCGCGCCGATATTCGACGTGAGGACGATGATCGTATTCTTGAAATTCACCTTGCGGCCCTTGCCGTCGGTGAGATGCCCCGAGTCGAGCACCTGGAGAAGGATGTTGAAGACCTCCGGATGCGCCTTCTCGACCTCATCGAAGAGGACCACGGCGTACGGACGATGCCGGATGCGCTCGGTAAGGCTTCCCGACTCTTCATAGCCCACGTAGCCGGGCGGCGCGCCGATGAGCTTCGCGATGGAATGCTTTTCCATGAATTCCGACATATCGACGCGAACAAGCGCGTCAGTGTCATTGAACATGAACTCCGCAAGGCGACGCGAAAGCTCCGTTTTGCCGACGCCGGTAGGCCCCAAGAAGAGGAATGAACCGATAGGGCGGTTAGGGTCCGCGATACCGACACGCGAGCGCTTCACGGCGTCCGAGACGAGCTTCACCGCCTTCTCCTGGCCGATGACCGCGGTCTTGAGCGCCTCATCCATGCGGGCGAGCTTCGCCGCCTCCTCCTCGAGCATCTTCGCGACCGGAACGCCCGTCCAGCGAGAGACGACACCGGCGATCTCCTGCTCGGTCACCTCCTCGTTAAGGACGCGGCGCGACTTCTGGAGGGTCTTGAGACGCTTCATCTTGGTCTCGAGGTCACGCTGGAATGCCGGGATCTTGCCGTAACGTATCTCTGCCGCAGTGCCGAGGTCGGCAGCAGCTTCCGCGTTCTCCGCCTGGTTTTTCAATTTCTCGAGCTCCGTCTTCGATTTCCGGATGCCGTCGAGAACCTCCTTTTCATTCTTCCACTTGAGCTCGAGCTCGGACGTCTTCTCGCGAAGGTCGGCGATCTCCGTATCTATCGCCTTGATGCGCTCCCGGATCTCCTTGCCGTGCTCGCCGCCCTCGTCTTTTGCGACGGCCTGGCGCTCGATCTCGAGGCGACGGATCTTCCGATCGGTTTCCTCGAGAAGCGGTGGCTTGTTCTCAAGCGCGATGCGCAGCCCCGACGCAGCTTCGTCGATGAGGTCGATCGCCTTATCGGGCAGGAAGCGGTCGCTGATGTAACGCGAGGAGAGTTCGACTGCGTTCACGATAGCCCCGTCCGTGATGCGCACGCCGTGATAGAGCTCGTACTTATCTCGAAGGCCCCGGAGTATCGCTATCGCATCCTCGACTGACGGCTCCTGCACGTAGACCGGCTGGAAGCGACGGGTAAGCGCCGTATCCTTCTCGATGTACTTCTGATACTCCTTGAGGGTCGTCGCGCCAATCACCCGTATCTCGCCGCGCGCCAGGGCCGGCTTCAGCATGTTCGATGCATCCATCGCACCTTCTGCAGCGCCCGCGCCGACCAAGGTATGGAGCTCGTCGACGAAGAGGATGACCTTCCCTTCCGCCTTCTCCACTTCTTTCATCACGTTCTTCATACGCTCCTCGAACTCGCCGCGGTACTTGGTGCCTGCGATAAGGAGTCCGAGATCGAGGGAAAGCAACTCCTTGTTCTTTAGGGATTCTGGTACGTCAGACATCGCGATGCGCGCCGCGAGACCTTCTGCTATCGCGGTCTTTCCGACGCCAGCCTCTCCGATAAGGACCGGATTATTCTTCGTGCGGCGCGACAGTATCTGTATGACGCGGTTGATCTCCTGGTCGCGGCCGATGACCGGGTCGAGCGCGTTCTCTGAAGCGAGCTTCGTGAGGTTCCGGGTGTACTTCGCGAGCGCCTTGAAGCGCTTCGGCTCTGCGCCGCTGCCCTCGCGAGAGCCCTTCAATTCCCGCAATACGCTCTCGACGGTCTCCTCATCAATCTTGAAGCGCGCAAGCACGTCCGCGGCCGGGCCCGGATGCTCGAGGAGCGCCACGAAGAGGTGCTCGGTACCCACGAACGCGTCGTTCATGCGAGCTGCGACCTTGCCGGACGCTTCGAACGCCTGGGTCAGCTCCGGCGTGAGGTAGAGCTGATATGACGGCGAGAGGACGGAGGAAGTCTCTGGTGCCTCAAGCGTCTCGAGCAAGGTATCCGCAAGGAGCATCGTGTCGATGTCGAGGCGGTCGAGTAT
>CAZMFT010000016.1:0-10561 GCA_964565655.1 uncultured Candidatus Saccharibacteria bacterium
CTGCGGACTTCCGGATGATCGCGATGACCTCCTCGATATGGTCGAGGGCTTTGGAGAGGCCGAGGAGAATATGCTCGCGCTCCTCTGCCTTCCGGAGGTCGTATTCCGTGCGGCGCTTCACGACCTCGCGCCGATGCTCGATGAAATGCTCGAGCATGTCCTTAAGCGACAGCGTCTGCGGCACCCCGTCGACGAGTGCCAGCATGTTGTAGTGGAAGGTGGCCTCTAACTCCGTGTGCTTATAGAGGGCATTAAGGACCGCTTGCGGGTGAGCCGTGCCCTTGAGCTCCACCACGATACGGATATCGGCCGCAGATTCGTCGCGGAGGTCGCGGACGCCTTCGAGCTTCTTTTCCTGGACTAATTCCGCGATGCGCGTGATGAGCTCCGCCTTATTGACGCGGTACGGGATGGAGGTGATGACGATATGGCTTCCCTTCTTATCGTCGACGATTTCCGCCTCGCCGCGCACCACAACGCCGCCCTTGCCGTTCGCGTACGCGTGCTTGATATCCGCCTGATTGAACGCGATACCGCCCAACGGAAAGTCGGGGCCTTTGACGATGCCGAGAAGGTCATCGGTCGACGCGTCCGGCTCGTCGATAAGGTGCACGGTCGCATCCACCACCTCCTTGAGGTTATGCGGCGGGATGTTGGTCGCCATGCCGACTGCGATACCAAGCGTTCCGTTTAGGAGCAGGTTCGGGAGCGCTGCCGGGAGCACCTTCGGTTCCTGGCGCGTGTTGTCATAGTTCCCGCCCCACGTCACCGTATCCTTCTCCAGGTCCGAGAGGAGCTCATCGGCAAGCCGCGACATCTTCGCCTCGGTGTAGCGGTATGCGGCTGGAGAATCGCCATCGATGGAGCCGAAGTTTCCTTGACCCATCACGAGCGGGTACCGGTATGAGAAATCTTGCGCCATCTTCGCCATGGAGTCGTAGACGGCGACGTCACCATGGGGGTGGTAACGGCCGAGCACGGTACCCACGACCGTCGCCGACTTGCGGAACTTCGCGGCAGGCGTGAGCCCTTCTTCGCGCATCGTAAAGAGGATGCGGCGATGCACGGGCTTGAGACCATCCCGGACGTCCGGCAAGGCGCGCGAGGTGATGACCGACATCGCGTAGTCGAGATACGACGTGCGCATCTCGCCCGTGATGGATTGCTGGACGACGCGCGTCACCGCCGCTTCTCCCGCACCCGCTTCAGGTTCCTTTCCTTTTGCCATACGAGAACGCTAGAAGGAAATCGCAGCTGGCGTCGGCTCGGCAGGCTTCTCGGAGGTCGTGTCTACTATCAGGACGCCCTCGGCGGTCGTGTCTTCGTCATCCGCGGCCGCCACTCCGGCGACTGCATCCCCGAATGAGGAGCGCGTTTCGGAAAGCGATTTCGCGAGGTCCGTTTCGGACGGCGCGGGCGAGAGATACGGCGTGAACATCACGACCATGAGCCACGCCACCGCGATGACTCCCGAGACGCCGAGAGACGTGCCTATCGCTATGCGTTCGCGCACTGCGCGCGGCTTCGCTTTGAGTTTCTCGAGGTATTCCTTCATACCTACGGCGTTATGACGATGATAGCACCGTCTTTCCCCGCGACATCCTTCTTCCGGATGGTGAGCTTCTCCACCTTCTCCGCAGCGCCTCCTTCCTCTTTGAGGAACGCGTCGAGCGCTTTCGCCTCGCCCATCCCATTCCAGTGCATCGGTATGACGATATGCGGCTCGAGCTGCGTCGCGATCTTCGCGGCTTCCGCGGGAGTAAGGACGCCCTCGCCCCCGACCGGTACGAAGAGGATATCTACCTCATCTATCGCCTCGCGCGCTTCTGCCGGAAGCTCGGTCGAAGACAGGGCGCCAAGAAAGACCAGATTGAGGTCCTCGAGCTCGACCGAGTACATGGTGTTTATCGCCTCCGACTGACCCTTCCCGAGCCCGTACTGGCTTTTAGTGAGGAAGCCCCGTATCGCGACGCCTGCACGCTCGTACTCGCCGGGGCCGCTGACGACGAACGGCTCGCGCTCGCCATAGGTGACCTCCGCGACGCCGTTCATGTCAGGGTGGTTGCGGGAGATGATGGCGAGGTCTGCGCCGAATTTGACCCCCGGCAAGGTGCCGTTTTTGGAGATCGGGTCGAAGGCCAAGGTGAGGTCACCGAAAGTGACCTTGAAGCACTGCCCGCCGTGGTGGGTGATGACCATTGTGTACAAGAAGTATAGCAAAAATGAAGGTCGGATGATAGGCTCCGCTACCAGTCGCCACGCTCGGTGTCGACAGAACCTTCAGGGGGTAGGCAAGCCGCCACTTGCCACAAACCGTGCCTGCTGTACGCCGCGCTTTATGGGAGCTGCGTCCCTTACTCCCACCCCGATAAGCACCCACGGTGCTGCCGGCCTCTACAGAACCTTCCCGGTCTCGCCTTCGGCGAGACCTTCTCTTTTGTTCACATACCGGGCGCTTGCACCCTCCTCCTTGCCATGCGTATATACGAGTGCAGGCGCGGACCGGGCACTGACGAATTCGTGCTGACCAGGGTCCGGTCCGTGGCCTGCATTTCTGTAACCCTAGAGGGCGTATCGATGAGATCTTTCGATTGGCTGCTCATCCTTCGAACGAGAGTGCCGGAGGAAGCCGCCTACCGCGATGACCGAGAGCGAACGAAGCTCGAGTGACACCTGCGGTACCTACCGCCTTCCTAGACTGACCCTGTCAGTCCGTTCCGGCGGCGAGCAATCCCCCGAGTATGGGGAACGCTTGCCGCCGGCATGTTTTTCACGTTGACTGCGCGAGATTATCTGTCAGTATCGAGAAGGTCCGGTGCGACCGTCCTCGATACGGCGACCGTGACGCGGCGCAACGCGCGACCGCATCCGCCTTCGGGCAATCGTTCCTCAACACTGAATGGAGAGTGAGATGGCTCCACCCCAGCACCAATCGTAATGGGAGGCCCGCCACATGCGGAGACCGACCCGTACGTGATATCCGGGGTCAAGGACAGCGAAGACCTGCGAAATTCGACGCCTGCCCACCTTGAGCAGACGTATCCTTTTCACTAGAAATGGACGAACTTCGCGCGTTTCTCCCCGCAACCTGTCCTTGACTTCCCCTACCCCGCTTTTGAGGCGGGGTTCACTTTTATATACGCGAATGGTATAGTCCGCCCTGTAGCGAGCGCGTTTTAGTCATAGGGACGGGCTAACCCTGCCGATGCAGCACCCGCCCCTGGCGCCTCGTAAATAGATAATGGAAACGACAGAAGAGAAGAAGGCGCGTCCTGCGCCGGTGATTCCGCCGATAGTGATAGACCAGAACCACCCGATGGCAGGAATGGTGGACGGTATCCCCGTTCCTCCATCCTCCGGAGACCTCGTCGAGGGCACCATCGTCGCGCTCGGCCGCGGCCGCCTCTACATAGACCTCCCGCCATTTGGTACCGGCCTTATCTATGGCCGCGAATATCTCAACGCCGCAGACGTACTCCGTAAGGCGAACGTCGGCGACACGATTACCGCGAAGGTCGTCGACCCAGCGGGCCGCGACGGCTACATCGAGCTCTCCCTCAAGGAGGCTCGCCAAGCCGCGATCTGGGGCGAGGCGGAGCAGGCTATCGCCGCGCAGACTGTCTACAACCTCACCATCGAGGACGCCAATAAGGGCGGCCTCATCCTCTCGTGGCAGGGCATCCAGGGCTTCCTCCCGGCTTCCCAGCTTACGAAGGATCACTATCCGCGCGTCCCTGAAGGCGACAAGGACAAGATCCTCGATGAGCTCAAGAAGCTCGTCGGGCAGACCTTGCCGGTCCGCATCATCACGGCTGACGCGCGCGAGGCGAAGCTCATCTTCTCCGAGCGCACGGGCGAGGACGAGAGCGAGAAGGCGAACCTCATCGATAAGTACCAGGTGGGCGACACGGTCGAGGGCGAGGTCACGGGCGTCGTCGACTTCGGCGTCTTCGTGAAGCTCGAGCAGGGCCTCGAGGGCCTCGTCCATATCAGCGAGCTCGACTGGGGCCTCGTCGAGGATCCGCGCGCGCTCTTCAAGGTGGGCGACGCGGTTCGCGTGAAGGTCATCGAGATAAAGGAGGGCAAGATATCGCTTTCCGTGAAGGCTTTGAAGGAGAATCCGTGGAATACCGCGGGCGAGCGTTACAAGAAGGGCGACGAGGTGCCAGGTGTCATCATCAAGTACAACAAGCACGGTGCCCTCGCTTCCATCGAGGAAGGCGTCGCAGGCCTCGTGCACATCAGCGAGTTCGAGACGCCAGCGGAGCTTCGCGAGAACCTCGAGCTCGGTAAGAGCTATCCGTTCAAGATAGCGCTCTTTGAGCCGAAGGATCAGAGGATGACCCTCTCCTTCATGGGCACCAAGAAGAAGAAATAGAACGGACTAAAAAGTGGAAACGCCCGGACATTTGTCCGGGCGTTTTCGTCATGCAGGAATGCTGAAGAGCTCCTTCCACTTCTTGTCGAAGGCAGTGAGGATGTCGACCATTTGATGGTCGGCGGTCCGCCATTTCCCCTTGTCGTCGAATCCTGCCGGCAAGGTCTCCGCAAGGATCTGCGGGTAGATGCGGGTGATGGCCTCGACGAAGGCCGGAACCTCCTTCCTCTCCTCCTGCTGGCGAAGCAGGAAACGGTGCGGCGTTCCGGTTTCCGGCACCTCGTACCAGCTTTGCTGTCTGCCGAGCGAAGTGACGACGTCGAGACAGGTCGGGAAATCTCGGGCGGTCTCATCGGCAAGGTCATGCGCGGTATGCGAAGCACTGAAGCGCGAGAACGAAAGATGGCGGAGATAGCCTTCGACCAAGTCGCGCTCCTTCTCGCTCCGTAAGGCATAGAGATCCTGCGCGGCATACGCGGCCGCGAGCATGATGCCGACGATCGCCGACCGCTCGCCTCGGTGCCAGGTACGGTTCCAGGATTTGCCGGCGCGTTTCTCGCGAGCGTCCCACACCTGCGCGCAGGCGGCGACAGCGATAGCGAACGCCTGACGCGGCACGATATCATTCGACTCGAACAGACGGGTCATCTGACCTCCTCGTATGTGGTGAACTGACTGCACACAACCTACGCCCTCACGAGACAGCGCACAAGCCGCGACGAAGAGGAGATGTATCATATATGATACATCTCCTCTTCGTTTGATCCTCGCGGTCGTCTCTAGCGCGTGTTGGCGAACATCGTCGCCTTCTCGATACCCTCGGTGACATAGAGCCGCAGCGCCTCTACGCATTTCTTCATCACCTTCTTTACGTCTGCTTCGTCCTTAGGCGCGAATTTCCCGATGACGTGCTTCAGGACCTTCTCCTCGCCTTCGACTTTCTTCGCCTGGTTCCGCTTCCCTTTCCCGCTGATGCCGATCTTGAGTTGCGCGAACGCGTCTGTCTTTATGGCGCGCATGACGCTCTCGACGCCCTTGTGCCCACCCGCGCCGCGCGCGAACGTCATCTTCGTTGTACCTAAGGGAAGATCGAGGTCGTCGCGCACGACGATGAGGTCTTTCGCCGCCTTCGCGCTCTTTATAAAATGCATGACCGACTTCCCCGACTTATTCATATAGGTCTGCGGGAGCACTAGGGTTACCTTCTCACCGTCAATGTCGCCGACCGATACGAGCGCTTCCGACTTCTTATTCAAGTCGAATTCATCGAAGCCCTCCGCTTTCGCAAGCGCGGCGAGCGCCATCATACCCGCGTTATGCCGGGTCTTCTCGTACTCCTTCCCGGGATTCCCGAGCCCGACCATGACGATTGCCATCAGTGACATCATATCAAGCGTCCATGGGGAGTGAAAACTTGCGCGCGAAAACGCGAAGCGTACAATGCATGCAATGCAGTTTCTTTGGCATGCGTTGAAGGAGCTTCTCGTCTTCATCGCGCTTGCCGCTCTCATCGTCCTCCCCATCCGTCTCTTCATCGCGCAGCCGTTCGTCGTCGAAGGACAGTCGATGTCGCCCACGTTCGAGAACGGCGATTACCTCATCGTCGACGAGATCTCGCATAAGATCAGCCCGCCGAAACGCGGTGACGTCGTCGTCTTCCGCTTCCCGGGCGACACCAGCGTCTTCTATATAAAGCGCATCATCGGGCTTCCCGGCGAGAAGGTGCACATCAGCCGCGGCACCGTGACCGTGACGCGCGTCGATGGCACGACGCTGACCCTCGATGAGCCGTACGTGCGCATGGAAGACGCGACCTACTCTCCAGACCGAAACCTCGGTCCCGGCCAGTACTACGTCCTTGGCGACAACCGCGCGAACAGCTCCGACTCGCGTGTCTGGGGCGTGCTTCCGGAAGAGGACATTATGGGCACGCCTATCGTCCGCCTCTTGCCCATCACGGAAACCCAGTGGGATCCTGGCGACGTGACGCTGCCGCAATGACGCCGACCTCCTACAAGCCTGATGATGTGCTGAAGCGCGCCGGCGCTATCGCAAGTTACTACGGATTCGTACCCTTCAGCGCGCTCGCGGCCGGAAAGCGCGGGCAAGGCGCGAAGGCGCCGTACCCGGAAGGGTTCGATGTCGACGCACTCGACCCCGTGGGACGCGATGTCGCGGCATTCCTCAAATCCGTCCGCGACGCAGGCCTTACTCCATCCGCTGCGCAACCGTTGTTCGTCTGGCATTCGAACGCGGCTGCAGGGCGCCCATCGCCGAAGAACGTGACGTTGCAATTTCATGCGCTCGGCATCGATCGCTCCATCGCTGACGCCGTCCTCATCCGCGCAGTGCGGGCCTTGGTCGCCGAGCTCACGAAGACCGAGCCGGTACTCCGCTTGAACTCCATGGGAGACAAGGAGACGCGCGGACGCTTCGCGCGGGAGCTGACCTCGTTCTTCCGGAAGCAGGGCGCGACCTTGCCCGCAGACTGCGTCGCATGCTCGAAGCGCGATGTGTTCGAAGCAGCGGAACTCCTTGCCTCTGGCGAATCGGCCGACGTGCTTCCTTCTCCGACCGATCATCTTTCAGAACTCTCCCGCAAGCACTTCGAGAGCCTCCTCGAATACCTCGAGGCGACCGAGACGCCGTACGAGCTTGCCGCAGATCTCCTTTCTCGCGGCTCTACCTGGACGGAGACTTGTTTCGAGGTGAAATCGGACGCGAAGGTGCGCGCCTGGGGTTCGCGTTACAACGACCTTGCCCGCCATTTCTTCAAGTCGTCGCTCCCCTCCATCGGCGCGGTCATACGTATCGAAACGGCGGCGCCTGCGGTCACCATTGCGCCCTTGAAGGACCGCTCGCGGCCGCGCTTCGTCTTCGTCCACATCGGCGAGGACGCGAAACGCGTCTCCATCCGCATGACCGACTCCTTGCGCGCTGCACGGATCCCCATGACACAGGCCATCGGCGTAGAGTCCCTGACCGAGCAGATGCGGCTCGCAGAAGGCATCAATCCGCCGTACCTCCTCATCATGGGCCGCAAGGAAGCATTGGAGCGGTCCGTCATCCTCCGCGAGCGCGCGACCCATACCGAGAACATCATCCCCTTGGATCTCCTCGTCGATAAGCTGAAGCAGTTCGCGTAGTTCTCCCCAGCGCCTTGTAAATCGGGCGTTTTCGTCGTATAAATCTCCTCAACCGCAACTCGAACAAGAGGAGGAGACGATGCGGGTGATCCTTTGGATAGCACTGTGCGTGTGCCTGTCAGTGGGCGCGTACGAATACCTCTACGGCGTGAGTCTCGATGTCCTCTCCGACTACATCGGCAGCGGACCCTGGACCAAGGTCGGCGCCGTCGCCGCTTCGATCGTCGGCTTCTCGTTCATCGCGGGATTCGTCGTGAACGGCATCTGGGCGCCGACATCTTGGAAGCTCGTGAGGCCGATCGTTGCCGCGAACGACGCGCTCGTGGGACCTGCAGGCGCTATCGCTGGCATGATCCGCTACACGCCGCGGAATGTGCTCCAATACCAGGAGCAGCTCTCGGACGAAGCGGTCGCGATCATGCAGGTCGGTATCTACGTGGTCGCGTTTTTTGCGATGCGCGTGGGCATCCCCGACGCCGCCTGGTACTGGGCGTGGTTCGCCGCGCTCCTGACGTTCGGCGTCCAAACGCTCGTGGCTCTTCGTGTCTTCGAACGGCGCCCGAACCTCCGGCACATCTGACGTCCCTACCGCATCGGCGGCACCCCTCGGGTGCCGCCGATTTCCGTTTCTAGACAGGCGTGAGGCCGCCGTGGTACTATCCCACCCATGATTAACGCCACGCGCGTGGAGGTGAAGCGCTCGAAAAACGAGAGCTCCGCTTCCCTTATCCGCCGTTTCTCCCGCCGCGCGCAGGGACTCGGCCTGGTGCGCGAGATGCGCAAGCGCCGCTACTACGAGCGTCAGAAGTCGAAGAACGTCGACCACGCGCGCGCCCTCGTCAAAGGCGCCCGCAAGGCGCATTTCACCGAGCAGGTGAAGCTCGGGAAGATAGACCTCGCCGAGCTCGCAGCGAAGCGCCGCGGCCCGCGCCGCTAACAAAGCTTTGAAGACCGGTCTCTCGGTCAGGAATCTCACCCGGCGTACTCCGCCGGCGTTTCCTTTTACCAAGGCCGCAAAAGATATGCTTCGCGGCTGGGATATCTCATTGGTATTCGTGACCGAGAGCGAGGCGAAGCGCCTTAATAGGACCCTACGCAAGAAGACCTACGTCCCGAACGTCCTTTCATACGAGACCGGTGCGAAGAGCGGCGAGATCATCATCTGCCTTGCGGAGGCTGCGCGCCAAGCGCCCGCATACGAGATGACCTACCCTGTTTTCGCCGGATTCCTGTTTATCCACGCCGCGCTTCACTTGGAAGGATACCGACACGGCCCTACAATGGACGAGGTCGAGCGACGGCGCTTGCGTCGTTACGCTCCGCATTACCTGAATGAAACGCCGCATAGCAACCGGAATAGACATCGGCACCTCCCAGGTGAAGGTCGTCGTCGTCGAAGCAGTCTCGACTAGCGCGGGAATGATGCCGCGCATCCTCGGTACCGGCCTCGCCGAGAGCCGGGGACTGCGCCACGGCTATGTGGTGAATAAGGAGGAGGTCGCCGCTTCGATCGAGGAAGCGAAGGCGGAGGCAGAGCATATGGCCCGGATGCCGATAAAGGCCGGGTTCCTCGCCGTGGGCGGCATCTCCTTGGATGAAGCGCGAGCGTCCGCTGAGACCGTCATCTCGCGCGCGGACCAAGAGGTCTCGGAATTGGACCTCGAGAAGCTCAAGGAGATTGCGCGCGAGCGCGCAACCGGAAGCCTCATGAACCGGCGCATCCTCCATGAGATACCGCTCGCGTACCGTTTAGACGGCGAGAAGATGCTCGGCGACCCGGTCGGGATGAAGGGTGTCCGGCTCGAGGCCGATTATCTCTTCGTCACGTCCCTCGCGCAGCACGTCGACGCCCTTACGTCTGCGGTAGAGGACGCAGAGATAGAGGTGATAGATAAGATGGCCTCGCCCTTAGCGGGGTCGAATGTCACCCTCTCACGCGACCAGAAGACCAAGGGCTGCGTCTTGGCGAACATCGGCGCAGAGACCGTTTCCATAGTCGTGTATGACGAGGGTATCCCCGTTTCCGTAAAAGTGTTCCCGATGGGCTCGACGGATGTGACGGACGACATCGCGCTCGGATTCCGCGTCTCCTTGGAAGACGCGGAACGCCTGAAGCTCGGACGGCTTTCGGGAGCGATGTATTCGAAGCGCAAGGTGGATGACATCATCGCCTCGCGCTTCTCTCGCATGTTCGACCTCGTCGACAAGCACATGAAAGCGCTCGGCCGCCGCGGCATGCTCCCCGCAGGCATCATCATCTCCGGGGGCGGGGCGGGTAACGGCAACATCGCGGATATCGCCAAAAGCGCCCTTTCCCTTCCGTCGCGCATCGCGGACCTCAAAGCGACCGAGGGTGGCAAGATAAAGGACTCCACCTGGGCGGTCGCCTACGGCATCGCGCTCTGGGGCCTCACCGGTGACACCGAGGCCCCGAAGCGTGCCTTCGGGGCGCAGATGGGCCGTACGCTGGAGCGCTTTTTCAAGCAGTTTTTGCCGTAAACCCTGGTTAGAGGGCGACACAGTCACGCTTGCTGTCAATCTTTCCATACCTGCTTTCGCTGGTATCATTCACTACGATTCCCCATTAATACATTCTCTATGTCAAAGCGTGTTGAGCCCGAGATCGAGACGTTCGCGCGGATACGCGTGGTGGGTGTCGGTGGCTCCGGAGGGAACGCCATCAACCACATGATCAACTCCAAGGTGCGCGGCGTGGAGTTCGTCGCCGTGAATGCTGATGCGCAGGACCTCCATCGTTCCCAGGCGAAGCGGAAGATCCATATCGGCAAGAACCTCACCCGGGGACTTGGCACCG
This sequence comes from uncultured Candidatus Saccharibacteria bacterium, assembly GCA_964565655.1. GTDB lineage: Bacteria > Patescibacteriota > Minisyncoccia > Phycocordibacterales > Phycocordibacteraceae > C7867-001. The sequence continues at coordinate 10,340 of CAZMFT010000016.1, forward strand.
GCATGAATCCGGAACTCGGCCGCCGCGCGGCGGAAGAGACGCGCCAGGAGATACAGGAGGCGATACAGGGCTCCGACATGGTGTTCATCACCTGCGGTATGGGCGGCGGTACGGGTACCGGCGCGTCCGCAATCGTCGCGAAGATCGCGAAGGAGCTTGGCGCACTTACCATCGCGGTCGTCACGCGCCCGTTCGCGTTCGAGGGCGCACAGCGCCGCGACA
>CAZMFT010000017.1:0-10473 GCA_964565655.1 uncultured Candidatus Saccharibacteria bacterium
TCGTGAAGCGATTCACGCTCGACGTGAGCGAATTCGAGCTCGAGATTCCGCGTGATAAGCGGACTGGCGACAAGGAAGCCGAAAGCACCTAGGTGCGAGTAGGCTTTTTCTTTTGCTGCGAGACTAGGGTTCAAACCGGAGAATAAACGGATTCAGAGTCCCCTATCGCCGGTTTCCGTTCAAAGCTGCGAGACTAGGATTCGAACCTAGATAAACGGATTCAGAGTCCGTTGTCCTACCATTAGACGATCTCGCAGCTTTGCACATAAACAACAGCGATTCGCTCCGCGACCGGATGAAACACGGCGCAGGCCGCCTTTCATTCCCACCATGCGACGATCTCGCAATGCCCTTGATTCTATCAAAGGGCACGACGGCAGGAGCCGTCGTGCCGGGAAACGATACGACAAAAACACTTTCTAGACAATCATCACTTGTACTCATAAGAATACGACCCCATGCGCTGCATGGGGTCGTTAACGTCATGGCGTGCCGACCGTGAGGGACCCGATTCTCGTCGTCGGGTTGTACAGCCCGCTGAACGGCGTCCCGTGCTTCTTGTAGGGCGAGGATCCGTTGAAAAAATACCCCTCGATCAAGAGCGCACCGCTCCGGCCTCCGTCCTCCGCTTCACGGAAGCCAGTCACCCGGCCGCTGCGGCCCTGCGGATCGCCCTGAAACGTGAACGTGACGTGGGCGACCGTGGTCGGTTCGAGAAGATGCATGAACGAGTGCAGAAGCTCCCACCTCCCTGGACCCGCAGTTACTTTGAGATCTGACTTGGCCATAACAGCCTCCTTTCAAGAACAATTCCTTATCCCTTCCGGAACGTCCGGCCCATAACGAACCGTGTGCGCACATTTGCATATACCTACCTTCGTCGCAAGGCAAAAGAAGACCGCTCCATCTGGCTGGAGCGGTGATGCGTATATCTAATACGCGGATAGCTGACCTAGCGGTTCGACTCGATCGAAGATATACGGGCCTTGCCCCTCCCGCGCCCAGGACTCGACATCCGCCAGCGGGACATCGGCATCGATCTCGGCGGTCTTGGTGAAGACCCTGATCCCATCCCCCTTGAAGGGATTCACATTCGGATCGTGGTAGTACGCCTTATACGTAATCTTATGCGTCATGAGACGCCTCCTTTCTTGCTGCCAGCGCATTGCATTACAGCAGGTGCCCGCGCGGGAAGCGGCAGTTCCGTTATTTTCACGGAAGGCGTGCTCCGGCGCAGCTACATGGCGCTTGGGGTCACCACGAAGCCGTCGACCGGAGCCGGCACAAGGCACGCTTCACGCCAAGGACATTCGAACGGGCCGGCTGTTCCCGAACTCCTTATCCCTGGCGCTCGCGCGGACACCCGAGTGAAGCGTACGCCCTGTCTCTGCAAGGAGCAACACGTCTCTGATACACTTTGACTTTGCAGATATATCTAGTATAATAAGCTTAGAAACAAAGGAGGTTCCTATGCCAAGCACCGAGTCGTCCCGTCCGGACGACGTCTTTCTGATCGAACGCCACGAGGGACAGAGCGTCTTCTCGCTCGACGGCGTCCGCTTCCCTGCGATTCCAGCGAGAATCCTGGGGAAACTCGAGCCCCTGCCGTACACGGGATTAACGATCACGCGCACGGACGGAACGACATTCGCAGGCGTCGTTCATGCGCCTATGGATTATCCGAATGGCGTTCCGGGAGCCGCGCCATTCTTCCGGATCCCGGAGCTCGAGATCGACCGCGCGGATCCGCTCCTCGCCTCGTCGTTCGCGGAGGGCGAGCGCGTGAGCCTATCGGAGGCCAGCATCTTCCTGCGTAGCGAGATCCTGAAGCGCATCGAGGGACAGCTCGCGCCGTGCGTGGATTTCCTCGCGCGCCTCAAGGAGCTACGGCGCTGGCACGAGGAGAACCTTGAACGGATGCGCCACGCGCCCGGACATCACCTCACGCGGCGGCTTACGGCCGCGGAGATGAAGGCTGCCGTGCCGCAGTTCCTCGGCAACATCCTCGTCCTTTTCGCGGAGGTGAGGGAGCTTCCTAACGCTCCGGCCGTGTTCGACATCCTCGAAACGAAGTCCGCGTAACGCAAAGCCCCGGCACCAGAGTGCCGGGGCTTTTACCATTCGCGATTACGCTGCGCGATTCTTCGCCGCCTCCAAGAAGCGCGTGAAAAGCGGGTGCGGTGACAACGGGCGCGCCTGCAATTCCGGATGGAACTGGCAACCCACGTAGAAGGGATGTTTGTCGCGCGGCAATTCGGCGATTTCCATAAGGACGCCATCCGGCGAACGACCGGAGAAAACGAGGCCTGCGTCCTCGATTCGCTTCACGTACTCCGGGTTTATCTCGTAGCGGTGGCGATGCCGCTCCATGACGGAGTCGGCTCCGTATGCGCCCCTGGCGATAGTACCCTCTCCGAGCTTCGCTTCGTACACGCCGAGGCGCATCGTGCCGCCGTATTTGCCTTCCGCGATCAAGGCCTTCTGTTCCGGCATCACATCGACGACCGGGTGCGGTGTCGTCTTGTCGATCTCGACCGTATGCGCGCCCTTGAGGCCAAGGACGTTCCGTGCGTACTCGATGACCTGCATATGCATGCCGTAGCAGAGGCCGAAGTACGGCACGCCATTCTCTCGCGCGTAGCGCGCCGCGAGAATCTTCCCTTCGATACCCGTCTCCCCGAAGCCGCCTGGGACGATGATGCCGTGGTACCCGGAGAGCACGTCCGCATTCCCCGCTCGCTCGATATCCTTCGCGTTTATCCACGCGATAATGGGCTTCACGCCCACCGAGGCACCTGAGAACTTGATGGCCTCGATAACCGAGAGGTACGCATCTGAGAGGACATAGTCTCCTGTATCGAAATACTTGCCGACGATGCCGATGCGGAGCTCCGGCCCCCCTGCTTTCACCGCATCGACGAACGCCTTCCAATCCTTGAGCTCCGAATCCTTCTCGGGCGGAAGGGACAGGGCCTTCAAAAGCGCGTCGCCGATGGCGTCCTTCTCGAAATTAAGCGGCACGTCGTAGATGGAGTCGACGTCAGGCGCCGAGATGATGTGGTCGGCGCGTATGGAGACCGCGATAGCGAGCTTCTCCTTGCGCTTATCGTCCAAGGGGTGCTTGGCGCGCGCGATGAGGAAATCCGGCTGCACGCCGTAGGAATTCAACTGCCTCACCGCGTTCTGCGTCGGCTTCGTCTTCATCTCTCCCAAGGTCGACGGGATCGGCATGTAGGAGACCATCACGAAGATGACGTCGTCCGGGTGGCGCATCTTCATGACGCGCGCCGCCTCGATGAAAAGCGCATTCTGGAAATCGCCGACCGTACCGCCTATCTCGATGACCGAGATGCGGCTCCCGTTATGCTCGGCAGCCTTCTCGATGCGGTTGATGATCTCGTCCCGCACGTGCGGTATCGCTTCGACGCACTTGCCGCCGTACTCCAAGGCGCGCTCGCGCTCAATGACCGAGCGATAGACCATGCCGGAAGTCATGTAGTCCTCGGGCCCGAGGTCACGGCCCAGAAAGCGCTCGTAGTTCCCCATGTCCTGGTCGGTCTCGAGACCAGAGGAAAGGACGAACACCTCGCCGTGCTCGGTCGGATTCATGGTGCCTGCGTCGACGTTCAAGTACGGGTCGACCTTAACGAGATTCACCTCGAAGCCGCGCTCCTGGAGGATGAGGGCCATCGAGGACGAGGCGACGCCCTTTCCTACTCCCGACATCACGCCCCCGAGGACGAATACGTATTTGTGACCCTCCTTCGCCATACCTACACCCGCAAGTACCTCCTCACCGCAAGATAGCTCGCGACGGCGCCGAGGAGTATGCCCGCTCCGACGATGACGAGGAATATCCACGGGAAGTTCGTCGTGTAGTACGTGAAGAGATTGAAGCCGCCGAGGTAGTCCTCCGACACGCGGCCGAGATACCAGAACACCGGGAAGAACGCCAAGAGCGTGATAAGCGCGGAAAGGGTCCCGGCGATGATGCCCGCGATGATGAACGGTCCGCGTATGTACATGTTGGAGGCACCGACGAGCCGCATCACCCCTATCTCGTCGCGCGAGGAGTAGATCGCAAGGCGTATCGTCGCGAAGGTGATGATGGCGCTCGCCAGAGAGAAGAGGATGACGATGGCGAGCCCCGTGCGCTCGGTCGCCGTGATGGCACCCGAGAGACGCGCGATCGTGTCGCGATTCCGGTCGTAATTGTCGTCGTAGATGATAGAGGCGCCGGCCGACGAGAGCGCCGTTTCATCATCAAGGAACCGCTTGATAGCCTCGTACTGTTCAGGATCCTTCGCGCGGACGCCGAGGGAAGCGCCGAACGGGTTGTCGCCGATCTCTTCGAGGGACTGGAGGATGAGCTGGTCGTTCTCATGCACGATGCGGAATTCCGCGAGGACCTGTTCGCGCGGCGTGTAGACCACATCCGCGACCTCCGGCAGTTTCCGGAGCTCGTCAGCGAATGCGAGGACTTCGCCTTCGGAGGCCGAGGTGAGGAAGTTGATGTTGATATCGACCTTCTCGCGCACGGCGCCGAGCGTGTAGGAGAGCAAAGCCGACATGAAGAGGAGGAGTCCGATGATAGCCAAAGTCACCGTCATCACGATCATCGTCGCGACCGTGACCGCGCCGCCGCGCATGAAATTCTTCGCGCCGCCCTGCATCACCCGCCGTACTGAAAGCCAGAGATCGTGCGTCATAGGAGGTAGTGGCCTGAACTATCGTCGCGCACGACGCGGCCCTTGTCCATCGTGATGACGCGCTTCCCGATGGCATCGACAACGCCCTTGTTATGGGTGGTGATGATGACGGTCGTGCCTATCTCGTTGATCTTCTTCAGGATCTCGACGACCTCGTAGGTATTGATGGGGTCGAGGTTCCCCGTAGGCTCATCCGCGATGATGATGTCCGGCTGATTGATGATGGCGCGGCCGATGGCGACGCGCTGCTGCTCGCCGCCCGAGAGCTGGCGCGGGAAATGGTTCGCCTTATCGGCGAGATCCACGAGCTCGAGGATATGCGGGACGTCAGACGCTATCTCGTCGTCCGGGCGGCCCGCAGCTTCCATCGCGAACGCGATATTCTCGTACGCGGTCTTATTAGGGATGAGGCGGAAATCCTGGAAGACGGTGCCGATTTTCCGGCGGTAGTGGTAAAGCGCGTTCGATGGGAGCGTATGCACGTCGACCGACTCGTAGAACACGGAGCCGTCAGACGGGCGCTCCTCGGCCAAAAGGAGCTTGATGAGCGTCGTCTTCCCTGCGCCCGAGTGGCCGACGATGGACACGAATTCCTTGGGGGCGATGGAGACGGTCACATCCTCGAGTGCCGGAGTGTTATCGCCATAGCGCTTCGTGACCTTGTCGAAATAGATCATGTAACCCGCCTATTCTACCCCATGGGCTTCGCGCACGTCTAGAAAACGCCCATACCGAAGCTCGAACTCGTGTGGATAGCGGATTATGCAACGGTTCCCGAGGCTGCCGCATCTATGAAATCGTCGAGATCGCCCGCGAGCACCTTATCGGGATTCCCAGACTCATGCTCGGTGCGATGATCCTTCACCATCTTATAGGGATGGAGCACGTATGAGCGTATCTGGCTCCCCCACTCGTTTGCGGTCGTACCGGCTATAGAGCGCCCCGCGCGCTCCGCCTCCGCAATCTCGATCTCTCGCATGTGTATCTTCGCAGCGAGGAGTTCCATCCCTTTCTCGCGATTCGCCTGCTGGCTGCGCTCCGAGGACACGTGTACCGAGAGGTTCGTCGGCTTATGAGTGATACGCACCGCGGTCTCGCGCTTGTTCACGTTCTGGCCGCCCGCACCGCCCGCCTTCGCGAACGTGATCTCTATGTCGTCGGGCTTCAATTCCACCTTCATATGCTTTCCGTGCGCCGGCAGTATCTCCACCATCGCGAACGAGGTCTGCCGCTTATCCTGCGCATTGAAGGGCGAGATGCGCACGAGCCGGTGCACGCCAGCCTCATGTTTCAGTCGCCCGTAGACGCCGGCTCCTCCCACCTCCGCGACCGCCGAGCGATACCCGCCATGATTGTTCTCGTTATCGTCGAGGATGCGCCAACGCCAACCCTTCTTTGCCGCGTACCCTTCGTACATACGCAACAGCATCGCAGCGAAATCCTCCGCATCGTCCCCACCAGCGCCTGCGAGTATCGTCACCGTCGCGCCACCCTGGTCGGTCGGATCTCCCGAGCCGCCCTCCTTAAGGGACTGGTACTCGGCGACGCGCGCCTGCGCCTCATCTTTATCCGCCCAAAAATCTGCAGACGCCATCAAGATCTCGAGCTCATGGAGGCGCTTCTCGCGTTCGTCGGCCATGAAAAGAGTATGCGGGAAGCTCATACAAAAGAAAAACCACCCGGGCGAGGTGGGGAGGGTGGCCGCAAACTCTGGCTCCCATTACTGCAACGCCCGGGTGGTTCCCATACTTCGCCTTCGAGGTGAAAATCGTAGCAGCGAAGCACCGGTTCCCGGACTATACGCCTCGACGCGTGGAAGGCAAGATTAATCCTTCGCGAGATCCCGATGAAGGAGCCACCCGCCGCCGAGCATGAGGATAGTGCCCACTCCTCCGGCAATGAGGAGCGCGACCACGTCACCCGAGAGAAGCAGGTCGCCGAACAGGGTGAATATTGCGGTACCCGGCACCTGGAGTGCCATCATGATGACGATGAATACGATGAACGGCACGTTCGTGAGGCCCGCGGCGTACGCGAATAATTCCGGCAGCGGCGAGAACGCGAGGCGCGCCTTTATGAGCGTCTTCCAGGAAGCGCTCTTCGCGAGAATGCGCTCGAACGTCGGCCACTGGCTCTGCGGCACGAAGAATCGCGCGATAGGCCTGCCGTAGACGCGCGCGAGGACGAAGGCGAACGTGAACCCGAGGAAATCGCCAACGAGCGTCAACCCCCACCCGAGCCAGAACCCGTAGACCGCGCCCGCGATCGGATAGATGATGCCGCCGCCCAAGGGAACGACGATGATCGTCGTCATCTTGACTACGACGATGAGGAGCGCGCCCCACGGACCCAGGTGCTCCGCGAGCTCCCGCAACCGTTCGACGCCAATGACGACCGTCACCACGTACGCGAGTACGATGACCACCGCGAGGACGACGAGGTTCTTCATCACCTCGCGGGTCGACGGCAAGGGCGGGAGCTTGTCCTCGAAGCTACCCATGATTCTTCACGCGAAGCGAGGAGTAATACGCGGCGATGACGAACGCGAGGCCGACCGTTCCCGTCACTGTCTCCGGGACATGGAAGAGGAGCCCGGCGTACATCGAGAGCGCGAGGCCGAGTATCGCCCAGTGCGCACCGTGCTCGAGGTAGAGCAAGGTATCCAAGGTGCCCTTCCGCACGAAATAGATGGTCAGGGAACGGACGAACCACGCGCCGATACCGAGGCCTGCGACGATGACGGGTATCGCAGTCGAGAGCGCGAACGCGCCTACGACGCTGTCTAAGGAAAACGCGGAGTCGAGGATGTTGAGGTAGATGAAGAGCGCTGCACCCGCGCCTGCCGCGACCTTCTTCAAATCATCGGTCTCGACCGCAAACGAGCTCGCGATGCCTTGCATAAGGATGAAGAGCGCGATACCGATGATTCCGGCCGAGAGCACGACGCCCTGCTCCGGAGCCGGGACGAGATACGAGAAGATGAGGAGGATGACAAGTCCGAGGCCGATCTCGAGCGCCTCGACGCTTCCCCACCGTGCGAGCCGACGCTCGATAGCCCCTATCCAGTGGAGCTCTTTCTCCTGATCGAAGAAATACTTGAGCGACACCATGAGGAGGAACGCCGCGCCGAAGCTGTATATCGCATGCTTCGCGCCTTCGAGGAGATGCGCGTACGCCTCCGGATCGAACCCGGCGAGGTACGCGACCGCGACCGGGCTCATCCACGCGCTTGCCGCGACGATGAGTATCGGGAGGATGAGACGCGTGCCGAAGACCGCGAAGAGCATGCCCCAGGTGAGGAACCTGCGTTGCCAGACGGGCGTCATGTTCTTCAAGATCCGCGCGTTCACCACCGCATTATCGAAAGAGAGCGTGACCTCGAGTATGACGAGGAGGACGGCTGTGATGAACGCCGCGGGCCCGAGCCAGATGCCGAGCCCCATGAGGATCAAGGCCGACACGGCGGTCGGCACGAGGAAGAAACGCATATGAGGAGATTAGCATACGGAATGCGCGCCCTTGCGGGCGCGCATTCCTCTAGAGGCGATGGCCGTGATCATCATCGCGGGCTCCTCTCTGAAAACCTAGGGTGTTCAGCGCTCGAAGAATCGCTGCTTTCCTCAACCGGGGAAACTCCCGTTTCCACGGAACCCCTTCCGGGAATCCAGTGCGCTTCGGCTAACGCGAAAACCGCCCTAAGGCGGTTTTCGTCTGGAGCCGAAGGCCGGGATTGAACCGGCGACCCCGTCCTTACCATGGACGTGCTCTACCAACTGAGCTACTTCGGCGTTCCCGCTTTTATACCACGCTGACACGGGCTCCGTAAGGAGGTATACTCCGTTCCAGAAAGGAGACATAGGATGCTGAGGATACTCTCTGCACTCTTCAAGAAGAGTTCGCGCCCGGCGACTGACATCAGGGCAGCGAGCATGCCTGACGACCCGACAACGCCAGGGCTCGTACCCGGAAACTATGTCTGGGACACCAAGAACGCACCGAGGGGTTTCGCGCTCCTCAAGAAGCGCATGGGTGACGGGACGATCGAGACGATCCAGGTCGGGAGCGTTCCGGTCCGATTCGCTTACTTCAATCAACCTCCGTATACGAGCCGCCCGTAATCCGGGCGGCTCGAACCTTTTTCAGACACTGCCGGTTATAATCGGCACACTATGTGTGGCATCGTCGGATACGTCGGCAAGAAGGATGCTACCCCTTTTTTGCTCGAGGGCCTCGCGGCGCTCGAATACCGCGGGTACGACTCCGCGGGCATCTACGTCGAGGGCAAGGGCGTCGTGAAGCGCGCCGGCAAGGTCGCGGCACTCCGCGAGGCGGTACCAGACGGATTCTCCGGAACCCTGGGGCTCGCGCATACGCGCTGGGCGACCCATGGATCGCCGAACGAAGCGAATGCCCACCCCCATACGGACGCCTCAGGTACCCTTTTCCTCGCCCACAACGGCATTATAGAGAACTACGCGGACTTGAAGGCGGAACTCTCGCAGAAGGGCGTCACGTTCCGCTCTGATACCGACACGGAGGTACTCGCGAACGTCATCAGCGAGGAATACGCGGATGGCGTCCCGGTCGAGGAGGCGCTTGCACGAGCACTCTCACGCGTGCGCGGGACCTACGGCATCGCGCTCGCTTCCGCGAAGGAGCCCGGGAAGCTCGTTGCCGCGCGATTCTCAAGCCCTGTGATGCTGGGGCTCGGCGATGGCGAGTATTACGTCGCGTCGGACGCGACGCCGGTCTTGAAGCACACCCGAGAGGTCGTGTACCTCGACGATGGCGACATCGCGACCCTGACCAAAGACGGTTACCAGATTCGGACTCTCGCAGGCGACGCGCGGAGCGCGCAAGTCGAGACGCTCGAATGGGATGTAGAAGCGGCGCAGAAGAAAGGCTTCGAGCATTTCATGCTGAAGGAGCTCATGGAAGTACCGGACGCTATCGAGAACACGCTGCGCGGCCGCCTCATACCCGCTGAAGGAACGGTACGGCTCGGCGGGCTCACCGATATCCTCCCCACGCTTCGCGAGAAGACGCGCATCATCGTGACTGGATGCGGCAGCGCGTCTTATGCCGGACGTGTCGGCGAGCTCATGCTCGAGGAGTTCGCAGGACTCCCTACCGAGGTCGAGCTCGGCTCGGAATTGCGCTACCGCAAGAACACCATGAATCCGGCGGACACGGTCCTCATCGCCGTTTCGCAGTCAGGCGAGACGCTCGATACCCTGGAAGCCATCCGCGAAGCGAAGCGCCACGGCGTCACCGTGCTGGGTGTCGTGAACGTCGTGGGCTCCTCTATCGCACGCGAGACGGATGCCGGCGTCTATAACCACGCGGGTCCGGAGATAAGCGTCGCCTCGACCAAGGCGATGATCTCGCAGATGACCGTATTCGCGATGCTCTCGATACTCCTCGCGCGCATGCGCGGGATGTCCTTAGGCGAAGGGCAGGAGCGCATCGAAGACCTCGCCGCGCTCCCGACGCTCGCGCGCGAAGTCCTCAAGAAGAGCGACGAGATGCGCGAGATCGCGAAGAAATACCAGGACACCGAGAACGCGTTCTACCTCGGCCGCAAATACCAGTGCCCTATCGCAAGCGAGGGCGCCATAAAGCTCAAGGAAATCTCGTACATACACGCCGAGGGCTACGCCGCAGGCGAGATGAAGCACGGCCCTATCGCGCTCATCGAGCCGTCGTTCCTCTCGGTCGTGCTCGCGCCAGAGGATTCCCTCTATGAGAAATCAAAATCGAACAT
>CAZMFT010000018.1:0-10044 GCA_964565655.1 uncultured Candidatus Saccharibacteria bacterium
CTAACCAACTGAGCTACGGGTGGATATAGGGAGACTGTAGCGCACTCTTATTCCGGATGCATCTCCTGCTCCGCGCGCGCGGCGAGCGCGACAAGGAGCGGGTGACGGTTCAAGTCCGGATCCTTGGCGAGGAGGTCACGCGCCTCGTTACGCGCTGCTTCCACCATCTTTATATTCTTAAGCGCTTCCATAGCGACGTCCGACACGCCCCATTGGCGCGCGCCGTAGAGTTCTCCTGCGCCGCGGAGGCCAAGGTCGTATTCTGCAAGCTCGAACCCGTCTTTCGCGGTTGCGAGCGCCTTAAGCCTGTCCTTAGTCGACTGGCCGTACGTTTCCGGAAGCGCGAAGCAGTATGCCTGATGGGTGGAGCGGATGACACGACCGCGTAATTGGTGGAGCTGTGCGAGCCCGAATCGTTCTGCGCCCTCTATTAATATGACGGTCGCGTTCGGAACGTTCACACCGACCTCGACCACGGACGTTGCGACTAACATATCGAGTGCGCCTTTCGCGAATCGGTCCATGACATCTTCTTTTTCCGCAGGCTTCATCTTGCTGTGGAGGATGCCAATCGTGGCAGTAGGGAAGACGTCCTTCTTAAGTCTCTCCGCCTCGGCTTTCACTGACTTCGCCTGGAGTGCCAATTCTTTCGCAGGATCCGGCTCGTCGATACGCGGGCAAATCACATACGCCTGATGCCCCGCCTTCATTTCCTGTCGTACGCGCTCATATGCTTTCTCGCGCTTCTCAGGTCCAAGTATCTCCGTTATGACGGGCTTCCTGCCTGCTGGCATCTCGTCGAGAATCGAAAGGTCGAGGTCTCCATATATAGAGAGTGCGAGCGTGCGCGGTATAGGCGTCGCGGTCATGGATAAGAGGTGCGGCGCGAGCTTGTCCTTACGGACCAGGGCCTGGCGGTGGATCTTTCCGAACCGATGTTGCTCGTCGATGATGGCGAAGGCCAGATTCTGGAATTCGAGTGATTTCTGCACCAGGGCATGCGTGCCGATGACTATCGGAATTTCCCCGTTGGCGACCCATTTCTTGAACTGCGCACGAGAGACTTTGGTCGATTCCTCTCGGTTTACTTTCGATGGAAACTTGCGACATTCATTCCCGGTAATAAGGCCTATCGGAATAGGGTGATCTTTGAAGTAGGAGACGAACGTCGAGAAGTGCTGCTTCGCGAGAATCTCTGTCGGACACATGTACGCGACCTGGAGGTGCCCGGCCTCGCGCCGTTTCAAGACTCCTGCCGCACCCACGCCTCCGATAGCGGGTCGGGATGAAGCCACGAGGTAGGACGTCGCCGCCGCGACTGCGGTCTTTCCGCTCCCCACATCTCCCTCGAGGAGTCGCGTCATCGGATGCGGTCGCTCGAAGTCTTTGAGAATCTCCTCAATCGACCGCGTCTGCGCCGCAGTCGGCGGGAAGGGGAACGAGCGTATGAAATCCGCGAGTGGCTCGCGCGCAACCGCAACCGGAAGTGCTCGCTCTTTGCGGGTATGCTCCTTCCGTCTTCCGACACCAAGCTGTATGCCGAAGACCTCTTCAAACGAAAAACGCTTCCGAGCAACCGTCCAGTCTTCGTTCTTCTTCGGAAGGTGTATCCAGACGAGCGCGGAGCGCAGTGTCGGGAGGTGGTATCGCGCAAGCATGTCGGGCGGTAAGGGGTCCTCGATGTCGTCCAGGATGCCGTTCTCGAACCCGCGCTTCACTGCGTGCGTGAACCATAAAGATGAAACTCCCTTACTTTCCGGGTACACCGGATGCATCGCAGCTTCCTCGTCGTTCTCTGCGGTCGTAAACAGGGAGTCATGAGCCTCCTCGGGCGATATCGGCGTACGGTCGATGGTCGGATTCGCGAGGTACGCTTTCGCTCCGGTACCTGCGACGCGGCCGGTGACGCGGACGACCATGCCGTCCGCGAGCGTCTTCGCTATATAGGGCTGCGAGAACCACATCATCTTTATCTTCCCAGCAGCATCATGGAGCCAGGCTTCCGCGACCGGACGCCGTGATTTCCAGGTCTTCCTCACATCCGGTTTCCGTATGGTGCCGAATAGAGTCACGGTCGCACCGGGCGTAACTCCTGCGGTGGTGCCGGTGGGGCCCGAGGCTTCGTAGCGGGCAGGGAAGTGGTAGATGAGGTCCTTCATCGTCCGTATGCCGAGCTTCGTGAGCGCCCGCTTCTGGTCAGGGCGGAGCCGGGTGAAATGCTTCTCTACGGGGTCCGCCGCCTTCATGGGGTCAGTATATATAAAGAGTAACGGGCGGGCACCGAAAAGGTGTCCGCCCGTCGTGACGCTGCGCCGAGGCGCGTTCGTTCAGCCCTTGCCGCCGTCGAGCCAGTCGGCACTGAACCAGTCCTGCTGGTTGAGCGACTCGACCGAGTAGACCTGGTATCCGTGAAGGTTGAGAGTGTCGACGTTGCCGGCATCGTCCGTGAGGAAGATGCGATCGGCGTGTCTGGGGTCGACCCGCACCTGGTCCATGTCGTAGCCGCGGATCGACAGCTTGTCGCCCTCGTCTGGGTTGAAGTCGAGGATATGGGCCATGCCGACGATGTTTCCGTAGTCGCTCGACATCAGGAAGAAATCGCCGCCAGCATCGCCGCGGACGACGGCGTTGCCGCCGAACGCGAACGTGTCGTCGCCAGCGCCGCCTTCCGCCCTCGCTTTGCCGGCGATCAGGTTGAAAAAGTCGTTGCCGTCGTCGCCATACGCGCGCGCCTCGACACCGACCATGTAGAAATAGTCGTGGCCGGTACCGCCGCGCATGATGTCGAGCAGGCCGGACGCCGAGAAATCATCGTTGCCGGCGCCGCCATTCATGGCGTTCACGCCCTTGCCGCCGATGAGTTCATCGCTCCCGGTTCCGCCGATGAGGGTGTCGTTGCCGTTGCCGCCATCGAGCCGGTCGTCTTCGGACCCGCCATCGAGCCGGTCGTTGCCGTTCCGGCCGTAGAGCCAATCCTCGCCCGCGCCGCCGTAGCCCTGATCGTTGCCGCCACCGAAATATCCGGTGTCGGCGCCATCGAGGAACCGGACCAGGAACGAGAGCGACGTCCCGGAACCGAGGTTCAGGTAGTCGCTGTCATTCGAGAGGACGATTCCCGTGAATACGGGCGTTGGCGGCGGCGGGGGAGGGGGAGGCGGCGTTGTCATGAGCGCCAGCGCGATCGCGTCGTGGCTCGCGCCCACCATGTAATCCATGATCCGCATGCTGAACTATCCTTTGTGATGAAGACCTTCAGCCTCGTCCGCATCCTGCGAGGGATGGGTGGCTTCTTCTAATATAGCATATACTTTACATACTGTCAATATAGTGCCAAAACGCCACATTCCTTACCCGTTTCTTCATCCGGCGCCCCGCATAGTGGGGTAACGAGAAGAGGCCTCGCTCGTCTCATCTAGTACACTTACCGTATGAAAAGAACCTTCACTCTCATCGCACTCGTCTCATTGCTCGCACTCGTCTCCGTACCCGCGTCGGCGGCGACAAAGTCGAAGAGCGCTGTGCCCCCTGCGATACCCGCGGCAGAGCTTCAAGCGAAGTACGCGGCAGCGCTCACCTCCGGCGAGAAGGTGCGCATCCTCATAGTTCCGGGGCATGAACCGACCCTGGGAGGCACCGAGTACGAAGGATTCTACGAGCGCGAGATGGTGCTTGAGATCGCGGAGAAGCTCGCGGGGAGCCTTGCCGCGAATCCTCATTTCGAGGTCATGACGACGCGCACCGTACTCGGCTGGACGCCCGAGTTCGCGAGCTATTTCAAGAGCGGCGAGAAGAAGACCAAGAAGTTCGTCGCAGACCAGCGGAAGGTCTTCGAGAAGAACGTGAAGAAGGGCGATGTCGAGGAACGGACGGAGGAGGTGCCGCACGCGACTGCGCGCAACGACATCGCGATTCGCCTCTATGGCGTCAATCGCTGGGCGAATGAGAACGGCATAGACCTCCTCGTCCACCTTCATATCAACGATACCGGTGGGGGAGAAGCGCTCCGGAAGTCGACCTCGGGCTACGCGATATACGTGCCGGATGCGCAGTACGGGAACGGTCCCGCGTCCGCTCCTATCGCGAACGCTATCGCGGCGCGCCTCTCCGCGCTCTCCGCGACCTCGACCCTGCCGATAGAGGATAAGGGCGTCGTCGAGGATCAGTCACTTATCGCGATAGGTTCCTATGGCACCTTGGCCGCGCCATCGGTCTTGATCGAATACGGATACATCACCGAACCGAAGTTCCTCCATATCGAGACGCGCCGCACGGTCTCGACCGATCTCGCGTACCAGACCTATCGCGGCATACAGGATTTCTTCAAGGACCCGTCGCCGGTCAGGTATCCGAGCCTCGTACTGCCGTACGCGTGGATGGAAGGGAAGCATAAGGACGGAGCCAATGTGCACACGTATGCGCTCCAAGCCGCGCTGCGTTCTTTGGGATTCTATCCGGGCGACGGGAAGACATTGACCGCGTGTCCCATTTCCGGCATCTGGGATGAGTGCACGACAGCTGCAGTGAAAGCGTTCCAGGCATCCAAGAATCTCACTCAGACGGGCGAGATAGGTCCCGCGACGAAGGCAGCGCTTATTGCTGCGGGCGTTTAGTACCGCGTATATAGTAGTTATTTCGTCCGATACCCCGGAGGGAGGGGTTCAGACGCGAGCGCTTCGGCGCTCGCGTCTGTCATTTCGACCTGCAAGTACGCGACCATTTGTCCACAGCGGTTTGGTATGAGCGTTCAGTTCCAGTTGCTATCGTGAGCATCAAGCAGGGGGCAAACCATTATTCGGTTTCTGCCCACCATGATCACCCCAAAACGTGCGCTCGTTCTCGTCTTCGCGTTCTTCGCATTTTGCGTACCACAAGTATCCTTCGCTGCTACTCCGTCCATATCGGAATTGGAGAAGCTGCTGCGCGACCTGACCGAGCAGCTCGAGCAACTCTTAGCGCAGCGTGGGAACAATGCTGCAGATATTTCCCTGACGTCTCCTGACGGAGGCGACAGTTTTTCGACTGGTGACCGGCTCAAGGTGAGCTGGAGGGCAGAGAATGTTCCGAAGAAAAGCGAGGTCTGCGTGACGCTCGTATCTGACAACGTCTCGGGTCCGCGCTACGCATTTCCATCAGGTGATGGATGCGAGAGAGCTAAGAACGGCACCGATTCAGTATCAGGTCGTATTGATAGCGACATAGATGAGCGCACGTACGACGTGATATTGAGTCTCAAGACATTTGGCGGCTTCACCATCACTGGTGACGCGGTAGACAATATCTGGATAGGGGACGAGGCAGACCGTGATGAGCACGAAGATGAGGAACGTGGCGACGAGGAAGACCTCGACTACACGCTCGTCTCGCGCGCGTACGACGAGGGCGATTCGTTCCCGGAGGGTCATGACATTGACGGCATGTTCCTCCGCGTCGAGAACGAGGGAGACGGCGACGTGACCATCGATCCTGAGAACGGATGCGAGGTGTATTACGAGATCCGCCGCGAGAGTTCCGGCAGCCTCATCTACTCGTCACAAGACGAGGACGACTGTCTCACGTACCGCAGCGCGTCCGACGGCGAATCGTACACCATCGAGAAAGACGAGTACGTCGACTTAGAGGTCTCGCATGACGAGCATGATTACCGTCTGTCGCCGGGCGAGTACCGGCTCGAGGGCTTTCTCGCAGGATACGGCAGCGACTCGTTCCGCTTTAAGGTTCGTGGCGACGGCAGTTATGCGCTCGGCGACCTCGAGGTATTCGTCGACGGCGACCGCGAGGTAGATCGCGATGATCGTCTCCGTTCGGAAGCTGATGCGGAATGCGCGCAGGTCGCATCCGCCCATCCGACGTCAGCTATCCGGTGCGAATGGGATGACACCGTCATCTACGAGCGTGCAGCAGGGGAGGCACGCGGCACCTATGTCGCGTACCGCAATAACGTCGAGTTCGTCCGGGCCGAGAACGTCACCAAAGCGGATGCGATAAAGAACTGCAAGGAGAGCATCAATGCGTACCCTGGGAAGAATTTCAAGTGCACCTGGAACGGAGAAGTAGTCCATCAAGGCATCGTCTATAACGTGACGGTGACCACTCCAAATAGCGGAAGCTATGCTATCGGCTCGTCGATATCCGTCTCATACAAGAGCACGAGCGGATTCCCGACCGGCAGCCTCCTCTGCGCAACGCTGGTCCAGGGCACGATGGAGAGTCTCATCGGAAGTTGCGTGACAAGCGCGAAGGCGGCCGGGACCATAACCGGTGCCATCCCGTCGAACCTGAAGCCCGGGAACTACTACGCGCGCATCGCTATCTCGAAGAACGGATCGCTCGTCGCGAAAGATGAGAGCGACGCCGTGCTCACGGTGACGAAAGCGCAGACGAGCTTCCTCGGCGATCTCCTCGGTAACCTCGTCGCGGGAGTGGGGAAGGTGCTCGGCGTCTCGACCACGGCGCTCACCCGCGACCTCACTATCGGCTCCCAGGGCGCCGACGTCACCGCGCTCCAGGAATGGCTTTATCGCGAGGGCCATATGACCACGAAGAGCAGCGGCTACTTCGACAACAAGACCCAACTCGGCGTCATATCGTTCCAGTTGAAGTACAAGATCACGCCGGCGAATGGTTACGTGGGCCCCATCACTCGCGCGAAGCTCAATTCCTTGATGGGAGCTACGCCTGCGCCGTCCTCGACGAGCCTCGAGTTCGCTCCTGACGATCCGTGGGTGAATGAGGGACGATTCATACAAGGGGATACGACCGACTCGACGGAAGACGAGGAGATACTGGCGCTCGAGGCGACCGCCGGGAAGGGGAGCGACATCACGATCGATTCGTTACCTGTCAGCTTCACGCTCTCCGGCGTCTCTAAACTCGCTGACATGTTCTCGAAACTGCGTCTCCTTGTCGACGGCGACGAGATAGGGAGCATAATCCCGTCCGGCACATCGAAGACCGTGGTCTTTAGCGGCCTTGATCACAGTATCGAAGCGGGGGAGCGCACCAGCTTCTTTGTCTCCGCTGACCTGAAGCCGCTTACAGGCGCGTTCGCGAACGGCGGCGGCTTCAGGCTCAACTTCGGCGAGACGCAGACGGACTCCGTGAACTTCTCTGCGACCGATGAGGCGCGCAAGAAACTCACCGATGCCCAGGTCATCGGCGGAGCGTCAGCAGGAGAATTCTTGGTGAGCGCCTCCGGCGTCCTTGCTGAATTCGTGAGCGCGAGCGAGTCGGTAGCGACGAGCCCTACGGGCGATGCCGGCACGTTCACCGTCACGTTCGATGTCACCGCGATAGGTTCAGACATCTACATTCCTCGCGCTGCGAACACTGCCGGCACTCCGGGCGTGCTCTATCGAGTGACTGGTTCTTCGGCAGCGAGCGCGAATAAGAGCGCCGCGCTTGATAGCAGCGGCGATTCATCCGGTTCCGACTTCGTCATCGACGAAGGCGATAGCGAACGCTTCATACTCACGGTCGTTGTCATGCCGACGGTCTCCGGCACCTACGGTATGACCGCAGATAAGATCTTCTATCGGACAGCTTCCGGCGGAGCGCTCTCCTCGACCGCCCTTGAGGACTTCGAGACCGATGACGTATCGCTTTCGGCCGTGGGAGGTCCGCCATCCTGCACTCTCTCCGTTTCGGCGACGACGATCGAAGCCGGCAAGAAATTCACGCTCGCGTGGACCAGTAAGAACGCGAAGACCGCGTCCCTCAATCTTGGTGTAGGTTCGGTCGACGCAAACGGCTCGAAAGAAATGTCGCTTACCGCTCAGGGCCCTACCCAAGCGATCCTTACGGTCACGAACGCGTCGGGAACGAAAGCGACGTGCGAGGCGTGGTTCGTGATTGCGCCGCCTATCGGTCCGGGAGTCTCCTACGTGAAGGACACACTCACGGCGAAGACCGCAACGCCGACCATCAAAGGTCTTGCGACCTACGTCGTCACGTCCTTCCGCCTGAAGGCACAGAATGCGGACGGCAAGGTCGTCGTCACGTCGAGCGTCGTGAAGCCGGCCACCGACGGCAAATGGTCGGTAAAGCTCCCATGGATCGCGAACGGCAGCTACACCTTGAGCGCTGCGGGTACGGACGGCAAAGCGATCCAGGGAACGGCTCCGCTTACGGTTAACGCGCCGGTCGCAAGCACGGCGAACTATCGCGCCATCGTCGACAAGGTCGTTAAGGAAGAGGTATCCGGTCTTACCGAAGAAGAAGCGCTCGCGCACTGCATGGCGATCGCGAACGCGGATCGGGCGGTGGATGTCCGCTGTATGTGGGGTGCCAAGAAGCTCTACGAACGCGGCGCGGCGGCGCCATACGAGGTGTATGTCGACGGCGTCCTCAAGGTATCGAAGGAGCTCGCGTCGAAGGATGGCGCTCTGACGAGTTGCAAGAATATCGCAGCGAAGTACTACACCAAGCCGGTGAAATGCATCTGGAACGGGGTCGCCTTCTATGACGAACCCGCCATCGGCTCGTCGACCGCCTCGACGACCGCGATGCGCTCATCAAGCATGCTCGGCTCACTGTTAGCGGGCGTCGGTACAGTCCTCACGGAGATACCGAAGAACCTGCTTAATATCTTCAGGTTCCAATAAGCGGGAAGACCCGCAGGAAACCGCCCCCCAATGGGGCGGTTTTCGCATTTGGTAGTATGGCCGGATGAAAGCCAACCCGAAGCGGATACTTGCCGCCTACAAGAAGCAGGGCGCTCGGATAGAGACGAAAGCGCGTACACGTCTCAAGGATCGGAAGGATTTCTCGCTCTGGTATACGCCCGGGGTAGGTACCGCGGCGTCGCATCTTGCGGAGTATCCGCATGACGCGCGCGCGATGAGCGTGAAGAAGAATTCCATCGCGGTCGTCTCCGACGGCACTGCGGTCTTGGGGCTCGGTGATATCGGGCCTTACGGCGCGCTTCCGGTCATGGAGGGAAAGGCGCTCATCTTCCGCGAGATGGCAGGCATAGACGCGTGGCCCCTGGTACTCGACACCAAGGATCCAGATGAGATCGTCGCTATCGTGAAAGCGATAGCGCCGGGGTTCGGCGGCATAAACTTGGAGGACATCAGCGCGCCGCGCTGCTTCGATATCGAGCGCCGTCTCCAAGAAGCGCTCCAGATACCGGTGATGCATGACGACCAGCACGGCACCGCGGTCGTGGTGCTTGCGGGACTCATAAACGCCGCGAAGGTGGTGAAGAAGAAACTCACTACCTTGAAGGTGGTCATCACGGGCGCGGGCGCCGCAGGCGTTGCTATCACGAAGCTCCTCCTCGCTGCGGGAGTGAAGGATGTCATCGTGCTCGATAGGGCAGGTACGATACATGCAGGCCGCCCCGATCTTCCGATCCACAAGCAGGAGCTCGCGACACATACGAATCCGCGCAAGGTAGTGGGCGGGCTCGACGAGGCCATGGCTGGCGCCGATGTGGTCGTCGGCGTCTCGGGTCCCGGCCTCATCAGTGCGCGAGAGGTGAAGCTCATGGCGGACGATGCCATCGTCTTCGCGCTCGCGAATCCTATCCCTGAGATCATGCCGGACGAGGCGAAGGCCGCGGGTGCCAGGGTCATCGCGACCGGGCGATCGGACTTCCCGAATCAGCTCAATAACGCGCTCGTCTATCCGGGCGTCTTCCGCGGAGCTCTCGACAAGGGGATACATACGATAACGGAAGAGACGAAGCTCCGAGCCGCAAAAGCGCTCGCAGGCCTGGTTCCGCGGCCGACTGCCGAGAAGATCATCCCGGGGCTCCTCGATGCGCGCGTGGTGAAAGCGGTCGCCCGTTCGGTGCGATAATACGCGCATGGCTCGTAGGAAGCAGCGAGGGTTCTATCATTTCCTCGATACGTTTCCCGATCGGTTCTATCCGTTTCGCGCCGATATAGAGGGGCAGTGGGTGCGCGGCAGGCGCGCATATGAGAAAGCGGCGGCGCGGTATGAGCGGAAATACGGGCACGGGCACCTCGGCTACGGGCTCAACTGCTACCGCAGCTGCTTCCATGTGCTCGGCTCCATCGTCCTCATAATCGCAGCGACCCT
>CAZMFT010000019.1:0-9395 GCA_964565655.1 uncultured Candidatus Saccharibacteria bacterium
AGGCATCCGGGTCGACGTAGGGGAATGCCATATCCTCAAGTTGCTTCTTTATGCGCCCCATGCCGAGACGGTCCGCGATAGGTGCGTATATCTCCAGGGTCTCCATCGCGATACGCTTCCGCTTTTCCTCGGGCACATGCTCGATGGTCGTCATGTTATGGAATCGGTCGAGGAGCTTCACGATAAGGACGCGTATGTCCGCGGAGGTCGCGACCAAGAGGCGTCGGAGCGATTCCGCGTGACGTTCTGCGCCCCGGTACTTGTGCTTCCCGAGCTTCGTCACGCCTTCGACCAGGAAGAGGACTTCCTTCCCGAATTCGCGCTCGACGTCCTCTGAAGAGGCCATTGCGTCCTCTATGGAGTCATGAAGGAGGCCTGCGGCTATGGTCGGCGCGTCCATGCCGAATTCCGCGAGGTGCTTCGCGACCGCAGCAGGATGGACGAAATACGGTTCGCCAGAGTAACGCGTGTGTCCTTCGTGCGCCTTCTTTCCGAACTCGTATGCTTTCCCGATAAGCGCAGCGTCCTCAGGAGAGGGATGTTGCATAGCTGCCAGAATCTCTTTGGCGCTCGTCACTGGCTCATCATAGCAAATGAGCCTATGAGGGGACAGAAATGCGCGATTATTTCAGGTATTCGAGCGCTTCAGCGGCCGAGAGAGAGTCTGGGGAAACGCTTTCGGGAAGATAGATGCGACGAAGGCCTTTCTTGAGGAAATATCCCTGCTTCGATTTATAGAGGATGACCGCTTTCCCGGTGCGCGGGTGCTTTCCGAGCTCCGTCATCGATTCGACGCCGCGCGGCGGCTTCTTGGGCTCCTTGATGAGCTTTAGTGCTTCCTCAAGCGTCACGGTATACGGGTCCAGTGGGGCTTTAAGGGAACGGAACTCGCCATCGTGCACGACGAAGGGGCCGAAGCGGCCGACGCCTGCCGATATCGGCTTGCCGCTCTCTGGGTTCGTACCGATCTCACGGGGAAGAGAAAGGTACTTCACCGCGTCGGCGAGGGTGACCGAGGCGATGTCCGTGCCAGGCGGTATGCTTGCGCGCTTCGCTTCTATCTTCGGCCTCTTAGGCTTGCGTACCTTCGCCTTTTTCTTTCCCTTAGCGGGTTTGTCCTCCTCAGGTTCTTCGCTGTCACCTGTCACCTGTCCGCTGTCAGCTGGTTTAAGCGGCATCTCGACATATGGCCCGAAACGCCCCGTCTTTATGAAAATCGGCAAACCGGTATCGGGATGCAGACCGAGAGGCTCATCGGGCCTGATCTCACTTCCGTCCTCGCTTCTCGCGCCCTCGCACTCGGGGTAGCGCTTGCAGCTCATGAACACGCCGCCGCGCCCGAGCTTGAACTCCATAGCGCTTTCGCAGTCCGGACAATGGAATTTCTCCGGCACGTCGCCGAGGGACGTCGCTTTGGGAAGATCCTCCTTCGCGTCGACTGCTTTCCTAAAAGGCTTATAGAATTCCTCGAGAGTCTTCTCATACTCGCGTTCACCCCGCGCTATCTCATCGAGCTCATCCTCCATCTCCGCGGTAAAAGAGTCGCTGATATACTCGGCAAAATGCTCCTCCAGCCATCCGGAGACGACCATACCGGTCGGCGTCGGCATGAGCGTCCGTCCCTCCTTAAGCGCGTACTCGCGGTCCTGGATGGTCTTCATGATGCTTGCATACGTCGACGGACGGCCGATGCCTCGCTTCTCTAGCTCCTTCACGAGCCCGGCCTCCGTGTAGCGGTTAGGCGGCTCAGTACGCTTCTCCTCGCTCTCCAAGGACTTTAGTTCGACCTCCTCGCCTTCAGCGAGCTTCGGAAGTTCTACGTCCTCGCCGCGCGCTTTAGTATCAAGCGCGAGCCAGCCTGGGAAGGTGACGCGAGACCCGTTCGCTGAGAAAACCGGGACGCCTGGCGTCGCAACCGTTACACTCGTACGCAGCACCTTTGCGGGCGCCATCTGGCTCGCCATGGCCCGCGTCCGGATGAGGTCGTAGAGATTCGCCTCGTCGGTCGTAGAGCCTGCCTTCTCGCGGCCGGGATCGGTCGGACGCACCGCCTCATGGGCCTCCTGTGCGTTCTTCGACTTCGTCTTGTACTCATGGCGCATCGCGTACTCTTTCCCGAACTTCTTTTCGACGATCGCGAGCATCGAAGAAACCGCCTCCTTCGACAGATTTACTGAGTCCGTACGCATGTAGGTGATATGCCCGGCCTCGTAGAGCTTCTGTGCAGCACGCATAGTGCGGCTCGGAGAGAACCCGAGGCGGGTCGATGCGACCTGCTGCAAGGTCGAGGTCGTAAACGGCGGGCGTGGGTTCCGGTCTTCCGCGCGTTCCGCGACCTTCGCTATCTTCCAGGTACCGGCCGTACCGAGCGTAAGGAGCTTATCGGCCTCTTCGCGCGTCTTCGGCTCCTCGGTGCAGGTTGTCGCGAACTCGCCACCCTTCGCCTTAAACACCGCAGACAGCACGAAGTAGGTCTCTGGCACGAACGCCTGTATCTCGCGCTCGCGCTCCGCGAGGATGCGAAGCGCCGGAGACTGCACGCGGCCGGCGGACAATCCGTAGCGCACCTTTTTCCAGATGAGTCCCGAGAGGTCATAGCCTACGATGCGATCGAGGACGCGGCGCGCCTCTTGCGCCTTACGGAGGTCCTCATCGATATGACGCGGATGCATGAGCGCCTCTTCGATAGCGGCTTTAGTGATCTCATGGAAGACCACGCGCTTGGGCTTTGAGAGCCCGACCGCTTCCTTTATATGCCAGGAGATAGCCTCGCCTTCGCGGTCCGGGTCGGTCGCAAGATACACGTCGTCGGCCTTCGCGGCCGCTTTCTTTATGCGCTCGATGACATCGTGCTTGCCCGGCGAGATGATGTAGTGCGGGCGGAATCCTTTCTCGATATCGATCGCTTTCTTATCGCTCTTCGGAAGGTCGCGCACATGGCCCACGGAGGCAAGCACCTCGTATTCCTTACCGAGGTAGTGCTGTATGGTACGCGCTTTCGCAGGCGACTCGACGATAAGCAGCTTCTTCGCCATTCAGTCACTCATACCGCGCCTCTCTATATATGGTCAAGCGCCGAAGACTGCGTGAAGAGGCATTTATGCACGTCGCCAGGAGCCGAACTCCTCCTTCACGACGCCCGCAAGCGCGAGTTTCGTCAGGAGACCAAGGACCTGGCCCGCGGGAAGCCTTGTCGCGCGTATGAGCTCGTCTTTAGTGCGCGGAGCATCGAGCGCCGCAAGGATTCGCGTTTCTTCCGGCGAGAGCGGAAGAGGATTGTCGACTGCCTTGGCGTGCTCCTCTATGCCGAGTACCTCGAGTATATGGCTTGTGTCTGCGACCAAGGTAGCGCCAAGCCGTATGAAAAGGTGCGCGCCGTATCCTCCTCGGTCCCCGATGCGGTGCGGCACGACAAGCAGGTCGCGATTGTAATCGGACGCGAGGCGCGCGGTTATGAGCGTTCCTGATCTTTCCCCGGCTTCGATGATGAGTGTCGCGCGCGTCATCCCTGCCATGATGCGATTTCGGGATGGGAAGAACTCGGCACGCGCCGTGGTTCCTCGCGGATGCTCGGAGAGGAGCGCGCCGCCCTCGGCGAGGATGCGGTGCGCAAGCGCGCGATTCGTAGAAGGGGCGATGGATTCGTCGTCTATGCCGGAGCCGGGTATCGCGATGGTAGGAAGCCCCGCACGAAGCGCTGCCTCGTGCGCGCATGCGTCAGCGCCAAGCGCGAGTCCGGAGACGATGACGACCGGGTACCCGTGAAGCCCTGCGATAAGGCGCTCGCATGCTTCGCGCCCGTAGGAAGAAAGCGCACGCGAGCCGACGACCGCGAGGTGCGCGAAGCCCGGGTCCGGCATCGACCCGCGGATCCAGAGCTCGGAAGGCGGCTGCGGAATCTCCCGCAAGAGCGCAGGATATTCGCTTGCTTCAAGTTGTCGCAAGCCGTCCGCCATACTATGCTTCCTAAGTATATATGTTAGATATCCACTTCATCCGGGAGAATCCGGACCTCGTCAAGGATGCCGCGAAGAAGAAGAACATCGAGGTCGACATCGACCGGCTTCTTTCTATAGATGAAGAGCGGAAATCCATCCGACAGACACTCGACGACAAGCGCGCGGAGCAGAACCGCGCTTCGAGCCGCATCGCGCTCGCGGACGGCGAGGAGCGCGCGAAGCTCATCGTCGCCATGCAGCACCTCAAAGAAGGGATGGCAGAGCTCGAGGAGAAATTCAAGGAAGCGACCGACGAGTGGACGAAACTCATGCTCGCAGTCCCCAATATAGCGTCTCCCGATACGCCGGTAGGCCCCGATGAGTCAGGGAACCAGGTCATCCGCGAGTGGGGGACTGCGCCGACGTTCGCGTATACGCCGAAGGCTCATTGGGACATCGGCAAAGATCTCGATCTCATAGACACCGATACTGCAGGCGCGGTCTCCGGCGCGCGGTTCTCATACTTGAAGGGCGACCTCGCCATGATGCAGTTCGGTCTCATCCAGCATGCCTTGAAGACGCTTATCTCAGAGGAGACGTTGGCGATGATCGCGAAGGAAGCGAATCTCGAGATAGATACGAAGCCCTTCGTCCCGGTCATCCCGCCGGTGATGGTGCGCGCGGAGGTCGCCGGCCGTATGGCGCGTCTTCATCCCCTTGATGAGCGCTACTATTTCGAGAAGGATGACATCCTGCTTGTCGGGAGCGCCGAGCATACCTTGGGCCCCATCCATATGGATCAGATACTCGAGGACGAGCGCCTTCCTATCCGATACATCGGCTACTCGACCGCCTTCCGCCGCGAAGCGGGTGCTGCCGGGAAGGATACCCGCGGGATACTCCGCCAGCACCAGTTCGACAAGCTGGAGATGGAGAGCTTTACGCGCCCGGAAGACGGTTATAAGGAGCAGGATTTCTTCGTCGCTATACAGGAATATCTCATGCGCTCCTTGGAGCTTCCGCACCAGACGATGATCGTCTGTACGGGCGACATGGGAAAGCCCGACCAGCGCCAGTTCGATATCAATACCTGGATGCCGGGACAGAACACGTATCGCGAGACCCATACTTCCGACTACATGGGGAGCTATCAGGCGCGCCGGCTCAACACGCGTGTCAGGCTCGCCTCCGGCGAGACGACTCCGGTGCATATGAACGACGCGACCGCGTTCGCTATCGGTCGCACCTTGATAGCGATACTCGAGAACTATCAGCAGGAAGACGGCACGGTTAAGGTTCCGACGGTACTCGTTCCATATGTCGGGAAGGAAATCTTGGGACATAACGCCCGGTAGGCGCTTGGCGCCGCAGGCGACGGCGAAAAAGAGCGCGCGACCTCACGCGCGGCGCGCTGTCGACACCTCGGTGCCCTTGAAAGCTCGCAGGAAGCGCGCTAGGAACCGTACGTTCATCACCGCGCTCGCGATACTCGCCCTGCTCCTCGGCGGGACGCTCTATGCGCTCAACCTGCCGGCGCTTCGCGTACGTGCGGTCGAGACGAGCGGCGCGCACCAGCTCGAGATGAAGGCACTCGCAGAGAAGTCCATGGAAGGGAACTATGCCGGCGTCGTGCCGCGCGATTCCATACTCTTCTTCTCCAAGGACCTCATGCGTTCGCTGATACTTGGAGCGCTTCCGGATGTGTCCGCGATATCCATAAACCGTACCGGGCTCTCTTCGATACGGATCTCCGCTATAGCGCGCGCGGAATCGTTCTCCTGGTGCGGCGTCTCGGCAAGCGTGCCCGCCGCCACCTGTTACGAGACCGACGGCGAAGGCTTCGTCTACGCAGTGCGGGCGAGCGCGACGACCTCGCTTCGCGTCTATGCGCCGCTTTCGGGCGCGGATACGGAACCGGTAGGCGCGACGGTCGCGGCGGCGAGCCAGGTGCCGTTCGCGCTCCAGCTCGTGCGAGCCATAGAGTCCTTAGGCGCGAACGTGGAATCGGTGGAACTCCGTGGCGACGAAGCAGACCTCTACATATATGGGAGCCGCTCGCGTATCACCTATATATTGGGCCGTGAGACGGAAGCGGCGGCGCTCGCCGCAAGCGTGATGCCGACCCTCTCTATGACCGACGGGAGCGTGGAGTACCTCGA
Source organism: uncultured Candidatus Saccharibacteria bacterium (assembly GCA_964565655.1). Classification (GTDB taxonomy): domain Bacteria; phylum Patescibacteriota; class Minisyncoccia; order Phycocordibacterales; family Phycocordibacteraceae; genus C7867-001. The sequence continues at coordinate 6,098 of CAZMFT010000019.1, forward strand.
CCTGCGGTTCTCCGGGAAGGCGTACGCGAAGAAGCGGGAATCGGGGGTAGACAGTCCGGCCGAGTAGGCTTAGATAAGCAGCATGGATTCATTCTGGAGCCGGCTTCCGCGCCCGTTTTTTGGACTGGCGCCAATGAAGGATGTAACCGACCCTGCTTTCCGCTCACTCATAGCGGAATACGGCGCGCCGCACGTCACCTGGACGGAATTCGTCTCGGCGGATGGCCTCTACCACACCCGGGAGCGCGGGGTGCATGAAGACGAGGAGAATCCCTTGATGCGCGACCTGCAGTTCTCGGAAGGCGAGCGTCCCGTGGTCGCGCAGCTCTTCACCGCCAACCCTTCGATGATGGCGTACGCTGCGGAGTTGTGCGCGCGCCTCGGGTTCGACGGCATCGATATCAACATGGGATGTCCCGATAGGACGATAGAGAAGCAAGGATGTGGTGCTGCGATGATCAAGGACCCTGTCGCTGCCGCGAGCGTCCTGGCTGCCGCGCGCGAGGGTGCTGCGCGCGGAAAGCCAGGCGGAATCCCGGTCTCCATAAAGACGCGCATCGGATACAACCGCGAAGATATCGACGGATGGATACGGAACGTCATTTCGATGAAGCCAGACGCGCTTACGGTGCACCTGCGGACGCGGAAGGAGATGTCCTTGGTTCCTGCACATTGGGACCTTATGCCGCGTATCGTCGCGCTCCGGGACGAGATAGCGCCCGGCATGCCGATTATCGGGAACGGCGACGTCGAAGATTTGCGGGATGCGCGCCAGAAGGCGGAAGCTTCCGGATGCGACGGGGTGATGCTCGGGCGCGGCGTATTCGGGAATCCATGGCTCTTTGGCGGTAGGCCGAAGGAAGATATACCGCTCGCCGAGAAGCTTTCGGCACTCATCGAGCTCGCGAAACGATTCGAAGCGCTCCGGCCGGGGAAGTCCTTCCATATTCTCAAGAAGCATATAAAAGCGTTCGTAACAGGGTTCGACGGAGCGGCGGAGCTCCGTGCGAAGCTCATGGAGACGGAATCCTCTGCAGAGATCGAGAAAATCGTCCGTGCGCTATAATTGGGACACGTTATGGCTCAGCAGTCCCTGTATCGGCGGTATCGACCCCAGTCGTTCAAGGAGGTCGTCGGACAGGAGCACATCACCGGGACGCTTGAAAGCCAGGTGAAAGACAAGACGTTCGCGCATGCGTACCTGTTCGCGGGCTCGCGCGGACTTGGGAAGACGTCGATCGCGCGCATCTTCGCGCGTGCCATCGGCGCAGACGAACGCGATATCCGGGAGATAGATGCCGCAAGCCATAACGGCGTCGATCACATACGCGCCATATCAGAGGAGGTCTACACGATCCCGTTCGCCTCGCCATACAAGGTCTACATACTCGACGAGGCGCACATGCTCTCCAAAAGCGCGTGGAATGCCTTCCTGAAGACTCTTGAGGAACCACCACCGCACGCGGTATTCATCCTCGCGACCACCGAGCTGGAGAAAGTGCCAGAGACCGTCGAATCGCGCTGCCAGGTATTCGAGTTCAAGAAGCCGGGCAAGGCGGGGCTCGCGAAATTAGTCGCGACTATCGCAAAGAAAGAGGGCTATTCGATAGAGCCTGCGGCAGCAGACCTCATCGCGCTCCTTGCGGACGGATCGTACCGCGATTCGCTCTCGGTCCTCGAGCGTGTCCTCGGAGCGTCGCCCGATAAGGAGATTACGCTTGCGGGAACCGAGAAGGTGACCGGCGCGCCTCGACGGGAGTTGGTCGCAAATCTCGCCGTAGCTCTGTCGAAGGGGCGCGCGGAGGAGGCGCTCGTCGCCGTGCGGAAGGCAGCAGATGGGAATATCGACATGAGTCTCTACCTCGATCTCCTGCTCAATTACCTACGTTCCATCCTCCTCGTGCGTCATGCGCCAGCGCTGAAGCCGGAGATAGAAGAGGAGCAAGGTTCCGACTCATTCTCAGCGCTCGCGGCGATTGCGCAGGATAAGGAGTCCAAATTGACGCACGATACGTTGAAAGCGTTCCTAGAAGTGGGCTCCCGAATGCGCTACGCGTCCGTGCCGTCGCTTCCTCTAGAGCTTGCCGTTCTGGAGCTTTTCGGGAAGGATTAGTCAGCGAGAAATATTTTCTGCTGGGGGATCGTCTAATGGTAGGACAGGGGCCTTTGAAGCCCTTAATCTTGGTTCGATTCCAGGTCCCCCAGCAGAGAATATTTCCAATAGCTGCCGTCCATGAAATAATCGCGAGATGAGTACGATCCCGAAAAATACGGTGTGCCTCTGGTACGAGAAGGATGCGGAGGCGGCAGCGAATTTCTACGCTGCGACGTTCCCGGACAGCGAGGTCAAGAATGTCTTTCGTGCACCGAGCGATTTTCCGGGCGGGAAGGCGGGTGATGTGCTCACCGTCGAGTTCACCGTCTTCGGCATACCGTGCATTGGCCTTAATGGCGGCCCGGTGTTCAATCAGACCGAAGCATTTTCTTTTCAGATCGCTACCGATGATCAGGAGGAGACCGATCGCTATTGGAACGCGATCGTCGGGAACGATGGCAAGGAGAGCGAGTGCGGATGGTGCAAGGACAAGTGGGGCCTCTCATGGCAGATCACGCCGCGCACTTTGACCGAGGCGCTTGCCGCAGGTGGGGACGAGGCTAAGCGCGCCTTTGACGCGATGATGACCATGCAGAAGATAGACGTCGCAGCGATAGACGCGGCGCGCCGAGGATAGCATGCGCACGAGATCCATACGCACCAGGGAGACCGAGGAGCGATACCGCCGGGTGCGCGAGAATAGGCCGGAAGGATTCGGATGTCCGCTCTGCAGGGCGGAAACGCTCCTCGATTTCAACCACTGGCGGGTCGTCAAGAATGACTTCCCTTACGACCTCATCGCGGAGAGGCACGACATGCTCATTCCGAAGCGCCATGTCGTCGAGGGAGACCTCACGGATGAGGAGAAGGCAGAGTATGACGTCATAAAGCACGGGTGGGTACAGGAGCAGGATTACTATTTCATCATGGAGGCTACCTACGGCACGAAGTCCATTCCCGAGCATCACCATCACCACCTGCTCACGTTGCGCGAGGACATCTGGGACCGCATCTCTTCGTAAGGCGCCCTTAATGAAGCGTTCATCCAGGACGCGGTAGAAGTGTGAGCATACGTGCTGCGCCCTAACGGCCCGAGGGCTTGCGGCGTAGTACGATTGAGAAGCGCGATTATCACGGGAATCACTACCACCCTATGCTCTACACCATAGCGACGATCCTCCTCATACTCTGGATCCTCGGCTT
>CAZMFT010000020.1:0-6049 GCA_964565655.1 uncultured Candidatus Saccharibacteria bacterium
TCGCACCAGGAGAGGTTCTCCTGAACCTTCACCAGATCCGGCTCCAAGTCCTGCCGCACCTGGTACCCCTTCCAGAGAACGGGATCGAAGGAGAGTTCGCCGATGTTCATACGGCGCACCTCGTGCCCTGCTGCGCGTGCAGCCGATTCGTAACGGTCTGCGAGACCCGCAGAGAGGGTCGTGTGGTTCGGATGTCCCAAGAGTATGAATACGCGCATAGCTAAGCGTGGTGATGCCCGTGCGGGTGATGCGCGCGCTCGCGAGCGCGGAGCTCGGCAACCGTTATCGCCAAGGAGCGAGCGCGAGCCAGAGCGGCGATATAGCCCCAGAACATCATGCTTGCGAAGAGGACGAGCACATAGAGCGCGATGAGCACAATGAGCGGATAGAGACTTCCCTGCCACACGTCGAGCGCAAAGATCGTCCACCACCCGGCGAACACGGCTGCGGCCCCGAATTGCCACGAGATGCGGCGGCGAGAGAGGAAGTAGGCGAACCCGAGGACGACCAAAGCAAGAATGTTCTGTATCCACAACCCCTGATGGACGATGCGTTCCGGAGAATCCGGCAGGAAATACTGGATGAAGACGAGGAGGATGCCGGAGGCAAGGACGAGTGTCATGCCCCAACGGAGCGCGAAGAAGGTAGAACGAAACCATTCGCGCTCCCGGTGATCGAGGCGTCCGTCCGCGGTCGCTTTCGCGTAGAAGATTTCCGCGAAGAGCGCGCCGCCTGCTCCGAGCGCGGCGCCGAGGCCATGCACGGCAACGAGCAGCATCGCGAAAGGCTCAAGCATGCGCACAGTATAGCGCCCCACCGTGGGCGATATGGGGATTATTGCTGCTGCAGCGCAGCAAGCTCGTTTCGGTACTTTTTCATAACCTCCAGGGTGGCCTTCATCTCCCCCTCTCCTGCCTTCTTGCGGCGCTCAATCTCCTCGCCTATCGACTTGAAGAGCTCCGGGTTCTTCTCGACCATCGCGAGCATAAGCTCCTGCTGCGCCTGCGGGACGCCTTTCATCTTCCACTGCACCGCCTTCTTGAGGAGGAATGACTTTATAGACATGGATTCAGTATACCAATCCAGCCCTAGAGCAGCACGGTTGCGCGATTCCCGGCTATCTCTGCGACCCCTTGCTCCACGGGAAACGACTGCTTCGTGCCGTCAGCGGCAGTCATGCGTATGGTGCCCGGCTTCAACGTCGAGACGAACGGCTCATGGTGCGCGAGCACGGTGAATTCCCCGTCGGTGCCAGGAAGCGTGACCGACAGCGCCTCACCGTCGAAGAGATTCTCTCCGACCCTGGCGATGGTGAGATGGAAGGGCTTAGCCATTGTTATTTCACCTCATCAATCGTGCCTTTCATGTAGAAGGCGGACTCTGGCTTGTCGTCGTGCTTGCCTTCCACGATCTCCTTGAAGCCGCGGATGGTCTCTTCGCGAGAGACGTATGCGCCCTTCGTGCCCGTGAACGGCTCCGCGACATTAAACGGCTGCGACAAGAATCGCTGGATCTTGCGGGCGCGATAGACGGTCTGCTTGTCGTCTTCCGAAAGCTCCTCGATACCGAGGATGGCGATGATGTCCTGGAGGTCCTTGTAGCGCTGGAGGATCTTCTTCACCTGATTCGCTACCTGGTAGTGCTCCTCGCCCACGATATCGCCTGCGAGCGCGGAGGAAGAGGAATCGAGCGGGTCGATCGCCGGGTAGATGCCTAAGGACGCCAGCTGGCGCGACAAGACCACCTTACCGTCGAGGTGGGCGAAGGTCGTCGCTGGTGCTGGGTCCGTGAGGTCGTCGGCCGGGACGTAGACCGCCTGGACGGATGTGATGGAGCCCTTATTGGTCGAGGTGATGCGCTCCTGGAGCTTACCCATCTCTTCAGCCAAGGTCGGCTGGTAACCCACCGCGGACGGCACACGTCCGAGCAAGGATGACACCTCGGAACCCGCCTGCACGAAACGGAAGACGTTATCCATGAAGAAGAGGACGTCCTTCCCACCCTCGTCGCGGAAATATTCCGCTTGCGTAAGGCCGGTAAGCGCCACGCGCGCGCGAGCGCCTGGCACCTCGTTCATCTGCCCGAAGACGAGCGCGGTCTTATCAAGGACGCCCGACTCCTCCATCTCGTGATAGAGATCGTTACCCTCGCGCACGCGCTCGCCGACGCCCGCGAACACGGAGTAGCCTCCGTGTTCCGATGCCACGTTATGGATGAGCTCCTGGATGAGGACGGTCTTACCGACGCCAGCTCCCCCGAAGAGGCCGACCTTACCTCCTTTGAGGAACGGCACCATGAGGTCGATAGCCTTGATACCGGTCTCGAAGACCTCGGCCTTTGTCGTCTGCTCCGCAAAAGTAGGAGGTGCGCGATGTATGGGGAGGCGCGGCGCTTTCGGGTCGACCGCCTCTTTCCCATCGATGGCCTCGCCGAGCACGTTGAATAGGCGGCCGAGGGAGGCGTCGCCTACAGGAACCGAAATCGGAGCACCAGTTGCGGTGGCCTCCTCGCCGCGCGCGAGCCCTGCCGTCTCGTTCATCGAGATGGTGCGGACTCGGTCGAGACCGAGGTGGGACGCCACCTCCAAGGTGATGCGGCCGTGGCCATCCGCCTTCTCGATGGTGAGTGCGTCGCCTATCGCCGGACGGTCCTTCTCGAAATGCACGTCGACGACCGGTCCGATGACTTCCGTAATGGTTCCTTTGTTCATATCTTTAGTAATTACTACAAATCTCCCTACGTGGCCAAGGCCTCGCGGCCCGACACGATCTCCGAGACCTCCCTAGTAATAGCGGCCTGACGCACCTTGTTGTAGGTACGCGTCAGGTCGCGCGCGACTTCCTTCGACTTATCCGACGCATTCTTCATCGCGACCATGCGCGCCGAATGCTCGGACGCCTTCCCCTCAAGCAGCATGTGGTAGACCGATACCGCGACGAGCCGCGGGAGGACGATCCGTAGCACCTCGTCGGCTGCGGGCTCCATCTCGTAGGACGCGGGCGCCTCGACCGAATCCTCGTGGCTCCACTTGCCTTTCGCGGGAACAATCTCTGCGACCGTCGCGCGAAGCGCGTCGAGCGAGAGCGGCAGGACCTTCCTTACCGACGGCATCTGCTCGAACGTAGACTTAAAGTTGCTATACACCGCTACCACCTCATCGAAGAGTCCGTTTGCATATCCGGCGGAAAGCTCAGCAGCGAGAGTCTCTACAGCACGAAGGTCTATGTCGTCAGCGCGATTCTCGATAGCACGCTCGATGCGATATCCGCGGCGTGAGAAGTACTCCTCACCTTTCCGACCGTATGCGTAGACGAATACATTCTCGCGCTCACGACCCTTGAGCTCCTCTGCGGCACGTTTCAGGACGTTCGCATTGAGGCCTCCGGCGAGCCCCTTATCGCTCGTGATAAGGAGAAGTGCGACGTTCTTCACGGGGCGTGACGCGACGAGCGGATGGCGCGCCAAAGACTTCGTACCAGCGAGACGCCCCAAGATGGAGACCGCAGCGCGCGCATATGCGCGTCCGCCGAGCGCTGTTGCTTGGGTCTTCCGCATCTTCACCGCGGAGACCGCTTCCATAGCGCGCGTCACCTTGTTGGTGCGCAGCGTCGCCTGGATCTTCGTCTTGATGTCCTTCAGCGCCATAGGTGCTTATGCGACGCGGGACGCGAATGCCTCGAGTTTGGCACGGAGCGCCTTCTCCGTTTCCTCGCCTATCTCGCGGGAAGTGCGGATGGCCTCAAGCTCATCCGCCGCCTCGCGCGCGAGGTAATCACGAAGCTTCACCTCTGCAGCACGTGTCTCGGTCGGCGCGAATCCGTCGAGGTAGCCGTTCGTCGCTGCGAAGATGACCGATGCCTGTATTTCGAACGCGAGCGGCTCGCCGCGCGGCTGGGTAAGGACCTCTGTCATGCGGCGACCGTCGTCAATCTGCTTCTTGGTATCCGCATCGAGGTCGGACGAGAACTGCATGAAGGCCTCGAGCTCGCGGAATTGGGCCAAGGAAAGCTTGATCTTTCCGGACACCTTCTTCATCGCCTTAGTCTGCGCCGCAGAACCCACGCGAGAGACCGAGATACCGACATTCACCGCCGGACGCTGGCCCTGATTGAAGAGGTTCGATTCGAGGAAGATCTGACCGTCAGTGATGGAAATCACGTTGGTCGGGATATACGCTGAGACGTCGTTGTCCTGCGTCTCGATGATAGGGAGCGCAGTCAGAGACCCGCCGCCCTTTTCCTTCGAGAGCTTCGCGGCACGCTCCAAAAGACGCGAGTGGAGGTAGAAGACGTCGCCCGGGTACGCCTCGCGGCCTGGTGGGCGGCGCAAGAGAAGCGACATCTGGCGATAGGCGACCGCCTGCTTCGAAAGATCGTCGTAGATGACGAGCGCATCCTGTCCGCGATCCATGAAGAACTCGCCGATTGCGGCACCGGCGAACGGCGCAAGGTACTGGAGCGCCGCCGGGGTCGAGGCAGGCGCGGTAACAACGATGGTGTAATCCATCGCGCCCTTCTCGGTAAGTTCCGCGACGAGTTTCGCGGTCTTCGACTCCTTCTGTCCGATAGCGACGTAGATGCAGATCGGCCGGGACTCCGCGGGCTCGTTCTTCTGATTCAAAATGGTGTCGATGGCGATAGCCGTCTTTCCCGTACCGCGGTCGCCGATGATGAGCTCTCGCTGGCCGCGGCCGATAGGGATCATGGCGTCGACTGCCTTCACGCCGGTGTGAAGCGGGACATTCACCGGCGCGCGGTCGATGACGCCGTATGCCTCGCGTTCGATAGGACGGACTTCAGAGGCGTTCGTCGGACCTTTGCCGTCGACCGGTTCGCCTAAGGGGTTCACGACGCGACCGATGAGGCTCTCGCCGAGCGGGATAGACAGGAGACGGCCGACGCGGCGCACGAGCATGCCCTCATACACCTTCGACGCATCGCCGAGGACGACGGCGCGGACGCCATCCTCCTCAAGGTTCAGGACGAGGCCGTAGAGCGGCGACGGGTCCTTGAGTGCGGCTTCGAGCGTCCGGTCATGAGTCGGATCGAAGAGCACCATCTCCGTCATGACCGCCTTCTCGAGGCCGTCTATCTCCGCGATGCCGTCTCCGGCAGCGCGCACGACGCCGACCTCTTCGCTCCCGCCTGCAGGCGCGAATCCGGCGATCTCCGCTTCGATCTTCTTGATGATGCTCTCCATGCTCTTACTGTAATTGGTAACGCGTACGCGACCACTAGCTCGTAATCTTCCTATAGAGGTCTAGCAAATTCTTCTTCCCGCTTCGGTCGACGAGCGTCCCGTTGCCCCGCGCACGCCACCCCGAGAGCAGGGACTCATTGACCACAGCCTCCTTGGCAGTAACGCCCTCGGCTTCTGCAGCGGCAAGCGCCTTCTTGGCGTCTCCCGCGCGCGCGACCTCGACGAGCGGCGCCGTCGCGAGCTTTCCTGCTTCCATCCGCTTCATCTCTCGGAGGATAACGGGCAGGAGCTTTATGCGCCCCTTGGCGGTAAGTGCCGCGACGAGACCCTTCGTAGCGTCAGCCGGCGACGTCGTCGCTGAGAGACGAGCGAGTGCACTAGCGTACGTGCGGGCCTTCATGGCTACTTATCGGCAAGCGCCTTTCCTGCGGCAAGGACCGCGAGGCGGGCTATCTCCTGCTCGCTGTCGCGGAGCGCTTTTGCGGCAGTCTCCTTGGCACGCATCTCAGCGTCCGCAGCGATCTTCGCTGCGCGCTCCTCCGCCTCCGCGCTAATCCGCGCCTTCTCGTCAGAGGCTGACTGACGAGCGCGCTCGACGATGCCGCTCGCTTCGCGCTCAGCAGCGTCCGTGCGCTGCCTCACGGCAGCGTCCGCATCCTTGAGCGCGACGGCTGCAGCCTCTGCGTCCTCGACGCCTTTCGCCACGAACGCCTGGCGCTCGCGCACCATGCGCAGCACCGGCTTGTAGAGCAAGTACGTGAGCCCGACCGCGAGCACAAGGAAGTTAACCGCCTGCGCGATGAGGAGCTGCCAGTCGATGCCGAAGGTCTCGAATAATGCGGTCATGGAT
>CAZMFT010000020.1:6149-9302 GCA_964565655.1 uncultured Candidatus Saccharibacteria bacterium
GCCATGGCGAGTGCCTTTGCTGCTTCAAGTTCCATACTGAAAACGATTTATCGAATTGGTAATTCCTCCGAGGGAGGCGAGCCAGTCCCGAGCCGCACTTACGCGTGCTTCGGGGCGTGCTCGCCTTCTTCCGAATGATGCTCCCCGTGGAGCGCGATGGCGCTCTTCGTGAAGAACAGGGTGAGGAGCGCGAATATCGCGGCCTGGATGAGGCCGACCACGAGCTCGAACGCGAGTATCGGGACCGGGAGGAACAGGGGCGCGAAGAACATCGCGACCAGGATGAGCACCTTCCCCGCGAATATGTTCCCGAAGAGACGGAACGAGAACGAGATAAGACGAGCGAACTCGGTGACAAGCTCGATGATGCCTATCGCCGCACCCAGAGGGTTCCGTATCGGATTGACGAAGAATTTCCCTGCGTACTGCGCGACGCCCAAGGTCGCGATGCCGAGCACCTCTATCGTGAAGAACGCGACAATGGCGAGCATCAGGGTGAAATTCAGGTCGGTCGCGCCCGGATAGAAGAACGGCACGAAGTGATGCTCCGTCGCGGCCTCATGGGAAGCTTCGGCCGCGCTTTCCTGCTCTTCAGGGCTCGCCGTACCCTTACTCTCCTCATAGATGTCATCTTCCGCTTCCTCATGCGAGACGGGCGCCTCATGTGCTGGTACATCTGTCCCTATGGCGCCGACGAACGGCATGAGTCCGAACCAGTTTACTGACAAAGTGAGGAGGAATATGGTCATCACGACTGGGAATATCCGCTCCGCCACCTTGTCGTTCCCGAGTGTCTCGCGCACGAATTCGTACGGGTAGGCGACGATGAGCTCCAAGACCGACTGCCCCTTCCCAGGGACGAGCTTCAGCGACCTTCCCGCGAAGAACGCGAACACGAGGAGGAGCAGGGATACCGTGACAGCGGTCACGAGCGTATTCGTGACCGGGAATGCACCGATATGGCCCAACGCCGAAGGCGCGAGGTGTATCGCTATACCCCCCTCCATGCCCTAAAGTCTAGCAGAATCGAGCCTATTCACAAAAAAGTGAGACCCCGACCGGTGATTGGTCGAGGTCTCTCTTTTTAGAGCACCAGCTCGCCCGTAAGCGCGTGCTGTATGGCGCCGGCATTGAAGAACCGGGTAAGTCCCGTGATGAGCTTCGCGTGCACCTTGGCATCGCCCTTTTCCTCTTCAGGACACGTCACGCTGCAGAGCGTGACGAGGTTCTTCTCCGGATAGGTATGGAAGATCATCGCCGACTGCCCGATGATGATCGTCACCGTGTACCCATCCGATGGATCCTTGGAGTATCGGTGAGCGTTCGACCCGAAGACCGTGTAGCCGGCGGTCTTCACGATGTTCCGCAACGCTTGCCGCGACAGCTGCAGACGGCTCGCGCTTCCGGTCTCAAGACGCGCATCGGTCCGGCACTCGCGAAACACGACCCAGCGCATCACTTCCTTCTGTTGATACATGCGGTAGCCCCCATAAAGGCGCCTAGGCGCTGACAAAACTGACTGCACAGCAGTATAGGGTTTTTGTCTAGGGGTGCAACCCTTATGTGTCCCCGGAAATGAGGTCGTCCCTGACTTCGCCCGCCTTTCTCTTGATCTTGAAACCGACGCGCTTCGCCCACGAGGCGAACCGATGATCTTCAGACACCTCTATGGTGATGCCAAGCAGCGTGAGTCCCACGAATATGAGCCAAGAGCCGGGCGTAAACGGGGTGACAAGCGCTAAAAAGCCGATGATGATGCAGAGAACTCCCGCTACGCGCTTGGCTATCGATAGGAAAAGTCCTGGTTTGAGCTTTTCGGACATACGGCCCAGTATACCGCCGACAAAGGTATGCGAATTCGCTTCATGAAGGGCTATACACAGGGACTTGACGAAAGGTGCTTGCACTTAGGCCGCGTGGTATAATGCGGCCACGGTAATTATTTACCTCGTAATCATCAAGCTTGACTATGGCGCGTACTGCCAACCCCGCATTATTGAAGCCCATGAACCTCTCCTCGGAGCTCGAGGCGGTCATCGGAAAGGGCCCGCTCTCCCGCGGCGAGGTCGTGAAGAAGATCTGGGACTACATCAAGAAGCACGACCTCCAGAACCCGGCTAACAAGCGCAACATCTTCGCGGATGACAAGCTTATGCCGATCTTCAAGAAGAAGGAGGTGACGATGTTCGAGATGACGAAGCTCGTCTCGGCTCACCTTTCCTAATCCTGCTCTACGGGAAAGAGAAAAGCCGCCCTAGGAGGCGGCTTTTCTCTTTCCCCAGCCTTCTTAGTTCTCTGCCTTTGTCTTCCCTTTCTTCGGCTTCAAGCCTGCGGCTATCTTCCGACCTATGGATGCCGGCTTCGGCTGCTCTACCGTCGGCGGGTGTATCTGGGCTTTCAGATCTTCGAGCTCCTTAAGTATCTTCTTCACTTCCGCAAGCACGTGATCGACTCCCGGAGTCCCATCGACGACCACTCCTTCGGCAGGAGGCGGTGCGTCATCCTCGCTCATTTCCTCGACGTCTTCCTGGATGTCCTCGACATCCTCGCTGATCTCCTCGACATCTTCGCTAATCTCTTCGACATCTTCCTGGATCTCATCGATGTCCTCCTGGATCTCATCGATGTCCTCAGAGACTTCCTCGAGCTCTCGTGCCTGGCGATTGACCGACATCTGGATGAATATCGCGAGATAGATGGCTTCGAGGGACACCAGGGTCGTAAGGACGAGGAGCACCATGTCCCATTCAGCGAATCCGGCTGCGCCCGCGAAAAACGCGGCGATGAAGAACGCGGTGTGCGCGATCACCGAGGATGGAGACCCTACCCACGTCGTCGCATTGTCGAAGATTGTTGGAGCAGGGCGCGGCGCTTTCATTTGGCGAGAATACCACGCGTTTCGATGATGAAGGAACCTGTGGACAGTATTTCTTCGCCGATAGCGGGAGGCGTCGACGAGCCGACAAGCATTGAGCGCAGGCGTTTGACCTCCCTCTCGTCCACGACGACACTCGCCTCCGCCTTTTGGATCGCGACCGGAATGCTGTCATATGAGATCTTGCTCTTTTCTACCGATACGCGCACGAGAATCGCGTGCGTCGTCTCCCAGGAGAAATCCTGGTCGAACATGAAATTCCCGAGAGAGTAGAAGAT
>CAZMFT010000021.1:0-9286 GCA_964565655.1 uncultured Candidatus Saccharibacteria bacterium
GAAGTGCTCCCATTCGAGCTCGAGGCTGACGTTAATCTCGATACGTATCTCGACAACCTCCCGATAACCCTCCGCACTAAGCGCGCTCGCGCGATATTCAAGGTGCAGGCGGAGATACTTGCCGCGTATCGCGCATTCCTCTCGGGCGAGGGCTTCACGGAGTTCCAGGCGCCGAAACTCATCGGCGACGACGCAGAAGGATCCGGTGCCGTCTACGAGGTTCCGTATTTCTATGGCAAGACCGCGCACCTCGCGACCTCGCCGCAGCTCTATAAGCAGATCATGGTCGGCGTCCTCGAACGCGTGTTCTGCTCCGGCATCGTCTTCCGCGCAGAGAAGCACGCGACGACGCGTCATTTGAACGAGTACACATCTCTCGATATGGAGATGGGATTCATCGAGAGCCACCACGACCTGATGAAGCTCGAGACGCGCCTCATGCGCTACATAAGCGAGCACCTTGCGGCAAAGTGCGCCGCGGAATTCGCGCTTCTTAAGGCAGAGATCCCGAGCGTTCCAGAAGAGATCCCGACGATGAAATTGCGCGAGGCCCAAGCACTCATCCTCAAGGAGACGGGTAAGGATAAGACGAATGAACCCGACCTCGAGCCCGAGGACGAGCGATGGCTCTGCGAATGGGCAAAGAAGGAGAAGGGTTCTGACTTCGTATTCGTGACCCACTACCCGGTCGCGAAGCGCCCGATGTACACCATGGAGGACCAGGAAGACATCGGATTCACGAAGAGTTTCGACCTCCTGTTCCGCGGCGTCGAGATAACGACGGGCGGCCAGCGCCGTCATGAGTACGAGAACCTCATCGCGGGCATCCGCATGAAGGGGCTCCAGCCGGAAGCATTCTCCTACTACCTCCAGGCCTTCAAGCACGGCATGCCGCCGCATGGCGGATGGGGCATGGGCCTTGAGCGGCTTACGGCGAAATTCCTCGGCGTCGAGAACGTGAAGGAAGCGACCCTCTTCCCGCGCGACATCAACCGCATCGATACGCGACTTTCAGAGTCTCCGAGCGAAGAAGAAGGCGCGGGCGCATGAAGATAACGTTTCCGAAGGGCTCTATAAAGGATGCTCCGAAGGGCGTGCTTCGCGTGCGCCTCACCGAGGAGTCCGGCATTAAGCGCATTGTCCGAGAGAATGGCGCGGAGTGGCTTGAGATAGGTGCCGGCAAGGGGAGCGATATGACGAAGCGACGCTTCATCATCCTGTGCCGGAAGATCGTACGCCTTGCTAAGGAGGCGAAGGCGAAACGTATCGCCGTGCAGTTCGATGCCTCTCCATGGCTTTTCACCAAGCTCGCAAAGGACACGATGCCGGAGTGGGTGTGGCAAGCAGCGATGGAGGCTTTCTCAATGTCCAACCACGAGTTCCGTACGTTCAAATCAAAGCCCAAAGAGGGCTGGACGGATGTCGAGGAGATACTTGCCTATGGCCGCTCGGACGCACCTATACAGGCCGCCGCGCGGAAGGGAATCATGGTCGGAGAGGCCGTAAATGCCTGCCGAGAGCTCGCGAACACCCCCGGCGGGGACATGACCCCGAAAACCCTCGCCAAGGCCGCAAAAGACGCCGTAAAAGGGCTTCCAGTCCGCGTCACGACCCTTGGGAGGCGTGAGATGGAGAAGCTTTCTATGGGGGCTGTGCTTGGGGTCGCCAAGGGCTCATCCGAGGAGCCGACCTTCACCGTGATGGAGTACAGGGGCGGGAAGGGAGCCCCTATCGTCCTTGCCGGTAAGGGCGTCACGTTCGATTCGGGCGGTCTCAACCTCAAATCCGAGAGCGGCATCTACGAGATGCACATGGATATGTCGGGTGCGGCGTCCGTCATACACGCGGTCGCGCTCGCAGCGAGACTGAAGCTCAAGAAGAACGTCATCGGGCTCATTCCGGCTGTCGAAAATATGCCGGGAAACGGCGCATACCGACCGGGTGATGTGCTGCGCTCCATGTCCGGGAAGACGATAGAGGTTTTGAATACGGACGCAGAGGGCCGCCTCATACTCGCAGACGCGCTTACGTACGCAGCGCGTTTCAAGCCGGCCGTCGTCATCGACGTCGCGACGCTTACTGGTGCGGCGATGGTCGCGCTTGGCCTTCATGCGTCGGGCCTTATGACGCGCGACGACAAGCTTGCGGATACGCTTACGAAACTCGGAGAGGATTCAGGTGATTATGTATGGCGTCTCCCACTCTGGGATGAATACGAGGAGTCGGTAAAGGGGACCTTTGCAGACTTGGCGAATGTCCCGGGCAATAGCGCCGGAAGCCGATACGGCGGAGCGACCAATGGCGGCATGTTCCTCTGGCAGTTCGCCAAGGACCTCCAAGTACCATGGGCGCATCTCGATATTGCGCCGCGCATGACCGCAGCCCCGGGCGATGAGCTTTCGAAAGGCGCCGCTGGCGCACCCGTCCGCCTCCTCCTCAAATTCATCGAGCAGCACGCTGCATAGCCTATACTTATAGGCATGGGTGAGAACCTGGCGATACTGCCGCGCACCAACTACACGCTCCGCACCGCGGCTTATGAGGGGCCGTTCGAGCTCGTCCTCGACCTTATCGAGAAAAAGCAGATGCTCGTCAACGAGCTCTCCTTGGCGGAGGTGACCGACGATTTTATACAGCAGGTGAGAGGAAAGGCGGAGTTCCCGATGGAGGATGCGACGAATTTCATCGCGGTCGCAGCGACCCTCCTCCTCATCAAGTCGAAGTCCCTTATCCCGGAGCTCGAGCTCTCGAAGGAAGAGGAGGAGAGCGTCGATGACCTCCAGAAGCGGCTTGCTCTCTACGAGAAGGCGCGTGAAGCCTCGCGCGAGCTCTCGCGCCTCTTCGGGCGCGCGGTCATGGTCGAAGCAGGGGAGCGGGAGCCGGAGCCCGTATTCGCACCCTCGAAGGATCTGACCCTTTTCGCACTCTCTAACGCGCTCCATGACGCCTTGTCTGCGCTCGAGAAGGTAGAGACGAAGCCCGAAGTGAAGGTGAAGCCGACGGTGACCATCGAGGAGATGATGGACAGCCTCATGTCGCGCGTACAGGGAGCCTTATCGCTCTCGTTCAAGGAATTCTCGGGCGGAACCCGCGAGAAGGTCGAAGTCATCGTCTCATTTCTCGCCTTACTCGAGCTCGTGAAGCAGGGCTCTCTGGACGCCGCCCAGCAGGGACAATTCGGCGATATCACGCTCTCGAGCGCGTCCTCGTCCGTACCACGCTACGGCTAGTTGCTAAATCTCGCAGAAGGGGCAATAGTGCCGGCAGGCCCATTGACCCCAGGAGGTGAAGATGCCCGCGTGGCTCCTGTACATACTCAGCTTCGGTGCCTGCATCCTCGGCATCACGCTCATCGGCATGCCGGAACGACTCCCGCTCGTAAGGCGCATACGACGCGACTCACGCCTCGAGAGTGCACTCATGTTCTTCGCGATGTTTCTCGTCATCGCTGGCTTGCTGGGATTGATCTATGTCCACTTCGCACAAGTCGGAGGGGCCGCTTAGCGGCCCCTTTTACCTTTATGGAAGGATGAAGATGAGGAAGAAGACGCCAAGGACGATGCGGTAGTAGCCGAACGGTGCGAATCCGTAGCGCCGCACAGCCTTGAGAAGCCATTGCATGGAGTAGCGGGCGACCAGAAATGAGACGATGAAGCCCACGAGGAGATAAAATGCGTCATCGAACGTAAAGAGGTGGGCACTCCGGACGAGGTCGTATCCGGTCGCAGCGAGCATGGTGGGTACGGCTAAGAGGAACGAGAATTCGACGATGGCGACGCGACTCATGCCGAGCGACATGCCGCCGATGATGGTCGCCGCTGACCGTGAGACGCCAGGGATCATGGCAATCGACTGGAACAGGCCCACGAAGAACGCGGTCTTCATCGTCATTGGCGCCTTCGCCTCCTCGCCACGGGGCTCGCGATGGTATGCCTCGAACGCGACCATGGTGACGCCGCCCGCGATAAGCGCCCACGCGACGACGGCGCCATTCCCGATAAGGTATTCCTTGATGAAGCTGTAGAAGACGAGACCGAGGACACCGGTCGGGACGAACGCGATAGCAAGGAGCTTCAGGAGCTCCTTCTCAAAGAACCGCGGGAAATAGAGGACGACGACCGCGAGTATGGCACCGAGCTGAATCGCAATCTGGAATGATTTGAGCGCATCGGTCGAAGGAAGTCCGAAGAGCTCCGACGCGAGTATCAAGTGGCCGGTTGAGGAAATGGGGAGGAATTCCGTAAAGCCCTCAAGAGCCCCGAGGAATATGCTCTCTATGAGGGTCATATAACCCACAGTATAGCCTCTCGCCCGGGAGCTCACGTATTTGCTACAATGGGGAGACTATGGCGGCATCACCGAGCGCGCTTCTTGAAGCCGTCCTCTTTGCCGAGGGCGGCCCAGTCACCAAAAAGCGCGCCGCGACCCTTATCGGCGTCGCCGAGGGTTCGCTCGAGGGAGCCGTCACCGAGCTTGATGCAGCGCTCCAAGGCCGCGGGCTCGCGCTCATCGAGACCGCCGGGGAACTCGAGCTCCGCACCGCGCCCGCGACAGCAGACGTCATTCAGAAGCTCCGCGAGAGCGAGCTTTCGCGAGACCTCGGGCGCGCGGGCCTTGAGACGCTCGCCATCATCCTCTACCGGGGCGGGGCATCCCGGAGCGAGATCGATTGGATACGCGGCGTCAATTCCGGGCAGACCGTGCGTTCCTTGCTCCTTCGCGGCCTCGTCTCTCGCGGCGAAGACCCTGCCGATAAGCGCCGATTCCGGTATGAGGCGACGACGGACGCGCTCGGTCACCTCGGACTTTCCCGGAAGGAAGACCTCCCGCGCTATGCGGAGCTCCGTAGCGAGACGGACGCCGCGATAGCGCGTGCGGAAGCTGAAACGACAGCAAGTTAGTATGGCGTTCCCGAATCTGTCGAAGATGGCGGATGCCGCCAAGGTAGAGAAGCAGACCGCGATCGCGCTCCTGCTGTGCGTCGCCGTCCTTGGTGCTCTTGTCTATTTCTTCCCTAAGGGAAAGGAAGAGGTGGTGGAAGCGCCTCCGCCGCCCCCGGGTCCTGATGCCTACGCTCATGTGACGCTTACCGCGAAGGCCGCGGTCGTCTACGACCTTTCGACCGGACACGCGCTCTACGAGAAGAACGCTAGAACACAGCTTCCATTGGCGTCCCTCACGAAGCTTCTGACCGCATACGCGGCAGCAGATGCCCTTATGATGAATTCACCACTGACCCTCACAGAAGAGGCGCTCGCGGCAGAAGGCGATAGCGGCCTTACCCCCGGCGAGTCCTTCACCGCGGCCGACCTTACGAAGCTCGCCCTAGTCGCGTCCTCAAACGACGCAGCGGCGGCGCTCGCGCTCGCAGCCGGGAGCGTCAGGCAGAAGAGCTCCGAGGAACTCCTTAAGAGCGCAGCGGCGGCTGCGGGACTTTCGCAGACCTATGCGCTCAATGGCACCGGCCTCGATGAGACCGATTCCTTGTCCGGCGGATATGGCTCGGCATACGACATAGCCTTGCTTGCGGGTGCGCTCGCGAAGAAGATCCCGGAGATAGCCGAAGCGACGACCCGGCCGACGGTCTCCGTTGCGTCCTACCAGGGTCTCGTCCACACGCTTCCTAACACCGATATCCTGGTCGAGAGCCTCCCGGGCCTGCTGCTCTCGAAGACCGGGTACACGGACCTTGCCGGCGGGAACCTCGCCATCGTCTTCGACGCATCGTTCGGTCACCCCGTCGCGGTCGTCGCTCTGGGGTCCACCCGCGAGGAGCGGTTCAGCGACGTGAATGAGCTCGTCGAAGCCACGATCGCGCACTTCGGCGGCGTCACCCCATAACTATGGATGAACCGATGGTTGTCGAAGCCGCTCGCGTGATGATCCCGCCGATCGTCTCGTTCCTTATCGGCATCGCGCTCGCCCCGGTCCTTTCCCATTACCTCTACAAGTACCGCGCCTGGAAGAAAGTCGCCGGGAAGGGGAAGGGGATGGGCGGGGGCGGCACGCCCATATTCGACGAGCTCCATAAGGAGCGCGAAGTCTCGACGCCGCGCATGGGCGGCATCCTCATCTGGGTATCGATACTCGTGACCGCCTTCGGTATCTCTGCATTCGATTTCTTCTTCGGCGAACCGTTCCATACCTTGAGCTTCGTCGCCCGCAACCAGACGTGGCTCCCGTTGTTCGCCCTTACGGTGGGCGCCGTCGTCGGACTCATGGATGATCTGCTAGAAGTCACTAAAGGCGGCGGAGGACTCTCACTTAAGATCCGCCTTCTGGTGGTCGGTGCGATCGGCTTCGCCTGCGGCTGGTGGTTCTACGACAAGCTCGACGTGTCCTCGGTCGGCATCCCGCTCTCCTCACCGCTCGAGCTCGGCATCTTCTTCATACCGTTCTTCGTCCTCGTCACCTTGATGGTGTACGCGAGCGGCATCATCGACGGGATAGACGGGCTTGCCGGCGGCGTCTTCGCCATCGTTTTCATGGCGTACGCAGGCATCGCTTTCACCCAAGGGCAGGTTGCGCTCGCGGGATTCGCGGCTGCGACCGCAGGCGCCATACTCGCGTTCCTCTGGTTCAATGTCCCGCCCGCGCGTTTCTACCTATCTGAAACGGGCAGCATGGCTTTGACGCTTGCCCTTACGCTGACCGCCTTCACCGCCGACACGCTCGGCGACGGGGTCGGTGTCTTCGTCCTTCCGATACTCGCGTTTCCACTCGCAGCGACCGTCTTCTCGACCGTACTCCAGGTGGCTTCCAAGAAGATCCTCGGCAGGAAGATACTGCGCGCGGCACCCGTCCACCACCATTTCGAGGCACTCGGCTGGCCGCCCTACAAGGTCACCATGCGCTACTGGATCATCACCATCATCGGCGGCGCATTCGGCCTCTCTTTGGCTCTGCTAAGCTAGAGCTGATGACGAAGCTCCTTGGAGACCGCATTTTTGTCCTTTTGGTCGCGATACTCGTGACCGGCGGCCTCGCGACCTTCTTCTCTGCCTCCTTGGGTCTTTTGGCACGCGAGGAAGGGGGTCTCACGCGTATCGCGACCTCGCAGCTTCTCCTCGGCCTCATCCCGGGCCTTCTCGCGCTTGTCGCGCTCCGATTCACCGCCTCTTCGACCATCGCGAAGGCGACTCTGCCGTTCTATATCTTTGCGCTCGCCCTCACGGCGCTCGTCTTCGTCCCAGGAATCGGCCTAGAACTGAATGGCGCGCGGCGCTGGCTCGACCTCGGGTTCGCGACCGTGCAGCCGGGCGAGTTCCTCAAAGTGGCGACGATCCTCATGATGGGCGGATACCTTGCCTATGCCCGGAAGCGTCTCGGAGAGATGCGTCATGGGCTCGTACCGTTCATGGTAATCGTCGGGCTTCCGGTCCTCATCCTCTTGGCGCAGCCCAACACCTCGACCGCCATCATCATCTGCCTTACGGCCGGAGCCATGTATTTCATCGCAGGGGCCCCGTGGCGAGATTTTGCCATTCTCGCCCTCATCGCCGTCATCGGAGCGGCGGGACTCGTCATGACCCGGCCGTACCTCATGGACCGGGTGACCACCTTCTTCGACCCGTCGGCTAATGGCTTCTCCTCCGGGTACCAGATTCAGCAGTCTCTTATCGCCATCGGGTCTGGGGGGCTTACCGGCCGCGGGTTCGGGCAGAGCGTCGAGAAGTTCAACTACCTTCCAGAGGCAGTGAATGACTCCGTCTTCGCGGTCTTTGCAGAGGAATTCGGCTTTGTGGGCGCCATAGGACTCCTCCTAGTCTTCGTCCTATTCGCGTCACGCGGCTTCCGGATAGCGTCAGAGGCCTCGACCTCCGCCGGAGCCTTCATCGTGACCGGCCTCGTCCTTATGATCGTTCTCTCGGCCTTCCTCAATATAGGGGCCATGCTCGCCGTTCTCCCCCTCACGGGGCTTCCGCTCCCGTTCGTCTCCCATGGCGGAACGGCCCTGTTTGCCGCCCTGGCCTCGGTCGGGATCATCCTCAACATCGCGGCTACCCGGAAGAAAAGGGCGGCCTAGGGACCCCAGGGAGACGGGAAGGGGACAGGGTGCCGGTTTTGGGGTCTAAATGGGGCCAATAGGGCCTCTTTTTGTCCATAAAGGGCGCCACAGGTTCATAAAAATGTCACGGTCCGAGGGCGCTCTTTTGACGCATTTCTGAATTCTTGGTGTAGCAGAATATGGCTTATTTACTAGCTATTTTGGCATTTCTATCCAACGCTTCGCTTCGCTTAGCAATAGGCGAAACTATTGACATGGGGGCTTGCCTGTGCTAGTATCTATGCATAAGACGGGTGACCGTCTTTTGTCATGCCTACCATCATCACTTCAGCACTCGTTGCTGGATTTTTCGCTCTGTCGGGAACCCATGCGGTCTCGGCACCGGAGGCTCCAGAGATCACCGAGTTGCCTTCATACACGGTTGCGATGACCTCGTACAACGCCGTTCCCGGTCAGACGGATTCCGATCCGATGACGACTGCTAGCGGGCTGCGTTCTAACCCCGAGATCATTGTCGCCCGTTCCCAGGACCTTGCGGACGAGATGCCATTCGGCACCGTCATCGCGGTCACTCGTTCGGCGGAGGATACGCATAACTGCGGCTTCTCCAAGGTCGAGGACCGCATCGGGTACCGGGTCGTCGGAGACGCGATGAATGCGCGCATGCGCAATAAGATCGACGTCCTCTTCGACCATACGGATACCCTGACGGTCGACGGCGTCGCCCGTAACCCCAGCCGCGTTCTCGGCTTCTGTGACCAAGTGACGGTCCAGGTCGTCGGCTTCATGGACATCAAAGATGTCCCGAAGACGCAGACCGAGCTCATCACCATGGTCGAGCAGTCGCGCATCGCTTCGGCTCGGTAATTACTCCATAAGGAAACCGCCGGCCCCTCAGGGGTCGGCGGTTTTCGTTTACGGCAAACGCCTCTTGATCTCCTCGACGAGCCTCGCGTCCGTGGTGTCCCACTGGTCCTTCTTAACGAGCGAGATCCAGGGATACGGCACGAGTCCTGCGACCTTCGGGCCGATGTCGCTCGTGAAGAGAATGGCTGGGATATCGCAATCACGGGCCGCAAGCTCTCGAAGAAGCTTCGATCCCGCTCCGACCTCCTCCATCCAATTGTCGGTGACGAGGAGATCGAACGATTCATTCAGAAGGCGCTCCCGCACTTCACCCGCACTCCCCACGATGACGGCTTCGTGGCCGTGGCTTTCGATAGCCAGCTTGAGCCGTTCGCGCCAATGCGGTTCGTCGTCAGCTGCGAGCACGCGTTT
>CAZMFT010000022.1:0-9240 GCA_964565655.1 uncultured Candidatus Saccharibacteria bacterium
AGGAAGGCGTCGAGACCGCGTATGTCACAACGCACCCAGGGATGAAGAGCAACTACCACTACGTCCTGTGGTTTGAGAGCGAACGCACCATCCTCGTGCGGCACGAGGAGTATCCGTACCGCTTTCCTGACGTCGAGCCTCCGTCTTGGCTCTACTTGAGCTCGTTGGCATCGAATTCGGAGCTGTACCACCAGGAGATCGCCGACTACCTTGCGGCGCACCCCGAGGTGAAGTTCGCCTTCCAGCCAGGCACGTTCCAGATGAAGCTTGGTACGGAGAAACTAAAGACGCTCTACGAGCGGAGCGATCTGTTCTTCTGCAACAAGGAGGAGGCCCAGCGTATCCTCGGCTCGTCATCAACCGACGTGAAGGAGCTCATGGAGGGGCTCCGAGCTCTCGGGCCGAAGACGGTTGTCGTTACCGATAACCGCAACGGCGCGTACGCCCTTCACGAAGGCGAGGCACTTACTATCCCGATGTATCCGGACGCGCGCGCGCCCTTCGAGCGCACGGGCGCAGGCGACGCGTTCGCGTCTACCGTGACTGCCGCGCTCGCCATCGGCAAGCAGTTTAAGGAAGCTCTGTTGTGGGGGCCGATAAACTCCATGGCGGTCGTTCAGGAGGTCGCAGCCCAGAAGGGGCTCCTTTCGCGCGAAAAGCTCGAGGAATACCTCGCTAGCGCGCCCGCCGAGTATCGGGTATCTCCGCTCCCGTAGGATCGTCGATGAGGCTCTGGTACCCGGAGTCGGATTCGAAATCGGTCCTCTCGATGGAATCGAGTATCGCGAATGTCGCGACCGCGCCCACGAGCGTGACGACGAAGAAGGCGAAATACATCCCCACCTTCCTATCCATGCTGCTGCGATAGCGGATGATCATTTTCTCATGATGAACTCCTTCACGGCGTGCGCGACGGAAGCCGTATCGAGCCGATAATGCGCCAGAAGCTCATCAGGCTCCCCTGACTGCCCGAATTCGTCCCGGAGCCCGATGCGGAGCACCGGAACCGGCGCGCGCTCCGATAAGACCTCGACGACAGCGCTCCCTGCTCCTCCCATCGCCTGATGCTCCTCGACAACGACGATGCGCGATGTTTCGCGAGCGAGCGCGATAAGCGCGCTCGCGTCAATAGGCTTTACGGTGCCGAGATTGAGGACCACGGATCCGACGCCCGCAACCTCCAAGGCGCGTGCAGCGGTAAGACCGACGTGTGCCATGGAGCCCACGCCCACTAATCCGACCTTGGGCTTATCGCTCCTCCAGAGAGTGAGCGCCTTCCCGACGGCAAACGGGGTGTCGCGCGTCGTGAAGACTGGGGTTCCGCTCCTGCCGAAGCGGATATACGAGGGACCGGAAAGCGTCCTGGCCGCGACGACCATCTTCCGCGCCTCCTCGGCGTCAGCAGGCACCATGACGGTCATCCCGGGAAGCATCCGCATGAGCCCGATATCCTCGAGCATCTGATGCGTCGCGCCGTCAGGGCCGACGGACACTCCCGCGTGCATGCCGCACACGACGACCTTCTGATGATTAAGGGCTATCGTAGTACGTATCTGCTCGTAATTGCGGCCAGGACTGAACGCCGCATAACTCGCGATATAGGGCACCTTCCCGACGGCCGCGAAGCCTGCTGCTAAGGCTGCAAGATTCTGCTCGGCAACACCGACCTCGATGAAGCGGTCGGGGAATTCCTTCTCGAACCACTCGGCGCGCGTCGATTCCGAGAGGTCAGCGCACAGCACGACCACATTCGGGTCCGCCGTTCCGGCTTCCACCGTGCCGTGCCCGAACCCGTCGCGGGTCGGTTTCTTCTCTATCCTCTCATCGAAGGGGTTCTCGACGAGGCGCGCATCCTTGTTAAGCATGGCTGATCTCTTTTATGAATCGGGCGGCTTCCTCTGAAGTCGGCGGCTTGCCGTGCCATCGGTAATCGTTCTCTATCTCTTTGACGCCTTTCCCCGGCGTCGTGTGCGCGATGATGACGGTCGGCTTCTCGCGTATCGCATCTGCCTGGCGGACGCACTCGATGAACGCCGGGATGTTATGGCCATCCACCTCGATGACGTGCCAGTTGAATGCGCGCCACTTGTCAGCGAGCGGCTCGAGCGGCATCACATCCTCCGTGTTGCCGTCTATCTGGATGTTGTTGCGGTCGATGATGGCGGTCAGGTTCGAAAGCTTGTATTTCCCCGCCCACATGGCGGCCTCCCATATGTTGCCGCACTCCTGTTCGCCGTCGGACATGAGGCAGAATACGCGGCTTCGGGAGCCGTCCATCTTAAGCGCATAGGTCATGCCGGCAGCTTGCGAAAGTCCGGAACCCAAGGGGCCTGACGTAGTCTCGAGGCCCGGGAGCTTCGTGCGCTCCGGGTGTCCCTGGAGCCGCGTCCCGAATTTCCGCAACGTCTTCGTCTCCGCGAGCGGGAAATACCCCGCATGCGCCATCGCTGCATAGCGCACCGGCGTGATGTGACCGTTCGAAAGTATCACCCGGTCGCGCTCCTCCCACTCGGGATTCTCCGGATCGTGTCGGAGGATATGGAAATAGAGGGCGGTGAAGATATCCGCCATGCCGAGTGGCCCCGCCGTGTGTCCGGAGCCGGCAAGAGCGAGCATCTCGATTATCGTCACGCGCACATCGCGCGCCATCTCCTCGAGCTTCTTGATATCGTCGTCGCCGAGCGTCACGACTCTAGTATAGCCGATGGCTATTCGTAGAGACCGTATTTCTCGGTGAGCGACGTCAGGTATTCGTATTCTGCCTGGAGGTCGGGCGCGAGCCACAGCGCGGAACCGACGACGAGCCGGTCGGCGCCAGCCTCAAGAAGCGCAGGCGCGGTCGCGCGCGACACCCCGCCGTCAACCTGCACGGTGAGTTCCGGATGCTTCCGCCGGAGTGCCCGTATGCGGTCGGGAACCGTCGTGTCGAACGGCTCGCCCTGCTTCCCGATGCGCCGGATCCCCATGAACTGTACGTAATCGACGAACTTGAGGTAGGGCTCTATGAGGCCGAGATCAGTCGTCGTCCCTATGGCGAGCCCGAACGAGAGGAGTTCGGGCGCGAATCCCTGGTCGTGCCCGTACCGGCTCTCGAGCTCTTCCATCGTCTTCGCGAGGTAGCGCGTCGACTCCGCATGTATCGTGATGCGGGACGCGCCTTCATCTATCCATGTTCCCGACACCTGATCGGGATGCTCGACCATGAGGTCGATGTCGAACTTGAATTCGCCCCACTGGGGTAGAGTCTCCATGCTCGTGAGCTCCGCTTCCCTGCCGCCATAGGGCCATGAGGCAGGACCTGCGAATTTCCCGTCGACGACGTCTATCTGCACGAAATCCGTGACGCCAGAGAGACGGCGAAGCCTCTCCTCGAGATCATGTTTCGAGGTGGGGACGATCGCCGGCACTATGACGCCCATTGACCCCTAGTATAGCGCCGAGCGCGCCCCGAGGAGGCACTCGTGCGGATAACCGGTGTAAGGGGCTAGAACTTCGCGAT
Source organism: uncultured Candidatus Saccharibacteria bacterium (assembly GCA_964565655.1). Classification (GTDB taxonomy): domain Bacteria; phylum Patescibacteriota; class Minisyncoccia; order Phycocordibacterales; family Phycocordibacteraceae; genus C7867-001. Next base: position 3,500 of record CAZMFT010000022.1, read on the forward strand.
ACGGCGCCGATGGCGCTCGCCGCCCGAGAACGCGGTGTCTATGAATACGCGGAGTGCCTCGCGTGCAACTTCACCGGAGACGAACCGGGCGCCTAAGGAGAGCACGTTCGCGTCGTTGTGCTTACGTGCGAGCCGTACGATGTCATACCCGTCTGCACCCGACGTTCCTTCCGCCTCGATAGGCGCGAACGCGGTGGAGGTGCCGTAGAAGAGAAGCGCGCGTACGCCGCGTACGCGATTCGCCGCCATCGCTTCTCCCTGTCCGGAGCCACCGACGATGACACCGAAGGAACCAGGACTTGCCGCGACACCAGCTGCCAGAGGCGTCACGTAATCCGGATAGTCGTCATCGGGGGCCAGGGTCAACGCTCCCATGTCCTCGACCTCGTGCCCCAAGGTATGCGCGAAGTCCTTCAAGGCCTCCTTAAGGAGGAACCCGGCGTGGTCTGCGGCGAAAAATATCTTCATAGGATTGACGCTACGCGAATCGGGATGAGCGAGCTATGAACGGCCTGCGAGTATGGCGTGCTTCACGAGAGTCTCCGTGTACCCCATCTCGTTGTCGTACCAGGCGAGGACTTTCACCAAGGTGCCGTCGACGACGCGTGTCATCCCGAGGTCCGCGATGGAAGCATAGGGCTCGCCGACGATGTCGGAAGAGACGAGCTCTTCATCCGACGCGGTGAATACGCCCTGCCAACGCGCGTCTTTCGCCGCGCTCCGCAGCGCCTCATTCACCTCTTCAACCGTGGTCGCGCGTTTGGCGACAAACGTGATATCCGCGATGGAGCCCGCAGGCACGGGGACGCGGAGCGATATGCCATCGAACTTCCCGGTAAGCGACGGGTACGCCTTCGTGACGGCGATCGCGGCGCCGGTCGAGGTCGGGACGATGTTCTGCGCTGCAGCACGCCCTTCTTTCATATCCTTCTTCGATGGCCCGTCGACGATAGCTTGCGAGGCGGTATACGCGTGCGTCGTCGAAAGTATCGCTTTCTCGATACCTATCGCGTCGTCGAGTATGGAGATTACAGGAGAGGCTGCGTTCGTGGTGCAGGACGCGTTCGAGGAGACCGCGCACGTCGGAAGCCTGTCCTCATTGAGTCCCATGAGTACGGTGGCACCGGTAACCGAGCCTCCTTCCGTCTCTTTGCCCGGCGCCGAGATGACGACGCGACGCGCGCCGGCGGTAAGATGCGCCGCCGCCTTGTCGAACTCGGTGAAGAAGCCGGTCGATTCGATGACCACGTCGACGCCGAGCTCCTTCCAAGGAAGCTTCTCCGGTTCCTTCTCGGATAATACGCGCACCTCGCGACCGTCGATGAGGAGGTTCCCGTCCTTCGCTTCGACCGTAAAGGGTGCGCGTTTGTAGACAGTGTCGTACTTGAGGAGGTACGCGAGATTTTCGAGCGCACCGAGGTCATTCACCGCGACGACCTCCAACTCCGGCCGCCCATGCGCCCTCCGCATGAATGCGCGCCCGATACGACCTAATCCGTTTATCCCTACGCGTACGGTACTCATATATATAGTGTGATGCGCTGATTATACCCCGCCCCCTTCGCCGCCACTCCCGCCCGACTCGCCTCCGGTCGAAGAACCCGAGCCTCCTCCGGTCGTGCCCCCGGATTCCCCGCCGGCGTTACCACCCGAGCCGGCACCAGACTCGCCTCCGGTGTCTCCTCCTTCCTCGCCCCCTGGAGGAGGCGCACCACCTGCCTCGCCGCTTCCGCCGTCTTCAGGTGGCGTCTCTTCTGGAGGCGCATCCGCAGGCGGCTCCTCGGACGGGGTTTCTGCAGGAGGCACGATTATCTCCGGCTCATCCTCTTCTTCCTCTTCGGGTTCCGCGGTGATCTGTGTCCCCTCCTGCTCCTCTATCGTCCCTTCGGTCTCGACGATGAAGTAGTCGAAGGTGACGTCGTCCTCCTGCTCCTTCTCGAGGGTCACGCGGAACGAGCCTTCCTTCTTATCGGTGACGAACCATCCGCCATAGAGTGGCGACGTCATCGTGATGAAGACGCGTGAGGTCGAGGCGACGCGCGTGTTCTCGATCTCGACCGCGAGGCTGCCCTCCTTGATGACCGCGGAGCCTGCTGCCGCGCTTCCCTCGTCGTCCGCCGCGACGACGAACCGATCAGAAACGAGGGTCCCGACCGCCAAGACCCCGTCCTTGATCGAGACGCCGAGACTCTCGAGCGCCGTGAGCAAAGTGGTCGTCGAGAAGGACAAGGAACCCGATGCGACCGTGATGGAGCCGTCCTCAAGGCGCTTGATGCGCTCTTCGAGGGAATCCACACGCGCGTTCGTAAGGGCCACGCGGTCGGAGAGCGCCTGGACGCCAGCGAGACTGTAGGTCGCGAGCTTGTAGATGTCGACGCCCTTGCCGTCGACCGAGAGCACCTCCTTCGGCGCCTCTTCCGCGATGAGCCCGAGGCGGAGCGGATTGCGGGAGCTTTCGCTCTTATATCGATAGGTAGCAATCTTCACACTCTCGATTTCCGAGAGGATGTCCTCGGTCGAGGACGCCGAGAGGTAGCTGATATTCGTCTTCGAGGTCTCGGTTGAGAGGTTCACGTACCCGGTCGCTGCGATGTCGCCACCGACCGCGAGCTTGTAGAGCGAATTCGTCGTCGTGCCTATGGCTGCGTTACCGCTTGCGGCGACCTGTATCGCCGGAGTGGTGGAGCCGGTATAGAGCGACTTCAGGGTCGAGGTGCCGGTCAAGGCGCCAGTAATGTCGAGGCTTCCGCTTATCTGCTGTATCGCAGACGCGAGATACGGCGTGAGACCTGCGTAGTTGAGCATCTTCATGCCGTTATGATCCTCGGCGACGAGGTCAGGGAATATCGTCTCGACCTCCTGCGCGATGAAGCCGGTATGGGTCGCGTCCGTGCCGGATTCCGCCTTCCAGTGATAGGTCACCGGATTCAGGGCCCGTATCGACGCGAGCGCAGGCGTAAGCGATACGATGTCCTTCTTGAGGCGCGCGTCGGAAGAACACGTGAGGGAGGTCGTGTTCGGGTTGATGGTACACGCGCCGGTAGAGTTACCGAATATCGCGACGATGCCGCTGATGGCGCTCGAGCCGACGTTGAGCTGATACGGCGTCGTCGAGGTGCCTATCGCGACCTTGCCGTTACCGTTCACGCCGTTCACGAGAAGGGACGGCGTCGACGACCCGAAGTTACCGATCCACAGGGACGCGGTTTCCGTGCCTTGCTCGATGGAGAACGCGCCGTACGGAGAGCTCGTCGCGATGCCGATATATCCGTTATTGCCGGTGATGCTCAAGGATGGCACGGTCGTCGTCGCGAACGTCGTCGCGGAGGTCGTCGCGAGATAGAAGTTGCCGCCCGCGTTCCTGAATGCCCACTGTGAGGAACTGACGCTACCGTCCGCAAGCACGAGCTGCGGCGCGGTCGAGGACGCGACCGTGAGCGCCCAGCGTGGCGAGGTCGTACCGATACCGACGTTGCCGTTGAAGTCGATACGCATACGCTCCACGGGTGTATTAGCGGCCACCGCGCCGGTCGTGCGGAAGATGAGGTTCCCGGCCGCCGAATCAGTCGTCACCGTGCTCTGCGCCAAGGCTTCGATGTTGGCGAAGGTGAAGTTCGTCGTGTTCGACGCGTCGTTACCCGTAAATTTGATGATGCCGAGCGAGTCGCCGGCGGTGACCGTCGTATCATCGCGCGAGAGCTCGAAGGTCGCGCCGGTCGCGGCATCCACCGTGAGCAAGGAGCCCGGAGTCGTCGTCCCGATGCCGATGTTACCGGAGGAGATGATACGCATCGCTTCGCTCAAAGCGCCGTTCAATGCCACCTGGAAGAGCATGGAAGAATCCTGCGTCGAGGCGGTTGAGGTCCAGGTCTGCTCGGAGAGGACGCCCAGGCGACCGGCGTTGACCGCCGTACCTTCGATGTTATTCGTACCTCCGTAGCCCAAGGCGAACAGGATCGCGGTACCGTTACCCGAAGCGTCAGTCGCATTGCGGAGCGTGAGCGTCGGGATGAGACCCGTATCGTTCGTCTGGACCGCGAGACGGCCGCCGGTAGAAATGGAGGTGAAGCGGCCGCCCAGCGTGTACACGTCGAATGAGCCGTACGGCGTAGAGGTGCCGATACCCACGTTACCGGTCGAGGTTACCGAGATGCCTTCGTCGCCGCCGTCGCCCGAGAGCCAGTTCGAGCCGAGGAGGATGTTTGCAGCGGTGCCCGAGAGCGTGACGTTGCCGCTTGCGCCGATGGTAGTGAACAAGGCGGTCGACGCGGAGGATGCGCCGATGGTCGTGCCATCTATGGTGCCGCCGTTGATGTCTGCGGTCGTCACCGTGCCAAGATCCGCCCAGGTCGCGCCTGCGGCCGTCGGCGAGCCAGTTATGGTCGGCGAGGTGAGGGACTTCGACGTGAGAGTCTGGCTACCGCCCACGGTCACCACCGACGCGGAGTTCGTGCCCGCAGTCGCCACGCGGAGGTCGCCGGCAGTGACGCTCAAGAATCCGGTCGAGTGCGAGAGGGTGACGTTCGTGTTACCGAAGTCTATCGAGCCGCCCGAAGCGAGGTACAGGTTCGACCACCCAGTGCCCGCGGCGCCGATATTCGCGCCGTTGTTGATGTCCGGAAGAATGGATGTGCCGGCGGTAAGTATCGTGCCGACATTGATGGTCGTCCCTGCGGTTATGGACGTTGAGGCCGTTACCGCACCGCCGGAGCCGATGACCAACCGGCTCGTGCCGCCGAGCGCGAAGCCGATCTGGTCTGCGCCGCCATGGCTGTACATGCCCGTATTCGCATCACCGCTCCACGAGAACGAAGGCGTGGCGGCGCCGTCGGTAAGAAGCCCGAGGAACTGCGCGCCGGTGGTGATGCTCGACGAGGCGGTTATGGCGCCCGACGCGCCGAAGACGAGACGGCTCGTCCCGCCGAGAGAAACGCCGATCTGGTCTGCTGCATGGCGATAGAAGCCGGTATTCGTGTCCGTGTCCCAGCTGAAGCCTGGGGCGGTAGCCGAATCGGTGACGAGCGTCAGGAACTGGGACCCTGATGTGATCGTAGAGGAGGCGACAATCGCACCGGTTGAGCCAATAGTGAGACGGCTCGTACCACCGGTCGAGAAGCCGATGACATCCGCGGCGTTGTGATACAGGCCGGTGTTGGTGTCTCCCGACCAGGTGAAAGCAGGGACGCCCGCACTATCGGTCGCGGGTCCGACGAACTGGGTGCCGGCCGTTATCGCCGCGGTCGTCGTGAGCGAGGTCACGCCCGTGAATGCGCCGTTCGTGACGTCCCACGTATCGGACGATACGTCGATGCGGTCGCCGCCGTCACCGATGGTGAGCGTACCTCCGGTGCCGATAACTGCGCCCGAGGCGAGGAAGAGGTCACCCCAGCGCAATGAAGCGGTACCGAGCGAACTTCCATCGTTCGTTACTGGAGAGAGGCTGTTCGCGTCAAGAGATACCTCGCCAGTGCCGTTTATCGACCATCCGATACTGCCGAAAGACGGGTTATACATGCCGGTACTGGTATCAGTTGCCCAGCTGTATCCTGGGAACGTATCGGTGTCCGGTCCGTGTTGAAACTGATTGGTTGCCACCACCTGGATGAAGTTGCCTATATTCGCGCTTACCGTAGCCGCCGCGGTGATCGTGCCGGTCGCCGTGATGTTCCCGCCGATGTATGCGGAACCGGCGACGGCGAGCTTATGGTTGGCGGATGGGGTGGTGCTGCCGAGACCTACGC
>CAZMFT010000023.1:0-9074 GCA_964565655.1 uncultured Candidatus Saccharibacteria bacterium
GGACAGCGCCCTTTCACGGCGTAAATCGGGGTTCGATTCCCCGTGGGGTCACCAAATTAGATTTATCAGGAATGTCTGCCTGATTCAGCTCGTATATAGCGAGTAGATTATTCCTGACCGACCCCTCTCTCCGCACAATTGGTTCTGGACAAATCCCATGCTAGCGGTAGAATCTTCACTGGCAATCCTGCCAGTTCTTAGTCAAGGGAGCGTGCTATGCGCAACCAGACAGCCAGTATGAGTACCGTGGCGGCTATCGCCATGGCGACGTGCCTGCCTTCGTTCGACCTTTCCCGCGTCATGGGCCAGGTAGCGAAGAAGAACCCGGACTGGTCGCCCCAACGCCTCGACGATGCCGAACAGGGCTATCGCCGATTCGTCTACATGGCGAAGATGGATTCGACTCCCGGCGCGCTGCAACCCACGTCCGACATCGATCAGGTCTGGCACGCCCACATCCTGTTCACGCGGCAATACGCCGACGACATGGATTCCTACCTGGGGCGCTTCCTGCACCACAACCCGTTCGATGAACACAATCCGGCGTTCGCGCCAAAGCACACGGCGGACCTCTACCGGAGCCTGTTCGGCGAGGAGTACGTCTCCGCCGGCGAGGTTGAGTGCGACAACTGCTGCGACTGCTCGAACTGCTGAATCGCGAAGCGCGATCTAACCAACGACCCCGGAGCATGCTCCGGGGTTTGATTTTTTCAGAAAGTATCGTACTTTCTTTTTATGAGCTGGAAAGACTACGTCGAAAAGACTGTTGGTAGAGGACCTCGTTCTTTGCTTGTCCAAGCCCTGCTCATCGCGCCAGAGGGCGGAGAGGCCCTTGACCTTGGTGCTGGCGCACTGAATGACGCACGATTTCTTGCGGAAAAGGGGTATAGGGTCACGGTGGTAGATAGTGAGCCATACGTAGCGACGCTCGCGAAGGACATCCCTGGCATTTCGACGGTACTGATTTCCTCCTTCGAGGAATACGGGTTCCCGACCGATAGGTTCAGTGTCGTAAATGCCCAGTACTCTCTTCCCTTCTTATCAAGGGATGCATTGCGAGCGGTTATCGCAAGCATCAAGGATTCGCTCATCGATGGCGGAATCTTTGCCGGTCAGTTTTTCGGTCTACAAGATGAATGGGTCAAGCTAGGAAGAGCTACGGGCATTGATGCAGAGGAGCTGGCTGCACTTTTCTCAGAGTGGGAGCTTACAGTAAGGGAGGAAAAGAAGACGGGAGCAACTATCTCTGGACAAGAGAAGTTTTGGCATGTATTTGATGTGATAGCCAAGAAGCCTGTTTCGACTTGATAATTAGGTTTGATTGATTAGTAGTGCGCTCGATAACCGATATTTTACTCAGGCAACATGCAGCTTGTCTTCTCCGCCAACGTCGCAAGCTGCTGTTCGCCCGACGCACGCGAGCCGTCCGCGAATTCCCAGGTCGGATAGGAGGTTACGCCCGCGTCTTCGCAGACCTGGAGCTGGCCCTTGCCGTCCGCGGTGGAGCATTCGACATACGGGAGGAGATTCTTCGACTTCCCGAACATCGCTTTCTGCGCCTGGCAGTGCGGGCACCAGAACGCGCCGTAGAATTTCGCACCGGAATCCTTTATGCAGGTCGCGAATGTATCGAGCTTCCCTGGCGTCGACATGTAATACGCCCAGTACGCCATCGGCGCGCCGATAATGACGACGAGAACGATGGTCCACAGAAGGAAATTCTTTTTCATGCGCCTATTCTAACAAATCACCTGGGGATAGCTCATTGTGGCGAACGCATATTCGCCGTACGGTTCATATATGAAAAAACATGTCGAATTGCCTCGGTTCCTGTTGATCCTTATCATCGTGCTCGCCATCGTCGCCGGTGCGTCCTTCGCGCTTCGCGATACCACGATTCCAGCGACGTCCGATAGCGACGCACGCGTCGACCTCTCTGGCGATCGCTGGCAGAAGCCATCGTCCTCCGCGTCCGCGGTTCCTGAAGCAACGGATGCGAGCGGCAAGCTCCGCGCGATACCAGGCTCCGGTAAGGCACCTCTCACGGTGACCTTCCTCCCCGTGTACCAGGGCCCATACACCACCATCTCCTTCGGAGACGACACGCGCGAGAACGTCACCTGCGCGGACGCGAAGGATACATGCACGAGCGCGAAGCCGGTCGTGCACACCTATAAGATGCCCGGTACCTACACGGTCTTCTACCGCAACGGGAACGACATCGTCGCGAAATTCGACATCGTCGCCCGTTAGCCCGTTTTCCTTCCATCACGAACGCGCCCCTAGGGGCGCGTTCGTGCTACCCTACTCGCGATGAAATCGCACGACTTCAATGCCGCGCACAAGCACCTGCGAAAGCATCCGCAGATGAAGGAAGTATTGAAGCGTCACAAGATAGAGGCATCAGAAAAGCGCGCTGACCCGTTCACCGCGCTCGTGCGCTCCATCGTCTTCCAGCAGCTTTCCGGGAAAGCCGCGACGACGATACTGAACCGGCTCCTCGCCTACTTCCCCAAGAAGAAACCGACTCCTCGAGGGATGCTCAACATACCCGATGCAAAGTTTCGTGCCGCGGGCATGTCATCGCAGAAGACCGCGTACCTCCGCGACCTCGCGAAACGATTCCTAGACGGCACGATAGAGCCAAAGAAATTCCCAAAGATGACCGATGAGGAGATCCGGGAGCACCTTATCGTCGTCAAAGGCATCGGACGCTGGACCGCGGATATGTTCCTGATGTTTACGCTCTACCGCCCCGACGTGCTTCCGACCGGCGACCTCGCCATACAGAAAGGATTCCAGCGCGTATTCGGCCTGAAGTCGAAACCTGATGTGCGAAAAATGGAGAAGCTCGCGCTCCCCTGGTCGCCCTACCGCACCGTCGCATCCCTCTACCTCTGGCGCGTGATGGACGGAGACGAGGGCGACTGGTAGCTAGAGGCCGAGCGCCTCGCGGGATACCGCGCCCTCGCGGAGGATGTGGACGACATCTCCTGCGACCGAGACGACGGTCGATGGCACGCCGCCCTCGCGCGGACCGTCGTCGATAAGAAGGTCGATGTGGCGTATGCCGTCCGCGAAATGCCGGACGATGCCCATAACGGTCGTCTCCGTGTCCATGCCGGCGAGATTAGCGGACGTTGCCGTAACCGGATGCGCGTACGCGTCCGCCAAGGCGCGCGCGAACGCATCGTCCGGGATGCGGAAGCTCGTCGTGCCATTAAAGGTGAGGTGTTCGGGGATGTGCGACTTCGCGGGAACGACCAAGGTAATGGCGCCTGGCATATGTGCTTCCGCGATCTCCCGCGCGCGGTCGGAGAGTTCCGCGTGCTTTTCTATCTCCGCGATGGATGAGGCGAGCACGGAGACCGGTTTCTTGGCCTCCCGGGCCTTTAAAGTCCGGAGCCGATTCAAGGCCTCGCCATCGAGCGCATTGACCCCGATACCGTACAGGGTGTCAGTCGGATAGACGATAAGACCGCCTCGGGCAAGGACGCCCGCAGCGCGCCTGGCGGCTGCCTCGACCCCTACATCTGACACCCGGAGAATCTCCATAACGGGTTGAATACTAGCCCAAATCGGGGTATTCTGCGAACGTCCAAAACGCGCGGTTAGCTCAGTTGGTAGAGCATCTCATTGACGTTGAGAGGGTCATAGGTTCAAGTCCTATACCGCGCACACAAAACGAAGGCTCGAAGCGCAGCTTCGGGTCCTTCGTTTTGTGGCAGCGGTATAGGACTTGAAGGCCGGAGCGCGACGGCGCGAGGCGGGGTCGCGGCCATTTTCAGCAGAAAATGAGCCGTGACCGAGTCCTCTAGCGAACATCTGCCATACTACCTACAACATGCGATCACATCGTAAAAAGGCGTCGGTGAAATCCGACAAAGTCTACATCTACGGCCGTCACGCGCTCGAGGAAGCGCTGACGGAAGTTCCGCATATCCTTAAGAAGGTGTTCCTCGCCCCGGAAATTCAGGACACGACACTTTCGGATGCGCTCCGCGCGAACAACGTTCCGGTCGCAGAACTCGGACGCGGCGGCGCGGATGATCTTGTCGGACGCGATGCCGTGCATCAGGGCGTCATCGCGGTCATCGACCCCGGGAAGCTCCTCGTGAGCCTCGACGACTATCTTTCGACCGTCGACCGGGAGAAGAACCCGTCTATCGCGGTTCTCGGCGAGGTTCAGGACCCGCATAACGTGGGCGCCATCATCCGCTCTGCGGCCGCGTTCGGCCTCTCGGCAGTGCTCATCCCCACCCATAACCAGGCGGGCGTGACGGGAACGGTCGTGAAGACCTCGGCCGGGATGGCGTTCCGTATCCCCCTCGTCTCCATTGGGAACGTGAACGATACGCTCCGGAAGCTCAAAGACGCGGGCTTCTGGATATACGGACTCGATATGGAAGGCACGGTCAAGCTTGCGGATGAGAAATTCGACGCGCCTGCTGCGTTCGTCATCGGGAACGAAGGCGCCGGCATTCGTGAGAAGACCTTGGAGCTTTGCGATATCGTGCTTTCAATACCCATGCATCCGCGCACTGAGTCACTGAACGCCGCCGTGTCCGCCGCGCTCGTCTTCCACGCCTGGAGCGGAAAGCACCCGGAGGCGCTTACGATATAGGTATGGAGCGGCGCGACCTCATCACGAATGCGAGCGACGGATACGAGCTCATCGACTCCGGCGAGAACATGAAGCTCGAGCGGTACGGCGGAATCACCGTCGCCCGTCCGGAAACCCAGGGCATCTGGCCTAAGACGAATGCGGCAGCCTGGGAGCGCGCCGACGCGACCTTCTCCTGGAGCGAGAACAAGGGCGCATGGCAGAGCCGCGCGAACATGCCGGAGTCGTGGACGGTCGACCTTTCAGGCGGCACATTCGTCGCCCGCCTCACCTCCTTCAAGCACGTCGGTATCTTCCCCGAACAGACACCGAACTGGCAGTGGACCGAGGAGCGCATCAAGACGCTTCCCGAGAATCCCGCAGTATTGAACCTCTTCGGATACACCGGTATCGCCTCCGTCCTTGCTGCGAAAGCAGGTGCCAAAGTGACGCATGTCGACGCGTCAAAGCAGGCTATCGGCTGGGTAAGGGAGAATGCAGAGGCGTCCGGCCTCCCCGCTGATGCTATCCGGTATCTCTTAGACGATGCACTCGCATTCGCGAAGCGCGAGGTGCGCCGCGGACAGAAGTATGACGGCATCATTCTCGACCCGCCGGCGTTCGGCCGGGGCGCCAAGGGCGAGGTGTGGCACATAGAGGAAGCGCTTCCGGAGCTCATTGCGACCCTCAAGGAACTCTTGTCGGAGGCGCCCGGTGCGTTCTTCCTGATGAGTGGCTACGCAGCCGGATACGCTCCGGACGCGTTCCGTCAGCTCGTCGAAGGCGTATTCGCCGCTACAGAGGGCGAATACGGCGAGCTTCAGATCAAGGAATCCAAAAGCGACCGCGTCGTCCCTGCCGGCATCTACGTCCGCTTCGTCCGTTAGCACCGCCCGCCGAGATACCGCAGATCAATCGAAAAAGAGGAAATGTATCATATATGATACATTTCCTCTTTTCGTTTTTGGGTGGTGGTTTGCGACCGGCTGTTACTGATTCTTCTTTGCGTAGCCCTCGAATGCCTTCAAGACGTCCATCGGGAGCGTGAAGACGATGGTATTGGACTGATCGGAGGAGATATCGTTCATCGCCTGAAGGGTACGCAGGTGAAGCGCTCCCGGGGTCTCCGCAAGGATGCGCGCCGCTTCCGCCATGTTCTTCGACGCGGCGAGCTCGCCCTCGGAGGTGATGATGACGGCGCGCTTCTCGCGCTCGGCTTCGGCCTGCTTCGCGATGGTGCGCTCCATATCGCCCGGTAAGGACACGTCCTTGAGTTCCACGTTCTCTACCTTGATGCCCCAGGCATCCGTCTCCTTGTCGACGATGACGCGGATGCGGTCCGCGATCTCATCGCGGTTTGCAAGGAGCTCGTCGAGGGTCACGGACCCGACGATGTTGCGCATAGTCGTCTGCGCGTACTGCGATATCGCGTACATGAAGTCCTCAACCGCGAGGACCGCGCGCTCCGCGCTTGAGACCTGGTAGTAGATGACAGCATTCACCTTCACCGAGACGTTGTCGCGCGTGATGGCGTTCTGGTCCGGGACGTCGACCGCTTTCGTGCGGATGTCCACCTTCTTGTAGAACTGGATGACCGGGAAGACGAGGCGCCATCCCGGCTCCATGACCGACGAAAACTTCCCGAGCGTGAATTTCACTCCGCGCTCGTACTGGTTTATCTGCCGGATGCTTACGATAATGAGGACGAGGACGACCGCTACGGTGACAAAGATAGGCATGGAGAGAAGGGTAGCATAGTGGCTAAATCGCCGCATGAACGCTATATATAGACGTATGAGTAAGACTATCGTCCTATTCCACGGCCACTGCCCCGACGGCTTCGGGGGCGCGTATAGCGCCTGGAAGAAGTTCGGGGACGGCGCGGAATACATCCCCTTGAAGCACGGGAAGGAGCCGGTCCAGGTTGAGCCCGGGAACGAGCTCTATTTCATCGATTTCTGCTACCCCAAGGAGGTCATGGACGCGTACGCGCGCGATGCAGCTTCGCTCACCATACTCGACCATCACCTCGGGACGAGCGAGGTCGTGAAGAGCTTCCCCGGCGGCCATTTCGATAACGATCACTCGGGCGCCGTCCTCGGATGGCAGCATTTCCACCCGGACGAGAAGGTACCAACCCTCCTCTCCTATATAGAAGACGGCGACCTGTATCGGCACCAGCTTCCGGACTCTCGGGCACTCCTCGCCTACATCCACACCAAACCGCTCTCGTTCGAGTCATGGGATGCGCTTGTCGCAGAGCTCGAGGATGAGCAAGGTCTCACCGCAGCGAAGGCGCTCGGCACTACCTATCGCGAGCATTACGGCATCCTTGCCGGACAGATCATGGATGCGGCGGAGCTCGTCTCATTCGAAGGCTACGAGATCTACCTCGCCACCTCCTCGAGCGCGTTCGTTTCTGATGTCGGGAACCAACTCGCGAAGAAGAAGGGTCCTTTGGCCTTAGTCGCCCAGGTGCGTCCGGACGGCATACGCATCGGCATCCGCGGCGATGGCTCGGTAGACGTCGCGGCTATCGCCCGAAAATTCGGCGGCAACGGCCACCCCAGCGCGGCCGGCTTCAGCCTTCCCTGGGGTACGCCTATCCCATGGATTCCTATAGAAAAGGATGAGAATCCTCGCGATTGAGACGTCGTGCGACGAGACCGCGGTCGCATACATAGAAGCTACGGGCGATGAGAAGAGCGCGTCGTTCACCGTACTCGGTAACGGCCTCTTGTCGCAGATAGATATTCATAAGGAGTACGGCGGCGTCTTCCCCGCGGTCGCTAAGCGCGAGCATGCGCGCAACCTCGTCGCCGTCCTCGACTCAGCGCTCGGAGCAAGTAGAGGAGGTCGCACCGAGGTGAGAAGGGAGACGATAGAGGAATTGTCCGCACTCCTTTCGCGCGAGGAAGGACTCGCTGAAGCGCTCATGGCGTATCTTGAGACTCACGGAAAGCCGGAGCTTGATGCTATCGCGGTGACGCATGGGCCTGGGCTCGCGCCCGCTCTGTGGGTCGGGGTCAATTTCGCGAAAGCCCTTTCGCTCACGTGGGACGTGCCCTTGGTCGGGATAAATCACATGGAAGGACATTTGCTTTCTGCGCTCGCGGTAAGGGAATCCGACACGAAGCTTTCCATACGCGACACTAAGCTGCCGGTACTCGCGCTCCTCATTTCCGGCGGACACACAGAGCTCGTCCTTATGAAAGCGTGGGGAGAGTATGAGCTTGTGGGTCGGACGCGCGACGATGCGGTCGGAGAAGCGTATGACAAGGTCGCGCGGATGCTTTCCCTCCCGTACCCCGGCGGGCCGGAGATCTCGAGGCTCGCTGAGGCGGCGCGCAGCGAAGCACTTGCGACTGCGCTCTCGCTTCCGCGGCCTATGCTCGAATCGAAGGATTATGATTTTTCGTTCGCGGGACTCAAGACCGCGGTCCTCTATCTGTTGAAAGGCGCGCCGGATACCGACCCTAAGCAGGTCGCGCTCGAGTTCGAGAACGCGGTAGCAGAGGTGCTTGCGAAGAAGGCGTCGCGCGCCATCGACGCGACCGGGGCAGCAAGCATGTGCATCGGCGGCGGCGTCTCCGCGAATGCGCACATTCGCAGAGAATTCGAGAGACTCGTCGAAGAGTCGCATCCAGGCGTCACGCTTTCGATACCCCACGCCTCGCTCACGGGCGATAACGCCCTGATGATCGCTATCGCCGGATTCTATCGCGTCCTTTGGAAGGAATTCGTGGACCCGGAGACCCTCATCGCCGACGGCAACCTCTCGCTCTCCTAGATGAAAACCGCGCGGACCTGTGTCCGCGCGGTTCGGTTCTCGCACTTGTTCAGAACGAATGCCCGCACCCGCCAGCAGTGAGCTCCCAGGGACCGGGCAGATTCACGGGGCCGATGTGGATGATAAGGTCGGCGTCCCGCGGAATCTGTTCGCTCGGCACCCTGGTCCACGCGAGCTTCCCCTCCGAATCCCGGTACTGCTTGAACGGCGCACGCTCCTTGGTGTGGATGTTCTCGCGCATGCAGAGAATATCGGCCTCCTCGCCCGCATGCCTCGGTATGACTGCGACAAACGGCGTATCGAGCGCGACTTCGCGATATAACTTGCTCATTTCCCGCTCTCCTTCTTGCGAAGTTCAGGATTCGCATCGAAACCGAACCGATCGAGATTGATGAGCACCGCGTTCGCGAGCTCCGGCGGACTGACAGGCGTCAGGTAATGATGAGCCCTGTCGTCGCCAAACCAGATCTCGAAGCATCGGCCGTCGTACGACTTGTAGAGCGGAATGCTGCGGCCATCCTTGTCAGCGTACTCAGCCGTCACGAATTGTTGTCCCATCGGGACTTCCTGTACCTTCATTTCGATCCCCTCCTCAGGTCTCGCGGGAAAGTACCACGGATACCGCCTATTTGCTATATTCGAGAGTAATGGACGGGAAATTCCTGAAGCCGTACGACCCCG
>CAZMFT010000024.1:0-8844 GCA_964565655.1 uncultured Candidatus Saccharibacteria bacterium
TCCTCCGCAGGCCCTACCCCGCCTCCTAGAGCCGCAGCCTGGAGGCTCTCGATCAGGGGGTCGAGCCCGCCCGCGAGGATCTTGGGGAGGTTGTGCCAGGACTCCTTGAGACGGTGGTCGGTGATGCGGTCCTGGAGGAAGTTGTAGGTTCGTATCTTCTCGGAGCGGTCTGCGGTCCCTATCTGCGCCTTCCGCTCCGCCGCATGCTTCTTGGCCTCCTCCTCCTCATGGAGGGTCTCCAGTTTCGCAGTAAGGATCTGCATCGCCTTCTCGCGGTTCGCCTTCTGACTGCGTTCCGAGGACGAGCGGACATCGATATTGGTCGGTATATGGACGAGGCGGACGGCGGTCTCCACCTTGTTGACGTTCTGTCCGCCCGCGCCTCCCGATCGGGAGAACTCCATCCGGATATCGGATGGGCTTATCTCGATGGTCGACTTCGCACGAATGGGGAGCGCCGCGACGGAGGCCGTCGAGGTGTGTATGCGACCGGATTTCTCCGTAAGGGGTACGCGCTGCACCCGGTGTACGCCAGTCTCGTACCGAAGCGCGTCATAGGCATCCGCGCCCGCGATCTCTATGGTGAGCTCGTCAATGTCGGTTACGCGCCAGCGTTTCGCGGTGGCGTATGCCACATACATGTCCTTCAATTCCTTCGCGAAAAGGGTCGCTTCGTCCCCGCCCGCCCCCGCGCGGAACTCTAGGATGAGAGCCGTAGGACGTGTCGCCTCCTCCTTGTCCTTCTCGAGGATGTCCTCGATGGTCGCGAGTATCTCTGCCTGCCGGGCTTTTGCGGATGCGACCTCCTCATCCGCCATCGCGGCTAATTCCGGGTCGCTCTCGGCTGCGGCGAGCGCCTCGCGGGCCGCAGCATCCAAACGCTCATACTCCTCCGCGAGATACGCGGTCTTGTGGTTCGATTTGAAATCAGGGGAATACTCCATACCTCAATAAACGGATACGTACACCTTACCATCACCGCTTCAGGAGCGAGGCATCCCCTATACGGGAGGCTCTCGGAGCTGGCCCAGCATGGTAATCGCCGGACAGAAGGGAGGCCGTCCGGCGATTTGGGACAGCGAGAGCGAGCGCCCTTCGTCGCTGGACGAAGGGACGCGTACTCTCGTATAGGGGATGCCGAGCGGCTCCCTATTTCTTCTTCGCGAGACGCGCCCGGAACTTCTCCACGCGGCCGCCAGTATCAAGGGCCCGCTCCTCGCCCGTGTAGGCAGGATGGGACTTCGAGGAGATTTCGATCACGACCTTCGGGTACTCCTTGCCGTCCACAGTACCGGTCTCCGTCGCGTGGATGGTGGAGCCGATGAGGAACTTCTCGCCGGAAGCGAGATCCTCGAAGAGCACGGTGCGGTAGGTATCCGGATGGATGTCCTTCTTCATGACCCCGGCACTCTACCAGAAACGCGGCCTTCAGGCAACCGGGCTATATCTCGTGGACGTCCGGCACGACCCCGACTTCTGCGTATTCCTTCACCGCTCCGCAGGTGAGCGTGAATACCGTCTTCGTCGTTATCGCGTGCGTCCCCCGGGTACCGTCGGTCTCTGCGCCACACACGGTCGCGCTCACGGTCTCGTGATAGCTCGAATCCTTGTCCGAAGTGATCGTACACGTGCCGACACCGCTTACCGAATACCGGAGCGTCGCACTATCCCCGCGCTCGACCAAGGTCGGACTTGCGGTCAATTCGAGATCCGTGAGTGCGCAGGATTCATCTCCCACCGTGAACTCGCAGGTATCTGCCGAGTATCCGCTCGCGCTCACCTGCATCTCGTAATCGCCCTCGGCACTGAAGCTTCTCGTGTACGTGTATGCCGTATTGGAGACCGTCGACCCGGATGAGGGGTCCCAGGTGTAGGCGGTGCTGCCGAGGTTCGACGGCGACGCCCTGAAGGTGACATTCTCATTGACGTCTATGGCGCCGTCCCCGCTCGCGTCCTGGTAGCTGCAGGCGAGCTCGTCTGGATCGCCTCCACACAAGGGATCGTCGGCATCGCAGACCTCGATCAGGGTCCAGCTCGGGCTGCAATTATCGTTCTCGTTCGATTCCACGATGCTGTAAGGAGATGAGCCTGAAAGGGTCCTGTCGGCGCAGGCGCGGACGTACCAGTCGCCGCTTGAAGGGAACGTGTAGCTTGCGGATGCGGTGTTATTCGAATTGGCAGCAAGCGCCAAGGAGGAGTAGGAGAGGCGCGCCTCAAGCTCGGCCTCGCTCGCCGGTATGCTGCCCTTATTTATCTGGAACTGGTCGGTGAAGCCGTATCTGGTCGTCGTAGCGGCCGCGTTCCTTATAACGGCGCGCAGGGTCGTCGGCGAGCCAGTAACCGGCTCTGACGGCGTGAATGTGACGGCATCCGCGGTCAGGTTCGGCAGCGTCGTCGAAGTCACCGTAAGGCTGTTCGAGCACGCCACCGTGAGCACCTGGCCCTGCGACGTCACCTGGACCTGTCCGGTCTTCACGCCTGCCGTGAGGTACTGCTTGGTGACCGATGCGGAGGTCCCGGAAAGCGAATCGCTCCCGCTCCAAGAATACGCGTAGGTGCCGTTACCGCCCGAAGCGGTCGCGGTCCAGGTAGCGGAGCCGCCCTGGACGATAGAGGTCGGAGAGACCATGCAGGACGCAGCGAGCGTCGCCGTATCAAGGACGGTCACCGTCGCTGCACGCGACGCGCTATGAGCCTCGCCCGCACTACCCCCGGTAGTCGTGCAGGTATAAAGGTCGGTCGCGATCCAGCAGTTCCCTGCTATCTCCGGGTGCGCCCACACGTTCCATTTGCACATGCTCCCTTCGGAAGCGCAGGCGCTTCCTCCCGGATTAGAGGAGCTACAAGTGGGGACGCCTTGATAGGCGCCCGTATTATTAGGGTCCTGGGCACGCGTCAATCCGCCCGAGCAATCCAGGTCGCTGATGTCGTTGTCAGTATCCTGTACCCAGGTCCTCGAGGATCCGGTCGTCTGCCCGTCAGTGCACGTGACGACATAGGTCGTCGTCTGTGTCGGGGATACGGATACTGTGCCTGACGTCTGTCCGCCCGTACTGAAACCGCTGCCGGTGCAGGAGGTCGCGCCAGTCGAGTCCCAGGTCAATACGGAACTATCCCCTCGGTATATGGTGTCGGGATTCGCGACCAAGGCGGCAGTCACGCCGTTCGAATCCGGCGGAGGCTCGGATCCATCGTCATCGACCCAGAACCACTTATCGTTCACACAGGTCGGAAGGAGGTTTCCGGGCTGCGCGCACTGGCTGCTGCCCCCGTATTGCGGGTTCGTGTATGCCTCCTCGACCGATGGACAAGGGGGCATCTCTCCGGCAACCATGAATTTCCCTGACCAGAAGCCGCCGGTGATATATCCGCAGAGCATCTGCCCCTCGAACTGGGCGGCGACCGGGAGCGAGAAGCCGAAGCCGACGACCGCTGCCAAGAGAACGATGAGCGAACGACGAGCGGTAGTGGTCATAGCGAGATAGATGAGACAACAAACGGGATAGTGCCCTTGTCCTCACCCGTCTTCGGGAGCGTGATACGCGTATCCGGCGTCACGACGAAAAACGTGTCGGCTGAAGCAACCCCTGCCGCGACGACCCCGCCCTTGAAGAATCCGAGTGCAGTCGGGATGTAATCGACCCCGGTCGACGCTTCGTAGCGAAGCTGCGAGAAACCGCCGGACGCGTCGTAGGTATCGAGCGCATGCGTGAGCGCGTTGTACGCGACGAATCGGGTGCCGTCGGTCGCTACCACAGGGAAGGCTCCCTCGTACACAGGCCCCCGCGTGACGCCATCGTGATAGGCGACGATACCGTCGCGGGTCTTGATACCGAGCTCTCCGCCGGCGAACCCGACGATGTCGATCCCCTGGCTCACGCTTTTCTCGACGCCATCCGTAAGGAGCACTATCTCTGCTGCAGCCACGTTCTCGAGCGCAGCTTCGCTTTCAATCGAGGTCGAGACGTACGCGAGCGTATCCGTATCGGCATCCCCTTCGAGCGAGAATTTCATGGTCGGCGATGAGGTCACTTGCGTGAGCGACCGACCTTTCTTCAGGTATATGTTCGAGGTAAGCGACGCAGGTTCATAGAGGAGTACGTAGGTGCCCGATCGCACCGTTGCCGCGTCCGTAAGGTACATACCTTCCGGAATCCAATCTGCCGCGAGCGCCGTCGCGGTGTCGTCTCCGATAAGCACTAACGGGCTCCCGGGCGCATGCCCGAGCGATACCACGAGCGCCGGTCCGTCGCCTTTCATCAATCCTCGGTCCCATACATAGATCAGTGCTCCGGAAACGAGGAGCAAGAGGGCGCCACCGGCGAGTATCTGCGCGGCGCGCGAAGGGCGCGCGCGTGGCGGAGCTGCTGGTGGTGGCGCCGACTGAGTTTTCGGTGGCATCGGAGGGACAGGCGCAGTAGGTGGCATTTATCCATGATATCGCGCGGGACGTCCGCCCTTTTCGCGCTCCTGTGTATAAAAATCAATTGTCCGCGAGGAAGTCGATATTCGTCTGGATGCGTGCCGCGTGTCCCATTACGCTGTTCGCGTAGCCCTGCCCGAGGGTCGCCCATCCGCCTCCGGCGAAGTATTTCGCGGCAGCCGTATGCTCCGAGGTGTAGGTTCCTGCGCCCGCACCGAGATCCATGAGATAAAGGGACATCGCGGCGATGGCATCCTCCGCGGCCCACGGGTTAGGCACAGCCTTCCCGGTGACTTGCGCGATGCGGCCCTCATAGGACGCCCAGGTTGACGGGATGAACTGCGCGGGACCCATCGCGCCGCCGTACCCCACTGATTGCGAACAGGAAACGACCTGCGCGTAGGGATCGAACCCGAGGCGCTTCGCTAAGGACATGAACGGTGCTACGTCGCGATCCGGCTTCATGAGGTTCGGGAACGG
Organism: uncultured Candidatus Saccharibacteria bacterium; assembly: GCA_964565655.1. Lineage (GTDB taxonomy): Bacteria > Patescibacteriota > Minisyncoccia > Phycocordibacterales > Phycocordibacteraceae > C7867-001. The sequence continues at coordinate 4,904 of CAZMFT010000024.1, forward strand.
GGTTCCGGTATTCTTGCCCTTCCCGGCGCCGGTGGTCGCGTCCGTCAGGTAGCACTGTCCGACGTTCGCGCCCAGGTTCGATTCCTGGGTAAGGATGGCGAGGATGAACGCGGAGCGTACGCCGGTAGCAGTCGAGGCCTTTTTGGCATATGCCAAGGCGTCCTCGAACTTGATGGCACCGGCGTCGCGCAGGGGGAAGAGTGCCGCGCGTATCGCCGCTGCCTTTGCCTGGCGCTCCGCGAGCACTTTCGCGTATTCGGCCTCCTGGTTCTTGGTAATGGCGAGAAGGCGCTGCTTCTCCGCCTCGCTCTCCGCGACCTTCTTCTTCTTCGACTCGACCTCATAGCGCGCATCGAGCTCCTGATTCTGACGGTCCGCAAGTTGCGCCTTCTCCACCTCGGTCTCCGCCTTGGCGGTGCGTATGTTGCCGAACAGGGTCTCCATCTCATCCTCGACCATCGTGAAGGAGTCCGCATCGCGGAACATCGTCGAGAGGCTGTCGGAGGAGAGCGCAATCTCGACTAGTGAATAGTTATCGAGGGTGTTTCTCTGGCGCATCATCGCTGCCAGGGATTCGCGTCCGCGATCGATGCGCGACGTGAGGGTGCCGATGACCTGGTTCTTCTGCTGAATCTCCGAGGTGATCTTCTTGATCGCGAGGTTCTTCTGGTCTATCTGCGCCTGTGCCTGGCGGATCTGGGCATTCAGCTGGGTGACGTCGCCCTGGAGGCTCGCCTTCTGCGCGCGGGTCGCGTCGAGTATCTTCTGCTGCGCAGCGATCTCCTCTTGGAGCTGGGCGTACTCCGCCTCGAGCCGCGCACGGTCCTCGGGAGTAAGCGTCTGCGCGCCGGTCATCGCTGGCGCGCCTAGGTACGCGACCAGAAGGAGCGCCCCGAGGGTGATGAACATCCGCCGAACCATTTGGTGCATTATAGCAATCCAGACGAACGGCGGCCAATGAGATTACGAAAAAGCGCCGTTCGGCGCTATTCCTGTAACCTTTCACCTGTAACCTGCGCCCTATTCCTTGGATTCCTCTGCCGTACCTTCCTCGCCGCCCTCTTCCTTGCCCTTCTTCTCCACCTCGATAGCGTCCATGTCGATCGCTGCCGGAGCCTCCTCGACCTCCTCCTTCACCTCCTGGATGAGCGCGACGACCTCCTCGGCATCGACCTTGAGCTCGACGCCCTTAGGAAGCGAGAGGTCTGACGCGTGTATCTGGTCGCCGATAGTGGCAAGCGTCGAGACGTCCACCTCAATCTCGTGCGGCAGGTCCGCTGGCGCAGCCTCGATCTCTACCTCGTGCATGACCTTCACGAGATTAGCACCGGCCTTGACCGCAGGAGACTCGCCGATGAAGGTGAGCGGGATAGCGACCTCGACTTTCGCGCCCTTCTCTATGGCGTAGAGGTCTGCGTGGCGCGGCTGGCTCGTCACCGGATCGAGATCCACCTCATGGATGAGGACCTGGAGCGCGCCCGCACCGACGCCCGAGAGCTCGATGACCGAGGACTCACCGGCATCCCGCAAGACTTTGCGGAAGTCCGCTGCGGAGAGACTGATCGGGGTCGCCTCCTGCTTAGGGCCGTAGACGACCGCCGGCAAGCGGCCAGCCGAAACAAGCGCACGAGAGCGCTTGCCGGTCTCCGACCGTTTCTCTGCCATGAGGCTGAACATGGGCGCTAGGATACCTCGTATCTATGTCCCCGGCAAGCGGGCATCCGCTACGGGTTTGCGTGGCAACCCTTGCCAGCCCACTGCACGCCGCCGACCTGCGCTGGCCCCTCGTACTTGCTGCCGCTAGCTCCGAGACAGTAATAGGTCGGGACTCCGCTCGCAAGCGACGCACCCCGAAGATACACCATAATCGAATAGTACTTTTCGTACGGGAATGCAGGAGGCGTACCCTGTGCTACGCTCGTGCGCATATAGGCACCTCCGCCTGAAGCGGTCTGCGTCTCGACGATTGTCCGGCAGATCGATGCTGCTTCGGTGGCAAAATCGGAGGCTGCGTAGGCGGTGTCGCAGGTGCCTACCGTACTCGTATCTCCTCGCTGCAGCCATACATAGGTACCTGTCTTAAGGTGCTGGAGCTCGAGGAGTTTCGCGAACTCTGCGACCTCCTGCTTAATCTTCGCGTCGTTCGCCTTTATACGGGATGTAGCGAGGGAGGCAATCACGACGGTCGCAAGGAGACCTATGATCGCGATGACGACGAGGAGCTCTATGAGGGTGAATCCGCGGGATTTGTTCATACGGCTGGAGTGAGTGAGGACGCCGGCTCTACCTCTAGGCCGTCAGTCGAAGGATACAGATAAAAGTACGCTGCCGCCGTAAGGGCTAGGAAGGCGATCGCGATGAGTAACAGGACCTTTTGTGCCGAAGCGCTGTCTTTTGCTAGACCCATGCGCATGACAAGCGTTACGAGAGACGAGTTCGCACCTTGGCGAGAGACGGTCCGATACTGGGGTTCGTTGAATGATATGTCTGCCATATGCCCTTACGATACCTCTCCTGGGCGCGTACGACGCTTCCTTATCCCCACTTACGACGGCTCGAGCGCCGCTGCGACCTTCTGAAGGCGCGCGAGGAAGGCGCCCTGGGCCGCTGGGACATGCTCGTCCTTGCCTTCCCATACGGTGAGGGCTTCATCCTGAAGCGCCCGCGCGTAGCTGAACGTGAGCGGCCATGGGGCGCCCTGCTTTTTTGCCTCCTTGACGATTGCGGCCAGGTTCTCGGTCGCCTGGTCGTTCCCCTGTCCGCCTGAAAGGAATACGATGCCGGGCACTTCGCGAGGGACCGCGGCCATGAGAGCCTCCACGGTATCCGCAGCGACCTCATCCGGCGTATCGGTCTTCCCCCCATCCTTCCCGGAAAGCGCCATCGCGGTCTTCAGGATGACGCCCGAGATGTCGACCGCCTGGTCTTCGCACGCATGGAACATCGTCTTCAGTATCTGTATGAGGACGGTCTTCGCGCGCACGCGAGAATGCGCCCCTTCATAGAGGACCTCCGGCTCGAGGATTGGCACGAACCCAGCCTCCTGCGCCTGCTTCGCGTAGGTCGCGAGCCGCTTCGCGTTCTCTACCAAGGCGTGTGTCGAGGGGAGACGGTCTCCATCGATGCGTATCACCGCGCGCCACTTGGTGAAGCGAGTACCGGCTTTTCGGAGCGGTACGAGACGCTCCGAAAGAGTCAGCAGGCCGGTCGTGATGGTCTCTTTGGAGCCTTCGACCAGGGGTTCCGTGCCCTCATCCACCTTTATGCCGGGAATGATGCCCTTCTTGGCGAGCATGTCCGGGAAGAGGACCTTGTTATCATCCTTCTGCTTCACCGTCTCGGCGAAGAGGATGACGCCCGAAAGGTACTTCTCTACTCCTGGCGCCGAGAAGAAGAGATTCCGATACTTGCGACGCATCTCCTTGGTCGGTGTGATGCCGTAGGACGTGAGGCGCTTGTCGGCGGTAGCGTCGCTCTCATCCGCAGCGAGGATGCCCTTGCCGGGCGCCATAAGGGACTTCGCGCACCCGCAAAGGTCTATCATGCGAAATAGTATACCAGCGCACAGGTTTGAGGTTGCAGGGATTTCGCATGGTACTCTGCCACATGTACCCTATGAAGATAGATTTCCTCGCCGTCGGCGACATCGTGACCGAGCCCTTTATCCGCCTCCTCGAGGCGAACGTGACCTGCGACGAGCACGAGTCATGCACTATCTCGATGCACTGGGGCGACAAGATCCCATACGAGAGCGCAGAGGTCGCGCGCGCGGTCGGGAATGCCGCGAATGCCGCGGTCGCAGCGGCGCGTTTGGGCCTTTCGAGCGCCCTCGTAACCGACATCGGGGACGACGAGGTCGGAAAAGGCGACGTCGAGCAGTTGAGAAAGGAAGGCGTCGAGACCGCGTATGTCACAACGCACCCAGGGATGAAGAGCAACTA
>CAZMFT010000025.1:0-5483 GCA_964565655.1 uncultured Candidatus Saccharibacteria bacterium
AGGATGTCCGGCATGAATTCAAGGAGGCGACGGAGCGCGAGCAGTTTTTGGGTCGTGAGCTCGAAGACCTGGCGCGTTCTGCGGAGGGACTCAAACAGCTCATCAAGGACCTCGATGCCGAGCTCGCGAAGAATTTCTCCGACGGTTTGAAGCAGGTCAACGATTCCTTTAGCGAGTTCTTCTCGCTTATGTTCGGAGGCGGTTCTGCGAAGCTGGTGCTCGAAGAAATCGATTCCCGCGAGGACGATGACGACGAGGATGAAGAAGCTCCCAAAGAGAAGAAGGACGAAAAGGCGGGCGTCGATATCGCGGTGCACTTGCCGAAGAAGCGCGTGCAGGCCCTGATGCAGCTTTCAGGCGGCGAGCGCGCACTCACCTCCATCGCCCTTATCTTCGCGATGAGCCAGGTGAATCCGCCGCCGTTCCTTATCCTCGACGAGACGGACGCGGCCCTCGACGAGGCCAATAGCCGCCGCTATGGCGACATGATCGAAGCGCTCGCGAAGAAGTCCCAGCTCATCGTCATCACCCACAATCGCGAGACGATGTCGCGTGCCGGCATCCTCTACGGCGTCACCATGGGCGGAGACGGCATCTCGAAGCTCCTCTCGGTCAAGTTCGACGAAGCCGCTGCGGTTGCGAAATAAAGCTTTATCGAGTTTTCATACATCTCTGCCATAATCGGTGCATGGAAAAGAAACAAGGAGGCTGCCACTGCGGGAAGGTACGGTACGAGGTCGAGATAGACCTTGCGAAGACGGTCATCGAGTGCAACTGCTCGTACTGCGAAAAGAAAGGAACGCTCCTCTCTGCCGTTGACGGCGAGACGCTCAAGGTCACTGGCGAGGATGAGCTTACGATCTACCATTTCAACACCGGGAAGATAGAGCACTCGTTCTGCAAGCGCTGCGGCGTCCAGTGCTTCGGCCGCGCCGATATGGACGGGAAGAAAGGCGCTATGGTCAACGTGCGGACGATAGACGATATCGACCTTTCGAAGGTCGAACGAATGCCGTTTGACGGTCGCTCGCGCTAAAAAAGAGCAACCCCAGCTACCTGGGGTTGGGGGACTCTCGGAAGTCGAGCCGGAAGTAGTTCTTCTCTATGTTCTCGAAACCGTATCTCGTGTAGAGGGAGATCGCGCGCGTCCGCTGCTCGCCCGAAGTCAGGTCGATATAGTCGAGCTTCTTCTCGCGTCCGAGAGCGATGAGCGTGCGTAGGATCTCGTTGCCGACGCCGAACCCTTCGGCATCCCTGTCCGTGACCATGGTATGGATGACTCCGAAGACCGACGAGATGTTATCGCAAACCATAAGCATCCCCATGCCGACGATCCGCCCTCGGAAGTGCTTGATGGGAAAGTCAGCGTCCGCGATCGCGACGATGAGACAGTCTCCACGATTGTTCAGTGCTGCGAGTCGCTTCTTCGTGAACGAGCGGCGGCTCGACGGCGTAATCCTGAGCCGGAGTTCGTTTATCCGCTTGAGGTTGCTTGCAGTCGCGAGCGGGTAGACGGTCTTAAAATGCATGACGTTCTCCTTGTCTATCTCCTTAAACCCTACGGCAGGAAGAAAAGTAGTCAAATCAGGCGCGCTTATCCCCATTGCCCGGAGGCTATGCGGGCGTAGACTAGGCGAACTACCCATAACTGCGTTACGTATGGCCGCATTCGAGCATTTCAAGTACCACACGGGGAAGGCTGCGCATCTCCTCGGCTGGAGCGGATCGGATCTCGATGCGTTCGTGACGCCGCAGCATATCCTGAAGGCCGACCTCACCATCGCGCTTGAGTCGGGCGGCACCGCGACGTTCCCGGCGTACCGGGTCGAGTTCAATAACGCGCGTGGGCCCTATAAAGGCGGCATCCGATTCCATCCGGATGCGGACCTCGATGAAGTCGAGGCACTCGCCGCGATGATGGCCATCAAGTGCGCGGTCGTCGACATCCCGTTTGGGGGCGGCAAAGGCGGCGTCGCGGTCGACCCCAAGAAGCTCACGCACGGGGAGATACTCGCGCTCTCGCGGGAATACGTGAAGGCGTTCGCGGATAATCTCGGCCCCGATAAGGACGTGCCGGCGCCGGATGTCTATACCACCTCGGAGATCATGGACACCATGCTCGACGAGTACGAGAAGATAGTCGGCGAGAAAGCGCCGGCGATGATTACCGGCAAATCCCTCGCGCATGGCGGTATCGTCGGACGCGATACGGCGACCGCAGATGGTGCCATCATCGTCTTATCCGCGCTCTTGCAGGATCAGAACCGTAATCCTGAAAGCCTTCGCGCCGCAGTACAGGGCGCAGGGAACGCAGGCGCGCAGGCGGCGCATCTGCTGTCCGATATGGGAATGAAGGTCGTAGCGCTCGCGGATTCCAAAGGCACGGTCGCAAATACGAACGGTCTCGATGTCGCTGCGGCTCTCCGTGCCAAAGAAGAGAAGGGGTCGGTGCATGACGCTGAGGGAGCGCATGGCGACGCGGACGACGTCATCACGACCGGCTGCGACATACTGGTACCGGCTGCCCTAGAGGAGCAGATACGTGCGGAGAACGCGGAGTCAGTGACCGCCGACATCATCTTGGAGATCGCGAACGGACCGACGACGCCTGAGGCGGACGAACTTCTCGCGAAGCGCGGCGTCGCCATTCTTCCGGACGTGCTCGCGAATGCGGGCGGCGTCACCGTCTCCTACTTCGAATGGCTCCAGAACAAGTCAGGAGAAACCTGGGACAAAGCGCGCGTCACGGATCAACTCACCGAGACGATGAAAGATGCCTACCGCGACGTCGCTGACTTCGCGACCACCCGGAATGTGACGCTTCGCGAGGCTGCCTATGCGCTCGCACTTGAGCGCATTAAGAGCGCCTAACGCTTCTTTACGATCTGGAAATCGAGTTCTTTCTCGAACAGGCGCGCGGCAGTGAGCTTCACGCGGATGGGGTCGCCGAGCGAAAACTGTTCCTTCGTACGTTCGCCGACGACGCGATACCGCTTCTCGTCATGCACGTAATAGTCCTGGCCGAGGTCGCGGATGCGCACCATACCTTCGGCATGCGTCTCGTTCAGCTCTACATAGATGCCGCGATCGCTGACGCCCGAGATGACCGCGTCGAACTCCGTGCCTATCTTGTCGCTCATGAACTCGACGAGCTTTAGCTTCACGGAATCGCGCTCGGCTTCTGCGGCAGAGACCTCGCGCTCTGACGAATGGATCGCGAGCTCATCGAGCTTCTCGCGCTCGGACTTTGGCATAGGCGATACGCCCGCGAAGTGCTTCACGAGCCGGTGGACGAGAAGGTCCGGGTAGCGGCGGATGGGGGAGGTGAAGTGCGTGTAGTACTCAAAGGCGAGACCGAAGTGCCCCGCATTCTTCGTCTTGTACATCGCTTTGGCCATCGAGCGCAACGTCGCCGTCTTGATGAGGTACTCCTCCGGCTTTCCCTTAAGTTGATCGAGAAGGGCATTGAGATCTTTGCCTTTGACGACCCCCGCGTTCGATTTGAGGTCGTATCCCATGACCTTAAGGAACTGCGTAAGGTTCTCGATGCGGTCGGCGTCCGGTGAGTCATGGACGCGGAACATGAGCCCGCCGGTGCGGCCTTCTTTCTTCCCGAGTTCGTCGAGGTGTTCTGCGACCGCTTCGTTCGCAAGGAGCATGAAATCCTCGATGAGGAGGTTCGTATCCTGGCGCTCCTTGAGCCTCACCGCGATCGGCTTCCCGTTCTCGTCTATCTCCACCTTCACCTCGGCCGTATCGAATTCGATGGCGCCATTGGCGACCCGGCGCGCACGGATCTTCTTCGAGAGCGCGAGGACGGTCTTAAGTTCCTCGATAAGGGTACCCTCGCCGGCATTAAGCACCCCCTGCGCTTCCTCATAGGTGAAGCGCTTATCGGAATGGATGAGCGTCTCGCCGAACCATTTGTCCTTGATATTGGCGTCCTTATCGAGGATGAACACAGCGGACATGGCGAGGCGGTCGAGGTCCGGGTTCAAGGAGCAGAAATTCGTCGAGAGAACGTGGGGGAGCATCGGTATCGTGCGGTCTACGAGGTAGACCGAGGTCGCGCGGTTCCGTGCCTCGTTGTCTATCGAGGTGCCAGGGCGCACGAAGAAAGAGACGTCGGCGATATGGATGCCGACCTCGGTGTCGCCGTCGTCTAAGGAGCGCACGGAGATGGCATCATCGAAATCCTTCGCATCGACCGGGTCGATGGTAAAGGTCGTAATTTGGCGGAAATCGCGGCGATTGGTCGCCGTGCGGTTCTTCCAGTCCCACGGCAAGCTCCGTGCCGCTTCCGCGTTGATCATTCCTTCGCCGGTGTGCTCCAACTCTGCGGCTTCTTTGACGACGCCCGGAGGGAAGTCCGAATGGAATCCCTGCGACAAGGCGATCGCGCGCATCTCCGTCTCATGCACTCCTGCGGGCCCGATGACCTCCTCGACCACACCCCAAGGGTACGGCTGATTCTTTTCCCAGCCGCGGAAGCGCAATACCACTTTATGACCTATCGGAAGAGCTTCGCCCTTGACGAGAAATGGCGTATACATCTTCTTCCAGTCCGGGATGAGGATGACTTCCTGTCGGTCATTCTTCGCGAGGAGTCCCACGAACGTCTCTCGCGTGCGGGTCACGACTTCGACCACCTTTCCGCCCTCGCGCTTCGTGCGGGTCTTCGGGTCCGTGTAAGAACCGGTCGGGACTACTTTGACGATGTCGCCGGGAAACGCGCCGCCTAGGGCGTCCTCCGGGATGAAGAGGTCATCCTTATTCTCGTCATAAGTAAAGAAGCCCTTCCCGGTGCGGGTGACTGAAATAGGGCCCTGGTATGCATCCTCGTGGCTCACAAGTCTCTAAACACTAGCAGATAAGCGTGATAAGGGCATTAACGGGGTGGAGCCCAAGTTTGACCGTCCATGGCTTATTTGGTACCTTGCGGGGACATGTTGATGATCCGCCTCCAGAGGATTGGCCGGAAGAATGACCCGGCTTTTCGCATTCTCGTCCTCGAGAAGACCAGCTCGCCGAAGGCGGGTTCTTACACCGACCACCTCGGTACCTACAACCCGAAGACCAAGGCCTTCACGGTTGCCGCTGACCGCCTCAAGGACTGGATGGGGAAGGGTGCCCAGGTCTCTCCATCCCTTTGGAACCTCCTCGTAGATAAGGGTGTCGTCGAGGGCAAGAAGACTGCGGACGTGGTCTCGAAGCAGAACCTCGAGAAGAATGTCGCGAAGCGCGCAGAGGAGGCCGCAGCTGCTAAGGCAGCCGAGGAAGAGGCAGCTGCCGCTGCAGCAGCTCCTGCCCCAGAAGCGGCACCAGCCGAGGCATCGTCCGAGGCTATCGAGGAGGCAGCTATCGCAGAGGCCGATGAGGCTCCTGCTGAAGCAGCAGTCGAGGAGGCGCCTATAGAGGCCGCTCCTGTCGAGGAAGCGAAGGCAGAGTAGCCCCTTCCACTCCACAATTTTCGTGCTATAATA
>CAZMFT010000025.1:5583-8713 GCA_964565655.1 uncultured Candidatus Saccharibacteria bacterium
CGAGGAAGCGAAGGCAGAGTAGCCCCTTCCACTCCACAATTTTCGTGCTATAATACGGGCACCATCCGCACCTGCGGAATCGGCCTAAAATCACATATCCCGTCATGGAACCAGAGCCCGGCTATTTCGAATCGTATCTCGAGACCGTCCTCAAAGGACTCGTCGATCACCCAGAATCGATAGAGATCTCCCGCACGCTCGATAACTTCGGTGTCCTTTTGACGTTCCGCGTCCACAAGTCCGATATGGGCAAGGTCCTCGGGAAGGGAGGGACGTTCATAACGAACGTCTTGCGCCCGCTCTTCCATGCGGTCGGTCTCCGGCACGGTGCGAAGCTCTCCCTGAAGGTCAACGAGCCTATCGGCGGGAAGCGCGACGGAGAGACCCAGAAGACCGAAAAGACCCTCGACCAGGTCGTCGACGAGCTGGGTATATAATCGGGGCATATGAAAAACCTTCCCGGATTCGCGCTCTCGACCCTCCTCGTCATCATCCTCGGCATCGTCATCGTGGGCGGCGCGGGCTATGTCGCCATGAACCCCGATGTCCTCAAGGCGCCCCAGGCAAGTGTCGAGGCTGACGCATCGGCAGAGGCAGATACTGAAGCGGGTACCGGAGCGAGCGCGAGCGGCAAGGTCAGCGTGGCGTGGAAGATCGAGCCGCTCGGCGTCGATGGTCCTGGCAAGTCGGAGGTGACTGCGATCATAAACGGAAAGGAGCATCTCATCGGCACGTACGAAGGTACGTGCGCAGAGATAGGCAGCGGCGCGAGCGCCGTATCCGACCTCCTGACGGCCGATGGTGAAGTCGCAGGTGTGACCTGCTACTACGCGGGTGGCGGTGACGAGATCGGCATCTTCAAGACCGATACGGGCCTCGAGGTTCGCGTCGGAGAGATAGCAGAACCTACGGCTGAATCCCCATCGTTCCGTGGCAACTTCACCACGAAGCTCGACCTCACTCTGAAGCAGTGAAGCGATTCCACCTCATAACCCTCTTCAAGGATGCGTGCGAGCCGTACCTCGCAGCGTCTATCATCGGGCGCGCTCGCGAGAAGAAACTCATCGCGGTTTCGTACCAGAGCCCGCGCGATTTCACGAAGACCTCCAAAAAGGGGAAATTCGCATACAAGAAGGTGGACGAGCGCCCGTATGGCGGCGGCCCCGGCATGGTGATGATGGCGGAGCCGGTAGTGAAGGCGGCCGCGAAAGCGCTTTCTCGCCGTGAGGCAAAGAAGACCGCGATTGTGTGGTTCTCGCCTGGCGCTCCTGCATTTACGAACAAAGAAGCGGACAAGCTTCTGAAGTTCGACGACGTCGCATTCATCTGCGGCAGGTATGAAGGTATAGATGAACGCGCTGTTTCCATACTTAAGACGATGGGGAAGGTGGTGAAGTATTCCGTCGGCGAAGCGGTGTACACGGGTGGCGAGCTTCCGGCCATGGCGATGATAGACGCGATGACGCGCCGCATCCCGGGAGTTCTCGGTAAGGACGCGTCTGTAGAGGAGCGCCGTATCGCGTCCCGCGATGTTTATACCCGACCAGAAGTACTTGAGTGGAAAGGGAAGAAGTACAAGGTACCGGCTATCCTCCTTACGGGTCACCACGCGAACATCGACTCGTGGAAAGGAGCGAAGCAGGGCAAGAAGCGAGCTTGACTTTTATATAAAATCGTAGTACGCTGCTTCCAGCAGCTCTTTTCGGAATCAACCGAAGAGCCATGGAGAGATACCATGCTTTCAACCTGGGTTCGCGACCTTGAGAGACATGACCCCGAAGCGATCATCATCACGTCGGGCGTCGTCGCATTCTTGTCATTCGCGGTCATCGGCGCCTTCGCGCACCAGCTGACGCCGCTTTCGATCATCGAGAGCGCCGGCATCGAGTATGAGTCGGGCGCCAGGCTTCTGTTCGCGTCGTCTGTTGTCGCTCTCTCGAGCACAGGCGCTCTCCTGTGCTCGCTGATGTTCGGCAAAGAGGCGGTCATCGAGCACGTCGCAGGGACGTGGCTCGCGCTCTCGCTCGTGCTCATGTTCGCCATGTTTGGCGTGGTGAGTCGTGAGTATGTGATCACGAGCCTCTTCATAGCGTTCTTCCTGGCACTCGCTATGGTGGGCGCCAATCTCGTGAGCAGCGAGGCGCTCTTCCGATCAAATCCGACGGACAGCCGGCTATGGTGGGGGTTTGCGCTCGCGCTCCCCGTCATCGGCATTCTGTTCGGCATCGCGGACCGCATTCTGCGCGTCCGCGAAGAATCGAGTGCCTTCGGCCGATGATCTCGGCCTCGCGGCCGTCCCTCACCAGGACGGCCGCTTCTCTTTACGGCTCGCGTCGCACTCAACCCTTCTCGGTACGATGTAGAGGAGATGTATCATATATGATACATACTTTCGTAACGGAAAACGTGGCGAGGACGAGGCAAATGTGGTAATTTTTCAAAGCGAAATATCAAGTCTTGCCGAGACAAGCCAATCGGAATTGTCTTGCCTTCGGCGGCGTTCGCTCACAGATGAAAAATAGTGTATTTTTCATCTGTTCGCTCACTTGCCGAAGTAGCTCAGTTGGTAGAGCAATTGCATCGTAAGCAATGGGTCGGGAGTTCGAGTCTCCCCTTCGGCTCCAAGCCGTGTTTTTGGGCGCGTATACTAAATAAGGTATGAAAACCCTCGTCACCCCGAGTCGTATCGCCATACTCGCGTTCACCGGCCTCTATATCCTCGGGTTCGGTGCGTGGTTCATCTCGCAGGGGAATTATGAGTTCGTCTGGTACGTCCTCACGATGCTCGTCGTCATCGGCCTCCTCATAAAGACCATCAAGACGTCCGGTATCCCGGACTGGATTCTCTGGCTCCTTTCCATCTGGGGCCTCTTCCATATGCTCGGAGGGGGAGTATGGATAGGCGATCACGTGCTCTACGGCCAGATACTTTATCCGTTCTATCTCGACGGTGATTTTTCCCTGCTTCGGTACGATCAGGTCGTCCACGCATTCGGGTTCGGCGTCGCCGCGGCGATGCTCCACGGCATCCTGGTGCGACTTGCGCCTGGCGTTAAGCGCTTCGGCCGCATCTGGTTCCCAGCGCTCGCTGCGATGGGTCTCTCCGTCATAAACGAGGTCATCGAATTCT
>CAZMFT010000026.1:0-8512 GCA_964565655.1 uncultured Candidatus Saccharibacteria bacterium
GAAGCTTCCGCATCCGGGCACGAGCGCGCAGGGCGACCCGAACATCTCGCTCCACCTCGATGACGAGATCCGCGCAGCGGTCCTTCGTTTCGTGAACGGATAGATAGAGGCGCGCGACATGTTCGCGCGCCTTCGACTTTATCCATGCTGCGGTGTAGGGTGACGGCAGGATTGATTCTTGAGAGGAGCGAACGATGAATCTGAATCAGTTGCTTGATGAGCCGCTGTGGTGGAATCCGAAGGGTCGGAAGATGACGAGAGACCCTCATTCGATGACCGTTAGCGTCGACGTCAAGAACGGCAAGTCAGCGGGTCTGCAGATCAAGCGCTCGGGCGGGTTCCAGCAGCGACGGAAGTTCCGTGTCAGCTGGGTCGTCAAGCATGCGAACGGTGAGACGGAAGGTCACATCGAGATGGGCGAGCTCGACCTTCGTCGCGCATTCGGACTCGATGACACCCTCACCCCTTCCGGCCTCGCATTCGCGAAGCAGCATGACCTCAAGGCGACCTCTGCCGAGCCTGGCGCCTATTTCCGTCTAGAACGCATGCTCTCGCTTCCGAATCCCGGCCGATGCATGGAAGGTGATCCGAACGTTTGCGTGTTCCTCACTGACGACATCAAGATGGCTGTCGAGACCTTCATCGAAGGCGAGAGCTTCGGCTGATATCAAAAAGGCGCTCCTCACGGAGCGCCTTTTCTGATTTCTATCGCTAAAAAGAATCCGGGACGGGATGCGCAAGGGCGAGAGCACGGACTTCTTCGCGCGCTTTCGCGACAGAGGCATCATCGCGATTCTTGAGGACGTCGAGCATGAGGGAAGCTACGCGCTTCACCTCTTCCACCTTGAATCCGCGCGTCGTGAGCGCTGGCGTACCGAATCGGATACCAGATGGGTCGAGTGGCTTCCGAGTGTCGTCCGCAATCGCATTCTTGTTGAGCGTAATGCCCGCCTTATCAAGAAGCGTCTCCGCTTCCCCACCCGGGATACCCAGTGAGCCGAACACGTCCGCGAGGATGAGGTGATTGTCCGTGCCGTCCGCGATGAGTCGTACGCCACCCTCCTTGAATACGTCTGCCATCGCCTTCGCGTTCTCGACGATATTCGCTGCGTACGTCTTAAAGGACGGCTCGAGAGCCTCGCGGAACGATACGGCCTTCGCCGCGATCTGGTGCATGTGGGGACCTCCCTGAAGTCCTGGGAAAATCGCTTTGTCGATTTTCTTCGCGATGTCTTCGCTCTCGCGCGCAAGGATCATGCCACCGCGAGGGCCGCGAAGGGTTTTGTGCGTCGTCGTGGTCATCGCATCGAATCCGTAATCGAATGGGTTCTTCGCTGCGCCTCCGGCGATAAGTCCTGCGATGTGTGCGACGTCCGCGACCGCGTACGCGCCGACTTCTTTTGCGATGTCGGAGAGCTTCTGCCAATCGAGCTCGCGCGGGTACGCAGAGAATCCTGCGAGGATGATTTTTGGCTTCTCCGCCTTCGCGGTCTCCCGAAGCGCGTCGTAGTCTATCTCACCTGTCTCGACGTTCTTCATCTTGTAACGGACGAAGCGGAAGATTTTCGAAATGTACGTCACTGGGTGACCGTGCGTAAGGTGCCCGCCATGAGAGAGATCCATACCGAGAACCGTGTCCCCCGGCTCCATAAGCGCCATGTAGAGACCGATGTTCGCATTCGCGCCCCCGAGTGGCTGCACGTTTGCATATGACGCGCCGAACAGTTTTTTCGCGCGATCTATCGCAATGAGTTCTACCTTGTCCGTAAACTGCTGCCCGCCGTAGTACCGCTTCCCCGGATATCCTTCCGAGTACTTATTCGTGAACGGGCTCGCCATCGCTTCGCGCACTGCTTTCGATACGTAGTTCTCCGACGGGATGAGCTCCAAACCTTCCTGCTCGCGCTTCTCCTCGCCTTCGATGGCGTCGTATATCTCCTTGTCTTCTTCCCGGATGTGAGCGTAGTAGTCCATGGTGGTTGCCGTGTTAGTAAGAAAGTCCCATGGAGGCTGACTTAGATCATGGTGGCGGTTACCTCTATGCTACTCCCTCCCCGAGAGCCGTCCATACCCTCTCGTGTATCGCCTCGCGACTACAAAGCTGCCCCTCTTCCATACACTCGATAAGCCGCCAGCTCGGCTCGCGCGCCGCGAGCCACTTCGCCGTCGCGTCGCTCCGCTCTAGGTACCCACGGTCTGCCTCGACCTGATCCTTCTCGCCTTCCCCGAGGTGCGCGTTCTTCACCTTCCGCTTCTCGGCTAAGAGCGCGAGGCTCGTTTCAAGTGGCACTTGGAGGTATACGACAACGTCGGGGCGCGGAATACGGAGCACGTCGTGCTCCGCGTTATCGATCCACTCGAGGAACGCGGCACGCTCCGCCTCATCTGCTATCTTCCCGCCCTGATGGATCTTATTGGAGCTCGTGAATCGATCTGCGATGACGACCTTCCCCGCGTCTAATGCTTCCCGTATCGCCACAGATGACTCGAACCGGTCTAAGGCGTAGAGGCTCGAGGCTACCCTCGGGTCGAGCCCAACGAAGTCGCCGTGCTTCCCTGCGAGACACTCCGCGATGAGCGCGCCAAACACATTGGTGTCGTACGCGGGAAAATTCACCTTCACCGCGTCGCGGCCCTCCTTCTTAAATCGTTCGACGAGGAGTGCGGCCTGGGTCGCCTTCCCCGAGCCGTCGTTCCCATCTATCACTATGAAGCGCTCCTTGCTCATACGCCGGTCGTGCCGAACTTTCCGCGGTCGGGCGCGCCGAGAGACTCCACCTCCTTCCAGGTAACGCGATCGAACGGCAGGACGAGAATCTGCGCGACCCGGTCGCCGCGCGCGACCGCCACATCTGCGTCCGTGAAGTTGTGGAGTATCGCCATGAACTCGTCGCCGTCGCCGCAGTAATCGGTATCGAGTACCCCGATACCGTTGCCCATCTGGAGGCCTCGCTTGTGAAGCGAGCTCCGGGCCGCAAGCAAGGTGAAATGCCCTGGCGGCACCTTTATCGCGATATTGAGCTTCGCGTACGCGACGCCGCGTGCGGGTACGACGATGTCCTCGCGCACATAGGTATCCATCGCCGCTGCGCCGGCGGTCTTATATTCCGGGAGCGGAAGGTCCTTATCGAATCGGCGTATCTCTATTTCCATATCGCCATCATTTCTCCTGGTCGAACTGGTGTCCGACGATATTCTCGGGATGTTCCTTGTTGAAAAGCTTCTCGCTTCCCTCCATGAGGTACACATCGCGGACGCCAGCAAGATTCATCGCGTTCCAGCACGGCTCGCACGCCCACCAATGGCCCCAGAGATAGAGGTCTGCGCCTTCCGTATTCTCGCCCCGCTCCTTAGCGTCGCGTACTGCAGAAGCTTCGCTGTGATTCTCGTACCCGCAACCGCGACAGAGCTCGTACTGCGTGCCGGTCGGGACATTCAGGTGCTCGCGTACGCATCCGCGCTTCTCACCCGTTTCCTCATCCACCTCTCCGTGGACTCCGCCGCCAATGGAGCCGCGGCCGATGACGCGGTCGTCTTTCACCAAGACCGCTGCGTGGATGTGTCGCACGGTGTGATTCTCACGGGCGAGCTCCTTCGCCGCCTGCATGTGCGGGTGGTCCTCGGGGACGTATTTGATAGAGCGGCCCTCCGGAAGGTACGGGTACTCGATCATGGTGCCGCTATTATGCCACGCATCCTGCGGTTTGCCGGGCAGAACGCCGGGGGCCTATAATCGGGTAACTATGGCCCGCTTCGATGCCCTCTACCAGGAAATGCTGACGCGTATCGTGAAGAAGGGCGTCACCGACAAGAACAAGCGCACAGGGCACGAGACGAAGGCCGTACCTGGCCTTCATTTTTCTATAGACATCGAGAAGGAGGGATTCCCGCTCCTTACCTTGCGGAAGATTCCGGTGAAGATGTTCGTCGCCGAGCAGATATGGTTCATCGCGGGCACGAGGAAGCCCGCCGACTTTTTACGCGAGTACACGAAGATATGGGACGTATTCACGAACCCGGCGGACGTCGTCACCGTCGCGTATGGCTATAGGTGGCGCAAGCACTTCGGCCGCGATCAACTCGGAGCACTCGTGAAGCTTCTCAAGGAGGACCCGACCTCACGCCACGGCGTCGTCGTGACGTGGGACCCGGGACAGGACGGGCTCTCGCTCAATAACAAGAAGAAGAACGTCCCCTGTCCCTACACGTTCACTGTGAATATCATCGGCGGGCGACTCCACCTCCATAACATCGTGCGCTCTAATGACATGGTGCTTGGCTTCCCTGCGGACGTCGCGGGGTTCGCGCTCCTGCAACTCATCCTCGCGCAAAAGCTCGGCGTCCTTCCCGGCATCTACTCGCACTCCATCTCGAACGCGCATATCTATGACAACCAGTACGGCGCCGTGAAGGAGCTCCTGAAGCGGAAGAATACGCATAAAGCGATATGCGTGAAGCTTCCGCGAAACGCCTTTGAGCGCGCGGAGCGGAAGGACCGGAAGCTCGCAGAAGATATCGCGAAGAACATCAGCGGCCAGTACGCGCCACAGGCACCTATCAAGGGTCTCTCGGTGGTGCTATAACCCTCTATATATGGCGATACTCACCAGGAAAGAAATCCTCGAGCGTGTAGAGAAGGGCGAGCTCGGATTCAGCCCGAGCCTCGATAATTTCCAGGTGCAGATGCACGCCGTGGACCTTCGCCTCGGCTTCACCTTCCTCGTTCCTAAAGTATGGCGCCTCACGGACGCTGGACGCGAAGCGCTTAGCATCGACCCTCTCAAAGAACATGGGCCTGAGTACTTCGACGTTATCGAGCTTGAGCAAGGACAGTACTTCGAACTTCTCCCTGAGGAATACGTCCTCGTCTCCACATTCGAGACGATAAAGGTGCCAAACGATATTATGGCGATTCTCTATCCGCGCTCCTCCGTGAACCGCAAGGGTCTTTCCGTAGACCTGACCGGCATCATAGATTCCGGGTATGAAGGCCCATTGACGCTCCCCATTCGGAACAACACGCGGTCGCAGGTCATACGACTCCACCCCGGCGAGCGCTTTTGCCAGGTCGTGTTCGAGGAATTGAAGACCGAGGTGAAGCGCGTCCGCAAGAGCCGGTGGCATCAGAAGGATGTCGTCGATAAGGGGAAGAAGGAGAAGATGAACGAGATGAAACTCGTCTTCAGTGGAGATCTGAAGAAGCTGAAGAAGGACCATCCTGTCGAGAAGTGAAGCAGCTCCTCGACCACGAAGCATTCGTGACATACGTCCCGCTGCGGACGGAAGTGCCGTTCCGCGACGTCGTATCGATTCCGGACGATGCGGTCGTATACGAGATAGCGCCGCGCGCGGCGCTCGATCCGTTCCTGGAAGCCGACAAAGCTATGGCTGCCGTCGGTAACCGGAACACGGTCATTCTCATGCCAGGCCGCAGATTCGATGCCGCAGGCACCAGGCACGGCCAGGGCGGTGGGTGGTACGACCGCTTCCTCTCGAGAGTCCCTGCGGGGTGGACGCGTATCGGTTTCTGCTACGAGCGACAGTTCTCCCTCGACGCCCTTCCCCGCGAAAGCTGGGATCAGCAAATGGACCTCGTCATCGTGCTTGGCGAGGCCGGCGAGACGCGCGAATACGAAAGTCCACGGAACTGATAGACTCCCCTCATGGTAAGTATCGTCGTCGCGATGGGGCACGGCCGCGTTATCGGGAAGGATAACGGCCTTCTCTGGCACCTCAAGGACGATCTGAGGCATTTCAAACAGATTACGGACGGGCATCCGGTCGTCATGGGCCGTAAAACGTGGGAGTCGCTTCCCGAGAAATTCCGCCCGCTCCCGGGTCGTACGAACATCGTCGTGACGCGAGACGCCGCGTACGCGGCAGCTGGAGCGATGGTGGTGTCTTCTATCGAAGAGGCGCTCGCGAAAGCTAAGTATGCGCCTGGCGGCGAGGAGACGATGATCATCGGCGGCGGCGAGATATACCGGCTCGCGCTTCCCCACACCGACCGCCTGTATCTCACCGTGGTCGACGACCCGACTCCGGGCGACGCCACGTTCCCCGAGTACGAAGGCGATTTTACAAAAGAAGTTGCGCGAGAGGCGCACGAAGAGAATGGCATCAGGTACGAGTGGGTGACGCTTGATCGCTAGCGGCGTTTCTTCTTCCACTTGAAACTCGGGTGCGTGAAAAAAGGCGCGAACACATCATTCTCGGGAGCGACGATGAGCTCCTTTTTTCTATTACGGACACTACCTACTCGCACGTTCTCTGCGCCACGTATGACCGCGACGGGCGTTCGCTCGCTCCCTTCCCCCATCGAGAGCCCTGCGGCAGCCGCAAGCGCGTCGATGACGTTCGCGACCTCGATTTTGAACGAGCGTCCGAAGATGTCCTTCGTTCCGCGATAGTCGCGCAGCGGCTCTACCCCATCCCACGCAAGAGCGAACCCTATCGCGCCGCGGCGAAGCGGTATGGATATCGAGTCTGTGATGATGACCCCGAGGTCCTTGATCCCGTGGGCGCGCATGAGCGCCAGGCGCAGACGTTTCGCGCTTCTGAACGGATCAGTCGGGTAGAGGACGTAGTGCGCATCGCCATTGCTCTCATCTATCCCTGCCGATCCTGCCATCGCGCCGCGCGCGATCGTGAAGCGAGAACGCCACTTCGCATCGGGCACTTCGAGATACCAGTCGGCCTCGCGCCGTATGAGTCGTTCCTTCTCGATGGCGTCTACAGGTAACGTTCGCCCTTCGTCTATCGCGACAACCTTCGACGAGATAGCGACGATATCACCCTCCTTAAGGCGCAGCTTCGATGCACGGAGCGCGCTCATGAACGAATCCTTGGGCGGTATGAGCGCGCGCGTCTGTATGGGAATCACCTGCATGTGAGGCACCTTAGCAGAAAAGAAAACAGCCTGCATGCAGGCTGTTTTCTTTTCTGAAAGTGACTTCCCTATTTGACGTCAATCCCCATACTCCGAGCAGTACCCTCAATCAACCTTTCAGCCGCTTCGAGAGAACCGGCATTGAGATCCGGCATCTTCTGCTCGGCGATCTCGCGGACCTGCGCCTTCGTGATCTTCCCTGCCTTCTGGGTAGGAGTCTTGCCCGAACCCTTTTCGAGGCCTGCCTTCTTCAAAATGAGGCGGGACGCCGGCGGGGTCTTGAGGACGAACGTGAACGAGCGGTCCTCGTAGACCGAGAGGTCGACCGGGATGATGTCACCCATCTTGTCGCGCGTCGCCTCATTGAACTGGGTGACGAACTGACCGATGTTGACGCCTGCAGGACCAAGGACGGTACCCACCGGTGGAGCGGGGGTCGCCTTCCCTGCCGGGATCTGGAGCTTGATCTTCTTTACTACTTTAGCCATGTCAGTCGAATCTATCCTAAATAAGAGCGAGGGTCAATTTTCCTAGAGCTTGCGAACTTGGAGGAAATCCAGCTCGACCGGGGTCTCGCGACCGAACATCGCGACCATGACCTTCACCTTGCCGCGCTCCTCGTCTATCTCGCCGACCTTCCCTTCGAGGTCCTTGAACGGGCCATCGGCGATGACGACCGGATCGTCCTTCACGAGGTCGATGGTGTGCTTTGCGACCTCGGCACCCATACGCTTCATGAGAGAGGTGACTTCCGCTTCATCCATCGGGACGGGGGTGACACCGGAGCCGACGAAGCCGGTCACGCGCGGAGTGTTACGGACGACGAACCAGGAGTCCTCGTCGACGATCATGCGGACCAGGATGTAGCCTGGGTAGATCTTCTCCTCCTCGACGACGCGCTTGCCGCCTTTGACGCGGATCTTCTTCTCGGTCGGGACGACGACCTCGAAGATCTTGCTTTCCATGCCCAAGGACTCGATGCGCTGCTTCAGGTTCCTCTCGACGGCGTTCTCGTAACCGGCGTAGGTATGAAGCGCGTACCACCGGGGCTCGGCGTTCGCTGCATCTGCGGAAAATTCAGGGGTTGAGCGGATTTCCATGGTGTCGGTGTTAGAAGTTCAGGATGAACGTCTCCACGCCGTACGTGAAGAGGACGTCGAGCAGGGACACGATGAGCGCGACGAGAGCGCCGATGAGGATGACGAGGATGGTATGCGCGAGCGCCGTCTGGAAGTCGGGCCAGACGACATGCTTCAGCTCGGCGCGAACCTGGGAAAGGTAGGTGAAGAATTTCATGGTCTTCCAATTAAAAAAGCCCCGCGGGCCTTGATAGAAACAGCTTACTACGGTGCTATTTTTGCGTCAAATATGAGTGAAGCCCGCGCATGGGTAGCGCGGGCTTCTTGATTGGGTCGGCCGTGCCGACCTGGTCGCTAGCTTGCGCCGGCGCGGCCGACGGCAGTCGGGGCGGCGGCGGAGGCACGGAGCAGGCTGCCGGCGTCGGCGCGGTCGACGGTCCAGCCGACGGGGCGCTCGACGAAGATCATCGCGTCGGGCGCGACGCGCCTGGTCCAGCGGACGACGTAGATGTCGCCGACGGCAGCGAGGCCGGAATCGTCGAAG
>CAZMFT010000027.1:0-8108 GCA_964565655.1 uncultured Candidatus Saccharibacteria bacterium
CCTTGGCGGCGTTTGTCGTCTTCCTGTGGGGGCTCGTCGTATTCATATGGAACTCGGGCGATGACGAAGCGCGTTCGACAGGAAAGCGCGTCATGCTGTGGGGCGTCATCGGGCTGGTCATCATCTTCGGCGCGTGGAGCATCGTAGAGCTCATCGGGAGCGCGGTCGGTGTCGACCCGAACGACTACAAGTAAAAAGAGAAACCGCCGCGCCCGGTGGGGCGCAGCGGCTTTGACGTTGAAAGATCACTCGTATGTGCACTCTACCGACAGGTCCTCGTCCTTGAGATTGCGAACCAAGATCGTGACCCCCGTGCGCATATTCCCGCCAGCTTCCGTCGTGCAGTGCTTGCCACGAAGGTCGCAAAGCTCCAGGAAGCCGGATTCAGGGCCAGGGTTGAATGTCACCCCGCGTCCCTTGCCGTCGAGCCGAACTTCCTCCCGCGGGCGCAGGACGCGCGCGGGCCGTTCGGAACCGAAGCAGACGCAGTTGGGGTTGGCGTCCGTGCCGCAGAACTGCGACATGGAAGCACGCCACTCGAGATCCCGGTCGGCCTTGCGATCCTCCTCCCGCGCTTTCGCGTCGTAGGAGTCCTGCCGGTCTATCCTGGCAAGCCAGAATGTCCCGAACATGAGCGCGAAGACGACGGCTGCGCCGATTACCCAGCGAAGGGTGAGATCGAGCAGCTTCATCGGCGCCTTCCCATGGTCGTCATGCTTTCCGGACGAGCCGGTCGCTGATGATCCGTGGCTCGACGTCTTCTTCGACGTTGCGAGATGCATGAACCAGGATGCCATGCCCGCTGAGAAGGAGCTTATCCTATCCCACAACATAGCAGCGACAATGCCGAGGCCGACGATTAAGAATAGATATTCCGCCATGAGCGTTTCTCCTACTTCTTGCCGTTACCATCCGAGCGGCCGAGAAGGCCTTTGGCAAGGCCAAGCGCTTGGGCGATACCGTCGGTACCGATGATGAGATCACCCTCGCCGATTGTTGCCTTGGCGACTTCCGCCTCCAAGAGTTCTCTCGGCTTGGTACCATCAGCCATTGCGTCTGCGGATTCCTTCAGACCCTTGCCTTGTGCGGCAAGTTCAGCCTGAAGCGCGGCCGCGCGACCTTGGCCTTCCTGCTCAAGCTTGTAGCGCGTGGCGTCCGCAGTAACGCGGGTAGCCTTCGCTTCAGCGCGCGCAGTGACGATCGCCGCGAGCTTCTGACTCACTTGGTGAGACAGGTCCGGCGATTGCATGCGAGCCTCGAGCACGGTGACGCCCCAAGGCAGCACACAGTTGGCGACCTCCGTCGTCAACTTCTTGTTGACATTGGAGACATTGTTTACCAACTCACCGGCGGTCATGCCGCTCGCTTCTTCGATGAGCTCGGTTTCCGCGGTATCCCGCATCTGCCGCTCGATCTCATGACGCTTCTCGGGCCAGTTGCGACCCGGTATGCGCACAAAGACCTCGAAGAACGTTCCGTGCTCCACTCTCCATCGGACGACGACGGTCACTTCGACCGTGAGACGTTCTGTTAGGACGTCGTTGTCGTTGGTGGTGTCTCCGGGCTTCGGCGGACCGGTGGTGATGCGTATAGGCCGCATCTCACCCGGCAGGAGACCTGCCTCATCAGGACGCTTGGATATCTGCTCGGGTTCTGCGGGGAACTGGACCTGCTGGACGCCGGTTGGCATCTTATGCAGCTCCATGAACCACAACAGGACGATGGCAAGTCCAGCCTCGACTGCTTTCGACGGCTTTTGGAGCACCATGATCCCGCCGATCTCCTCGGTGTCGATCACTCTGATCGACAGGCCAAGGTATAGGGTGAGGATGACGAGTGCGAACGCCGGGTTCGAGACCGTCATGCCGAGAAGGCCGAAGGTTCCGAGCCAGGGTCCGATGCCGACGAATACGATGAACGCTGTCACCGCGTAGATTCCGAAGAACCATGCGAGAGCGATGCGGTGGTGCGACTCATAGATCCTGATCGGAGTCGGTGGTGCCGGAGGAGTTGGTGGCGGGAGCGCGGGCGATGATGCCGGCGCTGTCGTAGGCCCTGTGGCCATGCTTTTTCCTTTCCTAAGTTAGTTCGCAAGGGACGAGTAACCCTCTGATTATATTATACACCACACTATATATATTGTCAAGCTTTAGAACGCCAAACGAGCCCCTACCTACGAGCTCGTTTGGCGATTTGACGGACGATGTGCAGGAAATGAGTTCCGCAAGAGACAAGGCACGAGGAAGAGCTTGGCCAAGCGCTCACCAGACGTCGTCACGCCTGGCTCCGCTCGGTCCTACTCGTGCGACATGCCGTGCTCGGCACGTGGACCGCACGAGCCTTCAAGTCCTCTTCCCATGCCACAAAGCCTGCTTTCGCAGGCCACGTGTGCTGGGGAGAGGACTTGAACCTCCAACCCTTGCGGGACATGGTCCTAAGCCATGCGCGTATACCAATTCCGCCACCCCAGCGTACAGCGAGTATACATTGAGTCACGCTGTGACGCGCACTTGTGGTCACGGATGCTTTTCTGCTAAAAAGTTCCGCGACCCCGCCTCGCGCCGTCGCGCTCCGGATCGCACATATCAGAAATCCCGCCTCAGGCGGGTGTTTCTGCATATGTGCGCCTACCTGGGCTCGAACCAGGGACCGTCTCCTTAAGAGGGAGCTGCTCTACCAACTGAGCTATAGGCGCTTCCTTGAGACTTTACACGAAGGACGGAACGACTTCAATCCAGCTGTGCATACTTCTTGAATCGCTCGATAAGGTCGAGTGTCACCGGGCCTGGGATACCGTCCTTAACCTCGCGCTCGCCGATATGGACGACCGGCACGACATCCTTGAAGGATGAGGTGATGAATACCTCGTCGGCACCGTAGGCCTCGTCCATGGTGACCGCACGCTCTTCAGTCTCATATCCCGCTTCGTGAGCGAGTTCCAAGACAACCTTCCGCGTAATACCGTGGAGGATGCCGTCCTTGGGCGTGATGACCATTCCGTCCTTCACGATGAACGCGTTAGAGGTCGAGCACTCGAGCATGTTCCCATTTACGTGATAGAGGATCTCAAGCGCGTCCGCAGCTCGGCGCTTGGGCTGCAGCATGACCGCGTTGATGTAATTGATGGTCTTGAATTCCGGCATCATGCGCTGATGCTCGCTCTCGATGACCGTAACGCCCTTGGTGAATACCTCGGGAGCGAGGACGAATGCCGGCTCGCAGTTTATGAAAAAAGTCTCTCGGCCAGGGACGTGCTCGAGGCCTCCCAAAGCCTCGCCGCCGGTAAGGACGACGCGGACGGTTGCGCGGATGCCAGGCGCGTTTTTTGCTGCGATCTCTATGAGCGCGGCCTCAAAGGCATCGCGCTCTATGGGGATGGTAAGCGAGAGGGCAGCAGAAGACTTCAGGAATCGCTGCCAGTGGTCCTCGAAACGGAATGGCTTCCCGCCAATCACCGTAATGCCCTCATAGACGCCGAATCCGCGGAGGACGCCAAGATCGAGTATGCCCACCTTCGCATCCTTAAGCGGTACGAATTTCCCGTTCAGGTAGGCGAGAGGCTCGTTCATCGGATGATTATAACAGTCTGCCTCCGTCAGTAGTTTCAGTACCAGGGGTGGGACTCGAACCCACACGCTTTTTACGGCTGGGGATTTTAAGTCCCCTATGTCTACCATTCCATCACCCTGGCGTATTCGTAGTTTTAGCACATGTACGGAAGCGGAATCGGTCACAACTCGAATCCCTATCGTCACAGGGATTCGGTCGCGACCCCACCTCATGGTCGAGCGGTATTGGTCACAACTCATAGGTTCGTCGTCACTCGCCTATGGTCGCGACCCCGCCTCGCGGTCCTGCCTGCTGGCAGGACATCGCTCTGGCTTTCAATTCCCGCTATTGGACGCTGCGCGTCCAATTTGAGGCCCGAGCGGGAATTGAACCCGCGCATAGAGGATTTGCAGTCCCCCGTGTTACCACTTCACCATCGGGCCGGCTGTCAGATGATACTACGCCTCGCGCCCGAGTTCATCGAGCCGCTGGCGGTTCTTCTCGCCGGCGTCGTGCTCGAAGGAGACGAGGGGGATGGTCCGGAGGCGCGACTTCTCCTTCATGTATTCACGGAACTCATCGCGGTTGCGGTTCAGGAAATCGAGAGCGTAGGGAAGCGCGGTATCCGGGAAGACTGTGACGAAGAGCGTCGCCCGATCGCCCTTTGAGGAGAGGTTCGCGCGGGTCACCGTAATGAGGGACGTGTTATTTGATTCGCGGGAGATGAACTCCGCGGCCATATGCGCCACCTCTCCCTCCGCACGTTCTCCGTGATGATTCTGCTTGCCGCCTAAGGGGAAGAACTTCATGCCTCTTCCGTGCGGAAGGTGAGGACGACATCGCCACCCGCGAGATCCGCTTTCGTCTCTATCTGCATGCCGAAGTCGCCCTCGACGCGAATCTCCGCGACATCCGCGCGGGCCTGCTGGAGATTCACGATCTTGCCGCGCCCAATCTCCTCGCCCTGGCGAAGAATCTTTACGAGAGCATTCAACGCGAGCGCGCCCGAGACATGCTTCGCGCCGACTACCTTCTTCGTGGAGGTCGCGCTGAACACTTTCAAGAGCTTCGCCTCCCCGAGGATGGTGTCGACCGCGACTTTCGGCGTGCGCTCTGTAAGCAGCGCTTCGACGCGCTCCTTGAGCTCATAGATGATGGTGAATGCTTCGACGAGGACGCCGGCGCGCTCTGAGACCTCGCGCGCTGATGCATCGATTGCGACCGAGAACCCGATGACGACACCTCCTGCCGCTTGCGCGGTCTTCACATCAGACTCCGATATCGCGCCGATACCGGTCTGGATGATGCGTATCTGCGCGCGCTCGTGCGCTATCTTCGCGAGCTCATGCTTGATGGCCTCGATGCTCCCGGTCACATCCGCCTTGATGACCAAGGGAAGGAGCGTGATGCCGTCAGCCGCTTCGAGCGCGACCGACTGCTCTTTCTTCGACGCGGCCACAAATTCAGCGATTGCCGCTTCTGCATCCTTGCGGGACGAAGCGCTCGTAAACGGCGTACCGGCTGGCGGAAGTACGGAAAATCCGGAGATGCGCACCGGGGAAGACGGACCGGCAGCCTCGACGCGCTTCCCGGCGAAATTCTCCAAGAAGCGCACCGGCGCGTAGGCGCCGCCAGCAACGACGAACGAGCCTGCGGCAAGCGTGCCGTCCTTCACGATCAAGGTCGCCGTGAGGCCTTGCTTCGGATCTTGGGTGGACTCGAGGACGAAGCCGCTCGCTGTCGCATCCGCATCGGCAGAAAGTTCTGCGAGGTCAGCGGTTAAGAGCACGAGGTCGAGGAGTTCAGGGACGCCTTCACCGCTTTTGGAGGAGACCGGTGCATACGGGATGTCGCCACCGAGTCCCTCAAGGTAGACGCCATTCTCGAGGAGCGAGGTCTTCGCACGCTCCGGGTCTGCCCCATTCTTATCTATCTTCGTGAGCGCGACGACGAACGGCGTCTTCGCCTCCTGTATGGACGCGAGCGCTTCGAGCGTCTGGGGCTTCACGCCCTCATCCGCGGCGACGACCAGGATGGCGACGTCCGCGACCGCGGCGCCGCGCGCGCGAAGCGCGCGGAACGCCTCGTGGCCGGGCGTATCGAGGAAGGTGATCTTCCGGAGCGTACCTTCGTGCTCATGCTCTGCCTCATACGCGGAGACGTGCTGCGTGATACCGCCCGCCTCGCCCGCGGTCACGTTCGCCTTGCGGATGTAATCCAGCAACGAGGACTTGCCGTGGTCGATGTGACCCATGACGGCGACGATAGGAGGGCGTGGAGCGACTGCCATAATTCCTCGATTTCATCACAAAAAACGGCTTTTCGCAATGCTGGATTCGTGTAATGCTGCGACTATGTTCGGCAAGAAGCGGACGTATCTCGATCACGCGGCATCGACGCCGCAGAGCGCCGCTGCGCTTAAGGCGCATGCGGAGGCGCTTACGCTCGTCGGCAATCCTTCATCGCCGCATGCGGAGGGACGCGCAGCAAAAGATTCGCTCGAAGCGTCGCGCTCGAAGGTCGCACGGCTCATGTCAGTGAAGGCGGATGACGTCATATTCACGTCGGGCGCGACCGAGGGGAATGCGATCGCGATATGCGGGGCAGTGATGAAGCGCAGGGCTGAGAGAGAAGGCGCGCTCGTTCACGTCCTCTATCTTCCTTCCTGCCACGCATCAGTCGTCGAGACCATACGCGCACTTTCGAAGTTCGGTGTCGAGGCGGAGGCGCTTTCCATACGGGACGGACTCGTCGATATAGAGTCGCTTAAGCGTCAGCTTAGGGCCAACACCGCGCTCGTCGCGATGGATATGGTGTGCGGCGAGACAGGCACGCTCTGGAATACAAAAGAGGTGGCTCTCGCGCTGCGGGGCACCGGAACGATACTGCTTGCGGATGCGAGTCAGGCGCCTCTCACAGAGCTCATGGAGCGCACGCGCATCGCGGCCGACATGATCACGCTTGATGCGCAGAAGATAGGCGGGGTGCGCGGCACTGGCGTCCTTATCGTTCCGCGCATGCTCTCGCTCGAGCCACTCCTTCATGGTGGCGGACAGGAACGCGGCCTCCGGCCGGGCACGGAGAACATCGCGGGCGCAGCAGCATTCGCGACGGCGCTTGCGGATGCGCAGAATGCGCGTGAGATGCGAGGCGTCGAGTGGGAAAAGATGCGCATCAGGCTCGTCGAACGGATAGCGAAAGAGATTCCGGACGCGCTCGTGAACGTCGGTAAGAAGCATGCGTCGCGCATACTCAATATCTCGCTCCCCGGGCGCGATACGGATTACCTGGTCGCGCTTCTTGATGAGGCTGGCTTCGCGATCTCTACCAAGAGTGCGTGTGAGACCGACTCATCGGAAGGCTCGCGCGCAGTCATGGCACTCACCGGCGACGCAGAACGCGCGAAATCGACGCTGCGGATCTCGTGGGGCCCCGATATCTCGCCCGGCGACCTTGCTCGATTTGCGTCCGCTCTCCGGAAGGCGGTCGCCTTCCTCGATTCCTCCTTGTAGGCCGCACGAGCGGGGAGTATCCTAACGATATGGATATAGACGACCTCTCGAAATCCCAGCTCCTCCTTTTGACCTTGCTCGTCAATTTCGTCATGTCTATCGCGACCGGCATCGTGACGGTCTCCTTGCTTGATGAGGCGCCGCCGGTCATTACGCAGACGGTGAACCGCATCGTCGAGCACACGGTGGAGACGGTCGCGCCCGCAGTCGTCGTTCCGGGTAAGTCCGCGCCATCAGAAGAAGATCGCCTCGTCTCTGCGGTCGCTGCCGCGAACGCGCGTACCGTATTCCTCTACGCTAAGTCGACGACGACACCGGCCTTGGCGCGCGGCATATTCCTCCCGGTCTCCCGGAGTGCGGTATTCATCACGGATGCGACCTTGCCAAAGGAAGCGCTCGTCGAGTTCCCGTCGGGCGAGGTGGCACCAGTCTCCCTGACACGTAGTAGCGCCTCGGTGATGCTCTACGGATTCTCAGACACAGCGACGCTTCCCGCGGCCGTGGCAGCGAACTTGGTCGCCTCTTCCGCGCTCAAGCAGGGTCAAGCGGTCATCGCGCTTCGCGCTGACGGCAGCGCAGTGACCGGGATCGTCTCGAAGATATCGGGAGGCGCGGTCGTGACCACGCTTCCGGAAACCACGAAGGGCTCGAGCGCCGTAGATCTCTCAGGCCGCGTCGTCGGCATCTCCACGGGCGGCGCAAGCACCTATCTCGGCGCCGAGATCATCGAAGCGATACTCGCGGCTCCGTAATCCGTTCCCTCCGTGCTATACTGCTTCTAACGCGGATGGGCTGGCATCCGAGGCAGCGTAAGGATGACCGCTTATTAGCGTCTCTTTCACCATATGCCCCCTTTCAAGAATTTCACGACGAAGGCCAAGGAAGCGATACGTAAGGCGCACGAACTCGCTATCGAGCGCGGGCAGAATCACGTGTCGCCCTTGCATCTTCTGACGGCGCTCATCCACCAGGAAGAGAGTCTCGTCTTTTCAATACTCGACCGCCTCGACATCGACACGATGCTCCTTGCGGATACCTTGCTCGAGA
>CAZMFT010000028.1:0-2524 GCA_964565655.1 uncultured Candidatus Saccharibacteria bacterium
CGAACGAGGTCAAGGTGCGTGCGGAGTAGCTCCATATCGAGCCTGGGAGCGTTGCAGCCAAGGACGATGAGGCGATACCGATGCGCGAGTCAGTGTTCGAGTTCACAGACGTCGTCACGCCACCGGTCGCGCTCGTCGTGTTCGCGTTGACGACGGCTGCGATGGAGGTCGAGGCGGTCGTGAGGTCAGCCTGCAAGGCCAGAGCGCCTGACGACAAGGTGCCCGCCGTAAGCGTCCGAGTACCCGCGGACCATATATCCGCAGCAATCGCCGTGCCCGAGGTGAGTGTGCGCGTGCCGGAAGCCCAGATGTCAGCGACCAAGGTCCCGAACGACGTAAGCGTGCGCGCGGAATACGACCATATCGAGCCTGGCAAGGTCGCGGCCAAGGACGTCGACGCGGTGAGGACCGCGGAGTTAGTGTTCGGGTTCACCACAGCAGCGACAGCCGCGACAATCTCCGCCGTCGAGGACGCGTTCGAGGAGGTCGCGATGACGAACGACAGGTCTCCCTTCACCAACGTGTCGTCGAGCACAGACCCGCAGGTCATCGCGGCGGGATATGTCCCCTGCGTGCCTGAAGAGAAACTGTAGTAGTGCCATCCGTTCGCGTTCACGGTCATCGTCGCCTCATTCACGAGGTTCGAGCCGGTAGGCCCCCATATCGATATGGTGCAGTCGGTCGTCGTCGCCACCATGTCGTCGTCGTAGACGAAATCGCCGAGGACGATCTGCTGCCCCGGCGCGTATATGACGTCCGCGGCGTGCGCGAAGAGCCCCGTAGCGAGGAACGCCGCGGTCGCAAGTATCGGGAGGGCCCGTATGAGGTGCTTATTTCTTCTTGACGGCATCATCGCTCGCAAATGCCCCGCGCAGCGTGCGCACGGCCTTCACCAGGCTTTCCGCGAGCTGCGGGATCTTCTGGGCGCCGAACAGCACGAGGAGCACTACCGCGATGATGATGAGTTCTTTCGTTCCGATGCCGAACATAGGTGTATATGCGTGAATTTATAAAGGCCGCACCAGCAAAGGCGCAGGTACGACCTGGCCCTTCCTCTCGCGCGCAAGAAGAAGGGTCAGCTCATACATCCCCAACAAAGGCACCGCCATGACTATGAGGGACAGCCCGTCAGTCGGCGGCAGCAGGGCCACCAGGATGACCGTCGCCGCTATCGCGAACCGGCGGCCGGCAGCAAGGATCTGCCGCGTGAGGACGCCGGAGCGGATGAGGAACGTGAGGATGAGCGGATACTCGAACAGGATGCCGAGCAAGGATGCGGTCAGCAGGGATTGCGAAATGAACGTGCTGATATCCCAGATATTCGCGAGCCCGATGGAAGCGTTGAATCCGGCGACCGCCCACGCGGCGTAATAGAGGATCGCGCCGCCATAGAGGAAACCGAGCGCGAATAAGAGGACGCTCCCGAGGACATACAGGAAGAACCGGCCGCGCTCGCGCCTCGTGAACGCGCTCGCCAAGAACTCGTAGAGCTCCGTGAGTACCAAGGGGAACGTGAGCACGATCGCGAAGAAGAAGCCGATATCCATGGACGTCGACAGCAGCTGGTACGGCGAGAGGACCGCATAGGAGACGCCTTCGAACCCGAGAAGGTCGATGAGGCGCTTCACGAGCAAGGGGCCCGCGATGAACGTGACCGTGAATACCATGACGAAGAAGACCGCGATGAAGAGGAGTCTGCGGCGCGCATCCTCGAGGTATGCGGCATATTCCTTCGCGAATGAAGTGAAGGGGCTCATACCTAGTCGTTGATGATGAAGATATCGCCACCCCCGCCGCCCTGGTCGACGATCTCGGGCGCCTCGAGGACTGGGAACTGCGAGCAGGACGACTCGATAACGATGTCTGCGGGAGCATTAAGCGTCCCGAGCGCGATGGATGCCGTCAGGTCCTGCGCCTCGCCTTCCTGGAAATTGATATCGGTGAGCGCCATACGTTATTCGGTCGTCGTGGTCGATATGTCGACCGCCGACGGCTCCTCAAGCACCGGCGTATCGGTCGCTCCGAGCACCTCGCCGTCGCCCGACGGCGTCTCGGGGAGCGGTGGAGCAGGTTCCGGCGCTGCAGGTTCCTCGGGCGCGGAGTCAGGCAGGACCGGCTCTTCCGCGGTCGGTACAACCGCTTCATCTTCTTCCGCAGGAAGAGGCGACTCCTCCTGCACTTCTTCCTCCTGCGTTTCTTCTGCAGGCGGCGGTTCCTCCACCTTGTCCGGAGCCGGGACAGGATTCTCGGGTTCGAGCGTTCCTGTCTCTCTCGCCTTCCGGCGCGTCTCTTCTTCCTTGTAGAGCGCGACGGCGTCATGCGTCGATTCCGCATCGATCGCAGACAGCGCGGCACCGAGCTCCTCCGGCGTATTGAACTGGTAGACCATCGGCCCGTACTTGATGTATTGGGCCTGGAGCTGCGCGACTGCCACGTCAGGATTATCGGCGCTCGCGCAGAGGATGAGATCCGTGTCAGCGTACTTGCCGTCAGGCATGAGGACGATGAGCGCCTGCTCGTCCGC
>CAZMFT010000028.1:2624-7852 GCA_964565655.1 uncultured Candidatus Saccharibacteria bacterium
CGCTTCAGCTTCGACGCGTTCGGCGTCAGGATCTCCGGCGTGATGAGTCGCTGCTTCACCGAACCGTCTGCGAAATCCCAGTCGGCGCCGAGCGGCACCGCGTAGACGAGGTTCGTGGCAGAAGCCGTACCGGTCCTCGCGATGTACAGCAATCCTTGCTCGCTCCATATCGACAAGGCGGCGCCTGCCGGACTCGGGTGCGGTACGGCATTATTATCCGCGATGGACTGGTCTATCTGGCGGGAATCCATCATGAAAGGCAGATCGAAAGGGGTCGAGATGGTGTTGTACTGCGTCACGAACGCGCGGTTGCATGTCGTGGTCGCGCCGGCACCTGAGTTCGTGATGATCAGTCGATCGATCTGGTCTGCGATCTCAACGGATGACATCGCGGCAGATGCCGTATACGTGGAGGTACCTCCGGTCGGGATCTCCACCATACTGTCCGAGAGCCAGGACGAGGAGCCAGCGGTGATGCCGCTGATAGCTGCACGATATACGCGTGTTGCGGTCACGAAGTAGAGTGACTTTACGCCGGAACCGGGGCCGTGCGCGAGCGTTCCGACGCGCCCGTTATTGGCCTGAGACAAGTTACCGGTCACCGACTGCGTCGCTGTCGCGAGAATGAGGCAGGTCGTATCCTTCCCGGACGCGAGCGTGAGCGCCTTTCTGAAGTTGTATTTATAGACCGCAGGCGTCGTTGCCGCCTGCATTTCGAGCACGTAGCAGTACTGCTGCGTCCAGCTATCTCTGTCATCGAGTGCGCAGCCAGCGGCAACGTCGTTAGTGACCGTCGACGCATCCGCGAGCCAGTAGACCGCCTTCACTTTGTCGGTCGTGACGGCGGCGGCGATGGTCGTGCCAGCCGATGCGAAATCCGCAAGAGAGAGGCCTGCGGTCATGTAGAGTCCGCCGTTCGTCGCAGTCGCGTTCGTGGTCGCCGTGAGAATACGCAAGTCCTCGATGACGTATGCGGTGCCCGCGGACACGGTGATGCTGGCTGCCGTACCGCCCGTACCTGAAGCCGTCATATTGGTCTGAATGGTGATCGACGTATCGTTCGTGACGGCATTTATGTAATACCAGGTCGAGATCTGCGTCGGATCGGTAGAGCCGAAGCCGATGCGCGACCCGATGATGATACGGTCAGCGCTCCAGGTCGTACCGCTCCCGGTCACGGTCGCGGTCGAGACGCTCACCGTCCCGGTCGTGTACTTCGCATATACCGCGCGCATGCCGCGTATAGTGTGGTTGGTCGCGGTCGGATACGTCATGGTAATGAATCCCTTCCAGGTGAAAATAGAATCCTCGCGATTGAATTCGAACAGGCTGATGCGCCGTGTCGCTGCAGCGGTCGCGTTATCAGCGAGGAAGACCCAGTCTCGGTTGTAGGTCAGGTCGATCACGTAGGAAGATCCAGAGTTTATGGTGCCTGCGGACGATTGGAGCGTGATGGAGGTTGCTGATGCGATCGCCGTGATCTGATACCACGTCGTTATCTGCGCCTGATCGGTCGAACCGAAGCCGATGCGCGCGCCTATGGGGACGCCTGCCGACAGGAACGAGGTCGAGGTGCCGGTGACCGCGGTCCCCGAGACCGCGACCGTGCCGGTCGAATAGTATCCGTCCTTATCGGCCCAGCGCACCACGTGCGGGTATATGCTCGGCACTGCGGTCGAGGTCTCGTTCGGCCTCGCAAGCGCGTATGTGGCCGTAAGGCCGCTATCGCGCCCGGTACGCATGGGTCCGGCGTACTTGTCTTCGGAAGCGGCGCCGGTGTACTGGCGGATGAGGTCGCCAAGCACGGTCTTCGTTGAGTCATACGCAGTATACGGCGTTGTTGCTCCGGTGAAGTTGTGTTCGACAGCACGCAGGGCCATGATGGTGACGCTAGACTTCTAAATAATCGATGTTGATCTGGACGTTCCCGGTTCCGCTCATCGCGCAATACAGGACCTCGTTCGTTCCTCCTTCTACGTAGTTCGGATGGTTGTTGGTTCCATACAATCCTCCTGTGCGAGGCGCAAGATATTTCTCGAAATCGGTGCCGCCAGAAGTGAACCGGAACGATACGCTCGTCATGTTCGCATCGAGCGAGAACTTGGTGTTATAGACGCGGATCTTCTTCCCGCTTCCGGGCGTATGCACCGTGCCCGAGTTCGAGATCACCAGGGTCTTCTTGAGGACGCTGTTGCCGGCAAGGAGCGCCGCGATATCCTCGGCAGTCGCGGGATTGACTCGTGCGTTCGCCGCATTCTTGACGCCGATGACGTTCGAGCCGGCACCAGAGCCGAGGACTAAGGCTTCCGCGCGCTTCGGAAAGAGCGTGGTCGCGAAGAGTCCCGCAGCGATGACGGCAGCGCTCTTGAGGAAGAGACGCTTCTTCTCATCCGCGACGGGCGGGTCGACGGGACCCGCCTCCGCTTGCGCGGGTACGGGTGAAGCCGGCTTTCTCCGCAAGCTGAATCTCATTCATATGCGAGACCCCCTGGGCCCGCAGGTTGAGTATAGCTGACGTAATTAATGAAATTTTAATATGTTATGCGCGAACTGTGGGGATATCGCGAGATTTGCGGAACTTGACCATGAAAACAGCACCGTGTCCTTCCTCGCTATCGACCGTTATGGTCGCGCCGTGGAGCCGCGCCACCTCTTTGACGATAGAAAGCCCGAGGCCGGAACCGGCGTCCGATGCCCCTCTGCCGCGGAAAAACGGCTCAAAAATCCGTGGAAGATCTGCTGCCGGAATACCCGTCCCGGTATCAGCGACCGTAAGTATCACCTCGCCACCTTCTCCCCTCACGCCGGCCCGCACCGTGCCACCCGGCGGCGTATGCGCAATCGCGTTCCTTACGAGGTTCACTGCCAAGGTCGAGAGTGCGATTGCATTCCCTTCCACGCACAGCTCCGGGCGGGCGTCTATCGTGAGATCGACACCCTTTTCCTCTGCCTCATCGGCGAGACGACGCAAAGCGGGAAGGATAGCGGCTGAAAGCGAGACGGTCCGATTCCCCCTCACGGTGCGAGAAGAGTCATAATCGGACATGAGAAGGAAAAAATCGACGATGCGCGAGACATGTGCAGATCGCTCGAGATTCTTTTCCGCAAGCGCTATCGCATCTTCCCGCGTAAGGTCACCCGCATGCCGAAGCGCCACCTCGGTCTCGGTGCGCATGACCGCCAAGGGCGTGCGGAGCTCATGCGATACGTTCGCGATGAAGCGGCGCTGGGTCGATAAGAGCTCGCGAATGGGCCGGAACGTGAATCCGATGAGCACATAGGCCGCCACCGTGAATATCGCGATATTCACGAGCCGCAGGATGGTCCGGATACGCTGTATCCGGTCGGCAAGCTCATCATGCACGATCGATGCTCCCGGCTGATGCGCCTCGACGAGGATGTTCCGCAATACGGAATCGAGGATGTAGCCGGACGTCGAGAGCACGACCAGCATAAAAAGGAAAT
Source organism: uncultured Candidatus Saccharibacteria bacterium (assembly GCA_964565655.1). Classification (GTDB taxonomy): domain Bacteria; phylum Patescibacteriota; class Minisyncoccia; order Phycocordibacterales; family Phycocordibacteraceae; genus C7867-001. The sequence continues at coordinate 6,090 of CAZMFT010000028.1, forward strand.
AGAAGAAGGTTGTCTTGAGGCGCGCCCGGACGAACGGGTCCTTAAGCGCGATCTTGAGCGATCGTATAACCCACGCCATGTATGGTCCTTATATACGCGGTCTCGTGCCCTTCATCAACCTTCACCCGAAGCTTCCTCACGTGGACATCGACCACATTCGTGTGACCGAGCCCGTCCTGGTGCCATACCTTGCTCATGAGCTCCGCCCGATCGACGACGCGGCCTTCGTTTCGCATCAGGTATGCGAGAAGGTCGAATTCGCGTGCGGTAAGCGAAAGCAGAGAAGCGCCCCGATAGGCTTCGCGCTTCGCGGGCGAGAGACGGAGCTCGCCTATCGTTATATCCGCGTCGTCCGTGGGCGGGCCGCGACGCGAAAGTGCGCGAACGCGGGCAAGAAGTTCGGCGAAGCTGAACGGCTTTCCTAAGAAATCATCCGCGCCGCGGTCAAGCAGCTCGACGCGATCCTCGACCGAATCGCGCGCGGTAAGCACGAGTATCGGGGTGCGCACGCCGGCTTCCCGTATCGCGAGGCAGATATCCGAACCGTTCCCGTCAGGGAGCATGAGGTCGAGCATGATGAGGTCATACTGGTTCCCTTCCCGCTCGAGTACGGACGCCTCCGTGGCGGTAGGGAAGATGACGGTCTCGTGACCATCGGTAGCAAGACCCTTCGCGAGCGCCTCGGCGAGCGCGCGCTCGTCCTCCACTATCGCGATGCGCATGGGCGGTATGCTAGCACAATCGGTATGAAGGACCGGACATGCGAAAACCCCGGCAGCTAGGTGCCGGGGTTTTGAGTGCCGCTATTTTGTGAGGAGCGCGGCCAGAAGCTCAGCAGCATAGGGGTTATAGACGGCGATGGGTCGTAAGCGTGCGATTCCTTCTTCCAGAGTCATCTGCTCTACGATGCGCGCGACCGCTTGGGGTCCTGGCTGCGCGAGCGCCAACTGCATCACGGAATCGAAAAAGTCCTCGTCAGCCGGGCCATCGGTTACGCATGGATTATCGTCGATCATCAGGAACTCCTCCTGCCTTAGAGGCTAGCATGAGAGGCGGAGAGATTCGCTCACGGTTTGCGGCGCGGAGGCGGAGAGATTCGGCTAGGCGCGGCCCTTCAAATCTCTCCGGCTTTCGAATCGAGATTCGGCTAAGCGCTCGCATCTCGTCGTCACTCAATGCTCCGCCTAGCCACGCGCGCGCGACATCGCCTGCTGGCGACGTAGACCGCGCTTGCCTTCGAATCTCTCCGCCTTCGCCGGAATAACGGAAAGGGAACGCTTGCGCGTTCCCTTTCCTATTCCATGCGGAGGCGGAGAGATTCGAACTCTCGAGGGCCTTTCGACCCTGCCGCCTTTCCAAGGCGGTGCACTAGACCACTATGCGACGCCTCCGTTGTGGCAGTTATAACAGAAAAATGAAAACGGCGCCTCACTCAAGAGGTCGCCGTTTGTCGTAGGCTCGCGGAGCCTAGTGGTTCTTGCGCGGCCGGTGCGTGCGATGGAGCCCGGTCGAGCTGAACATCGGCCCGGAGGAGCCGATCCCGCCGAGCCCGGTCACCGTGACGCGGCCGCGGGCGATGGCCGGGACGAGCTCCTGCGCGAGACCGCGATCGACACCCACGTGCGGGGCAGTGACCGGAGCGTAGGCGCTCGTCGCATCGTCGGAACGCCACGCACGAATTTCCCGATTGCTCATTTGTCGAATCTCCCTAGGTACAAACCCTATGTACGTATGATACCACTATATACACTATTTGTCAATAC
>CAZMFT010000029.1:0-7499 GCA_964565655.1 uncultured Candidatus Saccharibacteria bacterium
ATAACGCATCCGGCGAGCCGTCCCGCGACCGTTCCATCTCGTTCCCGATAACCATCCAGTACTAGGCACGTGAAAAGCGGCTCCAAAAGGAGCCGCTTCGCTACAGGACGAGGGCGATAGACCCCACCCTCTCGTTCTTGTCGGCCAGGAGCTCGTTCGGTGCGAAGACGAAAAGCCAGGCGCTCGTGTAGTGGGTCGCTCGCGAGAGCATCTCCGCTGCCTCGTCCGGCCGCATGAGGCGGTACCGATGATTCGCCACTTCTATGGCAACATCATCCTCCGCGCGTATCGCATCGCGGACGAGACGTCCGCCGTCAACGGTCATCATGCGCTTCAGGTTCCCTCGACGCTTGGCATTGCGCCGTTGGGCGCGGTACGCGAGCCTGCGGGCGAGCCATGACTTCGCCGACTCGATGGCGGAATAGTCGTCTATGGCGTCCGGCATCGCATCGAGGTCCCTCACGTAGCGTGTCATAACATTGTTCCAGTCATAGATGCGGAAACAAGTCTTGAGCAAGTTGGGGCGATCGAAGTCTCCGGCCTCGAAATCATCGAGGACGCGAGCGCGAATATCCTGCGATAACTGCTCCAATGTCCTATGCATCCCGATGTGGAAGAGCTCTATCTGCGCGATATTGGCGGTCATTACATCCTCCGTTTCTGTCCGGGATGACTATGCACCCCGGGCTATACTCTGGCAAATGGCGCGCTCCATACGCGGGAGCATCACGGTAGAGATCCTCGTCGCATTCGCAGTCTTCACCTTGCTGGCGAGTGCGATACTCATGGTCTCCCAAGGAGCCCGAGAGGCTGCGGCAGCGAGCACGCTCCATCAGGACATCAAGTCGGCGGCAGAGCTCGACGAGGAGATTTCCGTCACCAGGTAAGAGTAACGGCCCGCATGATGCGGGCCGTGAGGCGGGGAAACTCAATTGCACATCTCTTGGTGCGTGATGAACTCGAAGAAGGCGATGGTTGCAGCCAGGTCTACCGGCGCGACCTTGATGCCTGCGGCAAAGCACTCGAGCGGATTCATGATTCGTTTCAGGAGCTTCGCAAGCGCTCCGCTCCCGAGGGCAAGCTCCGGCGCGTCTTCGGTGAGGAAACGGATAATGAGGAGACGGTCCTCGGCGGTGACGTTAGCAGCAGATTTCCGTAGGGTGTTAAGGATCTGCTTTTCCCGGCTGTGATCGGTCATCAGAACCTCCCTGGTTGGACCTTTCCGGGGCCGATTCTAGCACGGCAGGCATGGGGCGCGAATGGTATAATCCGGCCTATAGACTCATGAAGATCGTATTTTGCGGCGGGGGGACCGGGGGGCATTTCTACCCCCTTATCGCTATTGCCGAGGCCGTCCACGACCTCGCGCGTGAGAAGCACCTCGTTACGCCGCGCCTCTATTACCTCGCGCCGGAGCCCTATGACGAGCAGTCCTTGTTCGCGGCCGAGATGATCTACATCCCGGTGCCGGCAGGGAAGTGGCGTCGGTATTTCTCCTGGAAGAATTTCAGCGACCTCTTCGTGAGCGCGTACGGGCTCTTCAAGGCGCTCGTCTCGGTCTATCAGATCTATCCGGACGTCGTCATATCGAAAGGCGGGTACGCGAGCATGCCGGTTACCCTTGCTGCGCGATTCTGGCGCATCCCGGTCATCGTACATGAGTCGGACTCGAAACCGGGCCGCGCGAACCTCGCTGCCTCTAAATACGCCTATCGCATCGCGGTATCGTTCCCGGGCGCAGCCGCGTTCTTTCCGAAGAAGGTGCAGCAGAAGATAGCGCTCACCGGCATCCCGGTCCGTCGGGCCTTGAAAGGCGGTACGGCAGATGCCGCGCGCGCGGAGCTCGGTCTCGATGCGTCCGTGCCGACCGTTCTCATTCTCGGCGGTTCCTCGGGTTCGACGCGGATAAACGAAGCGGTTCTCGGCGCACTACCGACCCTTACGGCTTCCATGAATGTCATCCATCAGACCGGCCGTAAGGAGTATGCGGAGGTGGAGCGCACCGCAAAGGTCGTGCTTGCCGAGAGCCTGAACGCGTCACGTTACCATCCGCTCGATTTCCTCTCACTCGAATCCATGGCGCGCGCGGGCGCGGCAGCCTCCGTCATCGTGTCGCGCGCAGGAGCGACGACCATCGCGGAGCTTTCCATGCTCCAGAAGCCAGCCATCCTCATCCCGATACCGGAGTCCGTAAGCCACGATCAGCGCACGAACGCATATACGTATGCACACACGGGCGCCGCGGTCGTCCTCGAAGAGCAGAACCTCACGCCGAACCTCTTGGCGTCCGAGACGAAACGCATCGCGGGCGATGCGAATCTTTCGGCCGCTATGGCACAAGCAGGCGCCGCGTTCATGCCGGGAGGCGCTGCCGAGCTTATCGCTCTAGAAGCGATCCGTATCGGGCTTTCGCATGAGCCCTCGACTACCGTATGACCGTACGCACACGATTCGCGCCGTCTCCGACGGGAATGATGCACGTGGGCGGTGTGCGCACTGCGCTTTTCGCGTGGCTTCACGCCAGGAAGCATGGCGGGCAATTCATCCTTCGCATAGAAGACACGGATAAGGAGCGCGAGGTCGAGGGCTCTATCGGCCACATCATGGAGAGTCTCCGGTGGCTTGGTATCGAATGGGATGAAGGCCCCGATAAAGACGGTCCGCATGGTCCCTATATACAATCTGCGCGCCTCGACATCTATAAGCGCTACGCCGATGAGTTGGTTGCAAAGGGTCACGCATACCCCGACCCGTATACGGAGGAAGAGCTCGAAGCGTTCCGCAAGAAAGCTGAGGAGGAGGATCGCCCCTTCCTGTTCCGCGATCATCGTCCGGAGACCGTTCTCGAGTGGGATGGCACGAAGCCGCTCCGGTTCAAGACGCCGGAGATAAAACGCTACGCGTGGCATGACCTCACGCGCGGTGACCTTACGGCCGGAGAGGAAGCGCTCGACGATTTCATTCTCGTGAAGAGCGATGGCTACCCGACCTATAACTTCGCCCATGTGGTCGACGACATCGAGATGCGGATCACGCACGTCATCCGCGGCGAGGAATTCATCTCGTCGACGCCGAAATTCCTCTCCCTCTACGATGCCCTCGGCAAGACCTCGCCCGCTATCGCGACGATGCCAGTCATTCTGGGGCCTGATGGCAAGAAGAAGCTTTCGAAGCGCGACGGTGCGAAAGATATTCTCGAGTATCGCGCGGAAGGATACCTCCCCAACGCGTTCGTAAACTTCCTTGCGCTGGTCGGCTGGCATCCTGCAGGCGACGAAGAGATTCTCTCGGTCGAAGAGATCGTGAATGCGTTTGAGATCGAGAAGGTGCAGAAGTCAGGCGGCAAGCTCGATGAGGAGAAGCTCCTCCACATCAACCAGGAATGGATGCGTCGCCTCACGGACGCGGAATATATAGAGAAGGGCGGATTCGAATCCTCGGGCGATGCGCGCCTCCGGAAGGCGGTGCCGCTCCTCAAGGAGCGCGCGCGTACCTTCAAGGAAGCTCGTGAGATGCTCTCGGGCGAGCTTGCGTGCGTGTTCGCGCCGCCGACTGTCGATAGATCGGTACTCATTTCTAAAGAACCTGCGGAGGCACCTGGCGCGACCGTGAGGCATCTCACCGCAGTCGCCGCGCTTATCGAAGGGTATCAAGGGCCTGATTCGGTCGAGGGCATAAAGACCGAGCTTATGGCCTACGCCGACAGGGAGGGCAGGGGAGCCGTCCTGTGGCCCCTTCGCTACGCGCTTTCAGGCGCCGAGAAGTCTCCTGATCCGTTCTCACTCGTCTTCATCCTCGGTAAGGACGAGGCCCTCTCCCGTATAAAATCGGCAATTGATATACTGAGCTGATGAACGTTCTTGGCCGCGTCTTCGTACTCCTCCTAGGCCTCATCTCTATCGCCTCCTTGGTGCCCGTCGGGACCCGGGCGGATACCGTCGACGAGATTCGCGACCAGATAGATTCGATAAACGAGGAGCGCGCGAAGCTCGATGAGGAGATTCGCGCTTATGAGAAGCAGCTCCAGACCATATCCGGTAACAAGCAGACCTTGCAGTCCGCGATACAGACGCTCGATGTCTCCCGCAACAAGACCGCGGCGCAGATCAAGGATATCCAGAAGAAGATATCGACCGCGAACCTGCGGCTCGACGAACTTTCGCTTGAGATTACCGAGAAGGAGAAGTCCATCGCGGTCGATCAGGCAGCTTTGGCCGCATCCTTGCGTGCTATAGAGTCCGAGGACGATTACTCCATGGTCGAGCGTCTCGTCGGATCCCGCGACTTCAGCGATGCATGGGCCTCGGTCGACCGTCTCGCCGCGCTCTCAGAGACATTGCGCACCCACACGATCGCCTTGTCCGAGGCCAAGGTCGCGCTTCACGACCAGCACGAGGCGGTCGCGGACACGCGTGCGGACCTTTCCTCGAGCAATCAGGAGCTTTCAAGCCAGAAACAGGCCCTCGACGTGAATCGCCAGGGCAAAGCGCAGCTTTTGACGCAGACGCAGGCGGAAGAGGCGCAGTATCAGAAACTCCTTGCCGAGAAGCGCCAGGAAGCCGCGTCCTTCCAATCAGCCCTGTTCGAGCTCTCATCGAAGCTCCAGTTCATCATCGATCCGGATACGACACCGGTCGCCGGCAAGGGCGTCCTCAAATGGCCGGTCGCAGATCCCTATATCACGCAGAATTTTGGCAAGACCTCTGACTCTGGTCGACTGTATGCATCTGGCTACCATGACGGTATCGATCTGCGTGCGCAGACCGGCACGCCGATCACGGCGGCGCTGTCGGGCACCGTCATGGAGACGAATCTGGGCGCTGTGCAGAACTGCCAGTACGGCAAGTGGGTACTCATAAAGCATGCGAACGGGCTCGCGACCCTGTACGCGCACCTCTCTACGGTCTCGGTCGAAAAGGGCGATTCGGTCGGCACGGGTGCGGTCATCGGATACGCCGGTATGACCGGATACGCGACCGGGCCGCACCTTCATTTCACTGTCTACTACGCGGACGCGGTCAATTTCCGCCAGTACACCTGCAAGAGCGGATACGTCGTGACCATCCCTATCGCCGCGCCGAACGCCTACCTCGACCCGATGTCGTACCTCTAGGGCAGGGGAGTATAATTGTCGTATGATCCGTATCCTCATGTGGACTGCAATCGCCGTCCTCATCATGTCCTTCTTCGGCGTCTCTATACAGGCCGTCATCGAGTCTCCTACCGGCCAGGAGAACATCACCTATCTGCTCGGCCTCATGAAAGCCGGCATCGGCTTCATCTTCCATTCAATCGGGTTCGCCTTAGAATGGCTCGTCCGTTTGTTCACCTAATACTCGGCGTATGAAAAAGCAGATCACCATCCCGACGCCTTCGACCCAGACGCCGGCTTTCTCGAACGCGACGCAGGTCACGGTCTCCGACGACGCGGTCATTCTCCAGTTCGCGTACCTCCGCCCGGCAGCGACGACCGGCCAGCTCGTCGCGGAGGTCGTTCTTTCTCCAAAGCACGCGATAGATTTCTCTAAGGCGCTCGACAACACCATCAAGAAGCACTTCACGCGGCACTTGGACGGGGAGCTATAAAAAGAGCCTGCCAAAGACCGGGTCGGGTCTAGCGGCAGGCCAAGGTTCTGAACGTCGTCCTCGGGGTATGGGGCTTCCGTTCAGGTGCGTAAAGTATACAAGAAAGCGAGCCCGGATGACCGGGCTCGAAGTGTGACGGATCTAAGGTCAGAAGGTTCGATTCGAACCCATGAAAAGGTCATCTCCCTTTCTTAAAGAACGTGGCGTCGCACCTTGCGACGCATGATTATTTAATCACAATAATTCGCGACGCTCGATCAGAAATCTCGGATACCCGAGATTGTAGGGGAGGGGAGTGACTCCCCTGGTAAGGAAGTGGGCCGTTTTTTACCTCGGATGCCGATTCACGGTTTAGGTTCTGGGAGAAGTGCCTGCAAATACCTGCAATGCAGTCGCAAAAAGCACATCTACGACGTGCCGCGGCCAAGGCACGTCGTAGCTGTGCGCCGTATCTTTTGCAACCCTTCCTAGAAGGAAGAGTCGCAAAAGATATATTGTGCGACACTTATATACTAGAGCCGGGGGAGCGCCTAGAACTCCCTCCCCACTACCCTGCACCTGGCCTCGCCTTGAATTTGGCGCTGGCTCAATCTTTGGTATGTACTTCGTATCTATCTAGCTCGCGCCTAGAGCTCGGACCCTACCGGGGTCCAAGGGTCGGAAAATTTTCCCGAGCCGGGGGAGTTTAAAATCTCGCCAAACCGGGGAAGTCACTTCCCCACTCTTCACAACTTTCGCTGGGTAAGGCATAGTCCCGGAAGATACGTTATTGAAATCCGTAGGAGGACTAGATGTTTGCTATCGAGAATGAGTGGCTGGCGGTGTTGGTCATCGGCGCCCTACTTTTGGCCTTTCTTATCTGGGGTCCAGAGTATCCTCGAAGCACCCCGATTGACTGGATGGAACTTCGCAGGATCATGCCAACCGCTGGCGACATCCAGTACCTCAAGGAAATCGGCGAGGGAGAGGGCCGTAGCGGCCTCCAGGATGCGCACATCAAGGTCCGCTTCATGAGCGAGAAGTCTGGAACCATGGATAGCGTGATGTACTATTCCACGCGCCGCGATGACGGCAAGCGCGCTGAGACACTTGACGTGTCGCGTCGAGGTGAGTTCGGGTTCATCGTCACCTTCGTGGACGAGCAACCGACCACGTTCGAGCGAATCGGTGGCAGGACAACGGCTAATCCGGAGTTTGCCCCGTCGCAATTGAACGGGCTCGTCCTGTTTCTGCGGCGCTTTCGTGGATACGCGGAACAGCATGTGCTGTACAGCTCGCGTCACGCATGACGATAGGAGCTCGGACCAGTGTGTCCGGGCTTCCTTATTTGCAAATTCAGCACAGTCTGACATAGTCGAGGCGTCAGCAAGGCCATTCCCCTTCCTGTTCGGTTGCCCATGAGGGCCTTCCCATTCAGGGATGTTGCTTGACACCCCCCGGTCACAGGCCGGGGGTTACTATTTGCCATTGATTCAATGGGCAGGCGTACAATCGAAAGGCTGGCACCTAGGTGCCAGCCTTTTCTGCTTTGCTAACGCATGACGTTGATGGTCCGTACGGCAGACCAGTCCGCGCCTGCTGACCACTCGGGGCCGCGAGCGAAGAGGTGCAGGTCCTGCCCGGCCTGGAGGCTCACATCGCTTCCGTTGAAGATGCGGACGGTGAGAAGAGGTGCTTCCTCATTCTTCAGCCACACGACCGTGACGGGCCATCCGTTTGCGGCATGTCCGCCGGCGGTCTCCGAGGCCTTCCACGTTTCAGTGATATCAGCCGAGCTCACCGTGAAGCCAGCTTCCGTCAGAATCGCGACGATTTCTTCCGCCGACTTGCCGGTCGGATCGAGTGTGAACGGCCGAACGGCCGTCAATTGATCGGACATCTTCAGGACTCCTTTCGTTCCGGTATCACTTTAC
>CAZMFT010000030.1:0-5353 GCA_964565655.1 uncultured Candidatus Saccharibacteria bacterium
GGTCCAGCGGACGACGTAGATGTCGCCGACGGCAGCGAGGCCGGAATCGTCGAAGATCGAATCGTTCACCATCGAGGACACTGACGAGACACCCTCGTCCGTCGGCGCGGATGGCGCGGCGAGCGCGGGAGCCGAGAACGCAGCGGCGAGAGCCGCGGCAGCGAGAGAAGCGACAAGGAACCTGCGCATTGGTAACCTCCGTTGTTGCGCTTGTACCGATATCACACTCACACGGAACCGCTTCCCTGTCAAACGAGAAGCGCCCCGTGAGATAGCCTCGTAGCTGCATCTCACGGGGCGTACTGCTAATGCGCTCCTACGACCCTATCGGGCGGTATGAGCGAGAACGCGAGAAACGCTTCTCGAAGCCTCGTGAACCGTCTTGTCGCATCCTTCTGCATCTCGGTACCGACGAATCCGGCGTTGTGCAGTGTCACAATCAGCGACCGCGCCGCATCGAGTGCGATCTCGGCGAGTTCCTGCTTCTTCGCGAACGGGATCGTGAGAGACAGTTGCCCGATGCCGAGCTGTTCGCTGACGTACTCGTAGCTCGCGAAGAATGCATTCGCGTTCTCATCGGCATCCTTCGCGTACATCGTGATCCATTGATGCCTGGCGATCATTCCTCCCACGAAGACCGCGAGACCAAGCACGAGAGCGATTACGGAATCGAGCGTCGGGTAGCCAGTGATGAGCGGCCAGACGTTGAGAACCCAGAAGAGGACAAGACCGAGGAAGCCTCCGACCATCGCGATCGCGGCGAATATCCAGCCGTTCCGCTCGACCTTCTGCTTATCGAGTCGGATATCCCGGCGTGTCCGCATATCCCATGCGGCCACGAGGTCGCCGGCATAGTAGCGATCATGGATGAACACGGGCTTTACCTGCACAGAGTCACTCTCTTCGGTCATGGCTTTCGCCTCCTTATCTATCCGGACGGACTATACATGCGCGAGACTAAAAGCGAAACCGCCCGTGAGGGCAGTTTCGTCTCGCACGTATGCGCGATTACCTCAATTCGTAGGTCACCGAGACGCGCACGACGTACTCGCCCTCCCCGACGGGAAGCGTAGGCGCCTTCATGCCGCCGGCGTCCTGCGCGACGGCGCTCATCTCTGCGCGGGCATACGGCATCGGATAGCCTGGGTCCGTATTCTCCCAGAAGCCGACCACCTTGCCGAGGCGTACTCCGAGCGCGCCGGCGAGCTCTTCAGCCTTTTCCTTAGCGTCAGCGACCGCCTTCTCGCGCGCCTCTGCCATCAGGTTCTCCGGGTCATCGATGGTGAAATTGGGGCCAGAGACGTTCTGCACGCCCGCATCGCCGAGCCCCTGGAGGACTGCGCCGACCTTGTCGGTATCGCGGACCTTCGCGTCGACCGATTGCGAGACCTGATACGCGCGAATCGTAGGTGCCGCGCACGGCCCCACGTTCGGGCAGATGACATTGTTGTACTGCGGATAGATGGAGTAGGACGAGGTAGTGATGTCCTTCTCCGCGACACCGGCAGCCTCGAGCGCAGCGAGCGCCTTATCGGTGCGCGCGGTCGCTGCGTCCTGTGCAGCGGCGACCGTCGCCGCCTCCTCCATCACGCTGAAGGATATCGAGGCGATATCCGGGGTCGCAGTCACGGTGCCCGTGCCCTCGACGCTTATCGAGGTCGATGGATACTCGTTATCGTCGAGATCCATGAATGCCTTCACGGTGAGCGCGAGCAAGAAGAGCGCAAGGAGCCCGACCGCTATGGTCGAGACCACGCGGATCTGGCGGTTGCTGCCGAATTCAGTCCAAAAATCGTTCATAAGGGATGACCTGAGCTGTGTAATGGGATAAGTATATACCGGCATGTCGGAGACCGGTCGGTATGCTGCCTCTGACGGACAGCCTCCTATTCCATTACGGCGCGAGCTGGAGGGTCGACAGGAGCTTAAGGAGGGTCCGGTGCTCCGGGAGGTTCGCCTCGATGAGGTCGGGATCGGTCCAGGCCGTTACGTCGCGCTCGATGACCTCGAACGCGAGGACGTCCTTCTCTCTCGGGAAGAAGTACGCGGAGTGTACCTGCGCCTCGAAGCGCTCGACGACGATGGAGAGGAACGTGCGCGAGCCGACGACGCGCGGAGAGTATTTCGCGATGGATTCAGGGTGCATATCGGACGGCGACAACGTGGTATTCGCGAGTATCACCTCCTCGGCGGAGACGCCTTCCGGTATCGGGTAACGATGGATGAATATGGTGTGCGACGGGGTCGTCGTTCCCTGTTTCTCATAGACCGCGAGCATCGCGGAATCGCCGGCAGGCCCTGCGCGAAGCGCATACCCCTCGGGGACGACGAACGCGACACCTGCGTCAGGAAACTCCGTATTCGGGAACGGGCATACAGCGAACGTACACTCGGGACCGGTGCGGCCGAGGGTCGTGCCGTCAGGGCATACTTTTGCGTCCAGAGTGCATGCGCCCTCTTGCGCACGCCCCGCATTCTCGAGCGTATTGCGGTAGAAGAACCCGGCGAAGCCGAGCACGACGATGAGGACGACGCCGGCAAGGAGGAGCTTCATGTCGTTCATGCCCTCGCCTTCAGGCTGTCACGGATCTCGCGGAGGACGCGAAGCTCCTCGGTCTCTATCGGCTTCGCCGCTTCCTCTTCCTGCTTCTTCTGATGCGTGAGCCGGTTCAGGGTACGGAGTGCCATGAAGAGGACGAACGCGATGATGAGGAAGTTCACCAAGGCCTGGATGAAGAGCCCGTAGTTTATAGAGTCACCGCCTACCGATACGGAGAGCGTCGAGAAGTCGATGCCGCCGAGAAGGAGACCGATGGGCGGCATGATGACATCGTCCACGAGGGAGGAGACGATCTTACCGAACGCGGTACCGATGATGACGCCGATCGCGAGGTCGATGACGTTCCCGCGCATCGCGAATGCCTTGAATTCTTGGAAGAGTGGTCGCATATGTCCGGAGTATGCCTCTCCAGAGCCCGGTGCGCAACCGCTAGTGCGCGTGCCCGCCGAGCGTTGCGATGATGATGTAGAGGACGACCGCGCCGGCGACCGTCATGAATGTCGTGAGCCGCACCGGATGCGCGTGATGACTCTCCGGGATCAGGTCCGAGGCGCCGATGTAGAGGAAGAAGCCTGCGAAAAGCCCCAGGAGCAGGCCGACCTCCGCTTCGGGAATCGTGAAGAACAGCGTCGATAAGGCGCCGAGGATAGGAGCAAGCGCGGAAAGGACGAGCCAGCGCGCGGCGCGTCGGCGCGTGCCGCCGTTCTTGAGGATGATACTCACCGTGTTGATGCCGTCGGAGAAACGATGCGTGAGCACGGATGCCGCGACCACGAGGCCGACCGCCCACGACGCGGCGAACGCGAACGCGATGCCCGCGCCGTCGAGGAAGCTATGGAACGAGAGGCTCGCAGCGCCGAGGTTACCGCGATTGCGGGCGATGTCCTCGTCCGAGTGCCCGTGTCGGAGGAAGACCCGATCGACGATGAGGTATGAGAAGAAGCCGAGCGCAGTGAGCGCGAACAGGTATCCGTGGTCGTAGACATCCTCAGTAAGATGGACTGCTTCAGGAAGAAGTCCGAAGAACGCGACCGCGACGATGGTACCCGCGGAGAATCCCACGACGAGATGGAGGCGGTCCCGAAGGGACAGGGCAAGCGCACCCCCAAGGAGCGTGATGACGAACGCGCTGATGATGATGGTGGTGAGCATGAATGGAGAGCGTACCGCGTACGGTCTATCTGGCAAGCTAGCCGCCGCCTCTGGAGAAGACGGACCCGGTAGCGACTAGTGCTTTCTCGTCGAGCCTGACCATACTTATGGTCGCTTCTTGCGGTTCGCTGCTTGTGCCTTTTTGATGTTGCTCGCCTGCGCGCGCCGCATCGAAGGGGTCGGCTTTGCAGCTTCCGGAACGTTCTTCGCCGGGTGCGCGTGGAATATCCCGGGCTTGACCTGCACGATCTTCCCGCGGATAGCTTTCTCGAGAGCAGAGCGTTCTTTCGCGTCATCGAGGACGAGTTCTCCGTTGGCGCTTACATGCGCCTTGTCCTTCGCGACGAGCCAGGCGCTCGTGGCCCAGCTGCCGCTCCTGCGGTGTCCTGCGACGCGCTCAAGACCTCCTTTCTTCCCGACGTCCTGCGTCCGGAACGAAGAGAATTGTCCCTTGGGTCGGATCTCGATGCGATAGAACTTCGCGGCAGGCCCGGTACCTGGCTTCTTTCTTCCGCGTCCTTGCGGTTGCGCGAGCGAGCGCGCCCGCTTCGACATGCCCTTCCAAGCGGCTTGCGCCTTCTTTACGTTCTTCTTCGCCGCGTGCGCCTGTTTCTTCGTAGCCATATATGTCGGTGTTATGCGGCTGGTATCTCGGTCATCACCTCGGATGTCTTCTCCCCTATCTCGAAGTCCCCGAACCGTATCCATGTCGGCACCAGCTTGTAGTACCGGATGACCGCCGGATCAAGGCGAGTAATAGGTGCGAATTTGTCGCCCTTCGCGCGGAGCGTATCGAGAAGCCGTTCCATTCCCGAACCCAGCGTCGCGGTCATGGTCTCATCTATGACACGCCCCTCCATCTGAAGGGTCGCTGGCTTATCGCGATCCGAAATGACAAAAGCAGCAATCGGATTTTCTGCGAGGTCAGCAGCCTTGCGGGTGTTCGCATAGGTAAGAAACTGCACGGAGAAATCATCATTGCCCGCATAGTAGAGCGCGCGCGCCCGTGGCGACCCGACCGAAGAGACAGTCGCGAGCACGCCAAAGTCATTTGCTTTGAGGAACGCGAGAGCGGCATCGCGCTTATCGGACGATTCGGACGTATTCATGCCCCCATGATACTCCGCTCCTGCTGGCGTCAAGCCGGTCAGTTTAGAAGGTAGATAGATACGTTGAGGTATGCAGCGAAACTGACCCAAGCGAGGTACGGTGCGAGGAGCCACGCGGCCATGCGCGATACGCGAGCGAAGAGCCATATGGTCACTGCTATCGCCGCCCAGAGCACGAATACCTCGATTGCTGCGCCGCCGATGCTCCTCATCCCAAAGAAGAGATACGACCACAGGAAGTTGAGGATGAGTTGGAGGAGGAACACGACGAGCGCGATGCCTACTCCAGGCGCGCGGAGCCCCCTACGCCACACGAGGAATGCGGCGATACCCATGAGAAGGAAGAGCGTCGGCCAGACGACACCGAACACCCAGTCCGGGGGCACGACGGACGGCCGGTGTATGGTGTCGTACCAGTCGTCGAGCGCAGGAGTCGTAAATACGGTCCCGAGCACGCCAGTGGCTTGCGGCACGACAAGCGCGACAGTCAGCTTCGCGGTATCAGTGAGGGTCATGAGAACAGTATCGCATG
>CAZMFT010000030.1:5453-7427 GCA_964565655.1 uncultured Candidatus Saccharibacteria bacterium
GGGCGACCTATGGGATTCGAACCCATAACCACTGGTACCACAAACCAGGGCTCTACCGTTGAGCTAAGGCCGCCATTCGGCGCACACGTCGGTTATACCACGGGCCGCGGCTTTTTATGAGCGATAGGTCGGCGATTCGCGATCAATACCGGCATGCTCATTCGCGAGCCGCGCGAGCGCAAAGAGAAGCGATGAGAGCCGGTTCATGAATGACTTGGTCGCAGGAGAAAGCATGCGCAGGTCGAGCTCCTCGACGCCCACGACGCGGCGCTCTGCGCGACGCGAGATGGTGCGCGCGACATCGAGTATCGCTGAGAGTTCCGTACCGCCCGAGACCGTGAAGGTCGTGATGGGCGGCATCACCTTCTCTATCGCATTCACGATGCCCTCGACCCACGGCGTGCGATCTTCCGCGACACGCTTGTCGGCCCCTGCAACCTCCGCCTGGACGATGAAGAGCTGCTCCTGCACCTCGCGGAGTATCTCCGAGGTCTTTTCCTTCTTCCCTTCTACCTCGACGGCAGGATCATGCTCGCCGACCGCGCGCACCTTCGCGAAGCCGATATACGAGTTGAGCTCATCGAGCGTCCCGAGACATTCCGGAAGCGCAGACGCTTTCGAGATTCGCTCCTTCGAGTCGAGGACTTTCGTCGTACCGCCGTCCCCTTTTCCGGTGAAGAGTGCCATGGCGGGAGTATAGCAAAGGGCGCCGGCACATAGTGCGGGCGCCCTTGGTGCTTCATGCGCTCTTGGCGGCGGCCTGCGGAAAGCGGCGCCGGAACAAGCGCCAGGCGATGGCCCGACAGACATAGAACCAGTCGCTCCGTTCCGTAGGCTTGAGATCCCCCTTTTGGATACGCGCCCTGTCTTCGAGCGAAAGCGAACCACTCAGCGTATTCCAGATCTGCTCGGCCCGCCGGGGACTCTTCGTCTTCGCCATAGGAAGCACCGGTCCCTTGATCATCTCCGTCATCTTTGTCACGAGTCGTTTCCTCCTTTCGACTTCTGATGAAGAGCCTATGACGAGTTCGGCTAAATGCAAGGGGGTGGTGAGGATGAATGGAGGAGGTCACGGTTTGCAGCCAGATTCGAAGAGGACTCGGTCACGGTATGGCTAGGAATAATTCCCTCGCCGTTGCTCACGAATTTTCATAGCCTTGCCTCGCCGTTTCGGCTGCTACCGAAACATGGCTCCGGCTCACGCAAAGCAGAAAACCCGGCGCAGGCCGGGTGTTTCTGTCTGTGTGTGCCCAGGAGAGGACTCGAACCTCCATGCCCTTGCGGGCGCTACCACCTCAAGGTAGTACGTCTACCAATTTCGCCACCTGGGCATCGGTGGACTTCGCTACTATACGCGGAGACTTGGCGCTTATCAAACGCCCGTGGCGGCTTACGCCGCCACCTCTTCCTTCTTCTCCTCTCCGCCCTCCGTCTCTACTGGCGCCTCCTCAGAAGCTGGCTCTGGCGGCATCTCCGCAGGAGCTTCTGGAGCGACATCCGGCTCGTCCTGTATCGACTCGTCGGTCGTTATGGAAACCATGCGCATGTTGCGGAGCTGGCGGCGGACCTGCTTCGCGGCCTTCTCGCGGATGAAGTAGAGCTTCGCGCGCCGGACCTTGGAGCGGCGTACGATGGTGATGGATTCTATCGCCGGGGAGTAGAGAGGGTAGATCTTCTCGACGCCGATGCCGGACATCGTGGCGCGGACGGTGAAGGTGGCGCCTGGCTCGGTGCCATGCTTCACGGCGATGACGAGGCCCTCGAACGCCTGGGTGCGGGTCGTCTTCGTCGACTTCTCCTTCTTATCGGCGCCCTTTGACTTCTTGACCTCAGTGATGCGCTGCTCGACACGGACGGTGTCACCCGGCCGGATGCCGAGTTTCGCGCGCTCTGCCACTTTGACGGGAGAGATGACTGCGTTCATGACGCCGTACTCTACCACGCGGCCTATATGCTCGCAATGAAGGCGTCTCC
>CAZMFT010000031.1:0-1361 GCA_964565655.1 uncultured Candidatus Saccharibacteria bacterium
ACCCTATGCTCTACACCATAGCGACGATCCTCCTCATACTCTGGATCCTCGGCTTCGTGACCGGCTATACGATCGGGAACTTCATACACATCCTTCTCGTCATCGCCGTCATCATGATCCTCATCCGCCTCATCCGCGGAGAGAATCCCATCGCGTAGCTTTACCCCTTACTCTTCACCCTCATGAACCAAGGCAATAGCACCACGAACGTCGTCCTCGTCCTCATACTCGTCGCGGTCGTCGGATTCGGCGTCTGGTACTTCGCGTACCGCACCCCGGCAGAAGACAATTCGGGCGCAGGCATCAACATCGAGCTCGATGGCGGCAGCGAGGAGGGCGGCAACGGCGGAGCTAACTAGTACCGATACTCCGGGCGCATGGACGACTTCCTCAAGATGGACGTGTTCTTCGTCATCGCGACGGTGAGCACGGTTATCCTCACGGCGCTTGCAGCTCTCGTCCTGTGGCGCCTCGCACGCATCCTCAAGGACGTGGAGCGGGTGAGCGACGAAGTCGCAGCCGAAAGCGAACTCATCCGGAAGGATATCCATGACCTCCGAGAACGCGTGGCGCACGGGAAGGCGACGCTGCGCTCATTCACCCGTCTCATCACCAACATCGGGAAGCGCTCCCGCCAGAAGGAAGATTAGAAGCTCATTCACACTCGCTATGGATAAGAAGACCACGCAGGCCTTGGAGATTGGTGCTGGCGTCGCGGCAGTCGCCGCTACCCTCGGTGCCGGGTATTACTTCTACGCGAGCCCGAAGGCGAAGAAACATCGCCAGGCGGCCTCGAAATGGGCGACCGGCATGAAGCGGACCGTCGTGCGCGAAGCGAAGAAGCTGGGGAAGCTCGATGCGAAATCCATCGCGCGCATCGTCGACGACGCCGCTTCCGCATATAACGACGTGAAGTCCTTGAAGAAGTCCGACCTCCAGGCGGCTATGAAAGAGCTGAAGTCGAACTGGAAGCTCGTCGCGGCGGAGGCGACCAAGGGCGGCGCGAAGCGTGCGGTCAAGAAGGTTGCAAAAAGTGCTAAGAAAAGGATATAGCCCATGAATATCCTCATCCGCTGGGTACTCTTCGCGTGCGCCATCCTCGTCTCGGCCTACATCGTCCCGAATGTGGAGACGACCGTGCCCGCTGCGTTCGTGCTCGCTATCGTCCTGGGGCTCATCAATGCCTTCCTCAAGCCGATACTCCTCCTCTTAACGCTCCCCTTGACCATCGTCACCCTCGGGCTCTTCGCGCTTGTCATAAACGCGATACTCGTCCTCTTGGCGGACGCCATCGTGCCGGGATTCGAGACGGCAGGATTCGTATCGGCGCTCCTCTTCTCGATCGTTCTCGCCCTTGTCGG
>CAZMFT010000031.1:1461-6173 GCA_964565655.1 uncultured Candidatus Saccharibacteria bacterium
ACGTCTCCTGAAGAGGAGCTCGCCTACCTGCGTGCGCAGGTCGAGGAGAAGGAACGCGAGCTCGCGGCGCGCGCGCAAGAGGCGCCGCGCGACACTTTGGCGCACGAGCGCATACTGCATCACCGGCGTGAGATGCCGGAGACGGTGCTCGCGCCCTCGTACCGCATGCCCGAGGAAGAGACGCGAGGTCTCGCCTTGAACCTCGATCCGGATGATAACGACGCCACGATGGCAGAACTCCAGAGCGTCATGGAGGAGAAGGGTATCAAGAACGCGCTTTCCGTTCTCGAGCAGCTCCGCAACCCGCACCTCGACGACGATTTCCATAGGTTTCTGGTCCAGTATGTGGTCGCAGGGATGCAGATAAGGGGCCTCGGGGAGCGCGAGCCAGCGTGGAAGGCGCTTCATATGACCCTCTATGAGATCATGCTTCCCGAGCCGGGAGCGGCGGACGCGGAAGCCAAGCAAAAGACATTGAAGGAACTCGTTTCCTCGATGGAGCAGTTCTATGCCGGCATGCTGTCGGTCGGCGAGGCAGCCTCCGGCGAGCCATCATATTTCTCTATGGAGCTCGCGGTGCCCGCGAACCGCCCGGAGCTCCTCTTTTATGTCGCGATACCGAATGGGAAGCGCGCATTGTTTGAGCAGCAGCTCCTCGCGACCTTCCCGGGGGCCCACATCCGCATACAGCCGAATGATTACAACGTCTTCAGCGAGGACGGCGTCGCGGTCGGCGCCTCGGCGACCTTGGCAGACCGCGGAGTGCTCCCTTTGAAGGACTACGCGGATTTCGACTACGACCCCATAAACGCCGTCCTCGGCGCCTTCGGGAAGATAGAAGCCGCGGGCGAGGGCGCGGCGCTCCAGCTCATCATCGAGCGCGACGAGCACCACCTCGAGCATTACCGGCGTATCCTCGGAGCACTTCGCCGCGGCGAGTCGAAGGATCGGGCGCTCTCGATGCCGGAGACCCTAGTGGGCGAGGCAGCGCGCGAGATCGGGAACGCGCTTTTCTCCGGCAGCCGCAAGTGGGAGAAGGAGGTCGAGCATCGTACGGAGCGCAAGGAAGGGAACCAGGCGCTCATCGAGCAGATAGAGAAAAAGATCGCGGCACCCATCGTGAAGACGACGCTGCGGCTCATGGTCTCATCCTCGACCCACACGCGTGCGGAGTCGGGACTCGCTGATCTCGAGGCCTCTTTCAATCAGTTCGGGAACACCATCGGGAATCGCATCAATTGGAATCGGGTGACGGGCACGAAGGTGCAGAGCCTTTTCCACGCATTCTCATACCGGCTGCCAGCGCGTGACGCGATACCGCTTTCGCTCCGCGAGGTCACGACGCTCTATCACTTCCCGCCGGAGGGCATCAGCTCTACCCCGCAGCTGAAGCAGGCGCGGTTTACCGCGGCTGCGGCGCCCCTCGACCTTCCGACCGAGGGCACGTTCCTTGGTGATAACGAGTTCCGCGGACGGAAGACGCCCGCATACCTCTCCCCGGAAGACCGGATGCGCCACCTCTATATCGTCGGACAGACGGGAACCGGTAAGTCCGTCTTCATGAGAAATCTCGCGATACAGGACATCAAGGCAGGTAACGGCGTCTGCTTCATCGACCCGCACGGGAACGACATCCTCGACATACTCGCGGCGGTGCCGCCCGAGCGCTATGAGGACGTCATCTATTTCGACCCGGCGAACCTCGCGCGCCCCTTCGGCCTGAATCTCCTCGAGTACGATCCATCACGTCCCGAACAGAAGACGTTCATCGTGAACGAGATACTCGCGATATTCCGACGCCTCTACGGCGACGTGCCGGAATCGATGGGTCCCGCGTTCGAGCAGTACTTCCGGAACGCGACCTTGCTCGTCATGGAGGACCCGGCCTCCGGCTCGACGCTCTTAGATATCGCGCGCGTCCTGTCGAATGCGGAATTCAGGAACTACAAGCTCTCCAAATCGAATAACCCGGTCATAAATCAGTTCTGGTCGGAGATTGCGACCAAGGCCGAAGGCGAAGCATCATTACAGAACATCGTCCCGTATATCACCAACAAGTTCGATGACTTCACCGCCAACGACTTCATGCGTCCTATCGTCGGCCAGCAGGATTCCTCCTTCAGGTTCCGTGAGGTGATGGATTCCCGGAAGATACTGCTCGTGAACCTCTCGAAGGGAAGGCTCGGAGAGCGGAATGCGAACCTCCTCGGACTGATCCTCGTGGGGAAGATATTCATGGCAGCGCTCTCGCGCGCAGATAATCCGCGCGCGGACTACGCGCCGTTCTACCTCTACATAGACGAGTTCCAGAACATCACGACGGATTCCATCCCGGGCATCCTCTCGGAAGCCCGTAAGTACCGCCTCTCGATGACGATGGCGCACCAGTTTTTGGCACAGGTGGACGAGAAGGTGCGCGATGCCGTCTTCGGCAACGTCGGCTCGATGGCCGTATTCCGTGTCGGCGAGGAGGATGGCGAGTTCTTCGAGAAGCAATTTGCTCCGGTCTTCGGCGCGCTCGATTTCGTGAACATAGAGAACTACAACGCGTACGTCAGGCTCCTCGCTCGCGGCGTGCCGCAGAAGCCGTTCAATATCAAGACGCCGCCGCCGATAGCGGGTAATCCGGCGCAGGTGGATGACCTTCGCGAGTTATCTGCACTCGTCTACGGTCGCGACCGTACACAGGTCGAGGACGCGATTCGGAGGCGCTACATGGCATAATCACAGCTATATATGGGTGGCATAGAAGATCAGCTCAAAAGATTCGTCGACAAAAACGGAAGCGGCGAGAATAAACTTGACGGCATGGCTGCGGCCGACAAGCCGGAACCGGTAGAAGCACCCACGACATCGAGCACTGACACGAGGCCCGAGAAACGGCAGAGGACAGGACGAAGGCGTCCGTCCGGACGCGGCGGGAGGGGTGATAATCGCGAGGGGTCAGGTGATTCGCGGCGCCCGCGCGAACGCTTCAATCTACCGGAGCCCGATTACGCGACTATCGAGATCATGTCGACGTGGCGCAATGTCAATGGCAATTTCGAGACCGCTAAGAGGATGGCGCGACAGCGCGGCTACGAAGTCGAAGAAGTCCAGGGATACGCTGCCTTGCTCAAGGCGATTCGTGCATTCGAAGGGGCGCTCAAGCAATATGCGACTCTGCCCGAAAGTGCTGTCGAACGGGAGCCGAATCTCAAGATAGGGATACAGAAGCTTATCGAGACAGTCGATCAGAGACAGGTTGCGTTTATCGAGCATCTAGATGCGTTGCCGGAAAAACGCCCATCTTCCCGCAGCGACAGAGGGCGAAGCGAGAGAAGGAATACGCGAGATCCAGAAGTAGCGTCGGAGGATCCCGTGATCGGCCCGGCTTCCGTTGAAAAGACTCCGCCTTCAGTCGATGTGCCATCGGAACTCGATGTAGCTTCAGTTCGCGATGAGGAGCCGATACCGTCGTCGGCAGAACCCGCGGCAACGCCGCCAATCGAAACGTCCGTCGCGTCAGGCGAATCAGACATACTCGAATCCTCGTTCGATGGGTGGGATCCGAAGACGTTCATGCGCTACGAGGAAGCGAAGAACATGACGCCGGAGGAAGTGCGCCAGGCGCTTCGCGGCATCGTCAAGGCGAGCCCCTATGTGGATGCCGATATCGCATCGATAGACATGGATCCTGCGGTTCTCGCTCGCGCCAGCAAATACCAGAAAATAAAGCTCGATCCGGCGAAGCAGGATAAGCTCGATACGCGCGCGGAGAGTGCCCTCAATGATTACGGCAAGGCGATGGCGACACTCGCAGAGGAGGGAACGAAGGAAGGGGATAGTGCCTCGGGCAAGAAGAACAAGGTCAAGGACGTCGATGTGCTTCTCGGCCAGCTCGACATTCAGCAGAAACGCTATCACCAGGCGCTCGAGGAGTACTACCAAGGCCAGGGGATCATGGATCAGTTTCTCGAATCCTCAGTTCGGGGACAGAAGCTCCCGGAGCATATCGAGAAGATGCGTCTCGAATCCATCGGCGCAATGAACGCGCTCGCGCAGGCAACCTTAGGCACTATCGCGGAGAGGAAGCCGGGGCGCACCCAGGAGCAGTTGGCCGCACTTCAGGCGCGATACGAGCGTCGCTATAAGCTCGATGAGAACGCGCTCGTCATACAGCCAGAAGCCGCAGAACTCGCTGCGCGGACGCGCGGCATCGAGGCTCGGCACCCGCGACTTTTCGGACAGCTCTATACGCGGTATCAGCAGCTTCCGCCAGGCGTGCGTATCTTCGGTACGTCTGCGGTCATGTTCGGCGCGGGAGCCGCAGCGACGCTCGCGACCGGCGGCGCAGCGCTCGTTGGCCCGGCAGCGCTCGTCCTTGGTACGACCGGCGCTCTCGCGCGCTGGAGAGCGGAAGTTACGAAAAATCCTAGCGCGAAGGCAGGTCTCAAGATACTCGCATCCCTCACTGGCGTCGGCGGCTGGATCGGTCTCGGCGCATCGAAGGCGATGAAAGGTATCGACCGGTTAACCGGACAAGCCGGGCGTGCGGAGGCGACGCTCGCCGCACGTGGTGTCCTCGCTGGAGCGAATGCGGTCGCTCTGCGTAGAGAGGGTCGGCGCGAGGCGCGCGGCTCGCTTGATGCGATGCAACGCCGTCAGGCGGCAGTAGGAACGCTCGCATCAATCGCGGGAGGATATGCGCTTGGCTCGACAGTGCGCGGCGA
>CAZMFT010000032.1:0-5748 GCA_964565655.1 uncultured Candidatus Saccharibacteria bacterium
GGCCGTCAATTGATCGGACATCTTCAGGACTCCTTTCGTTCCGGTATCACTTTACCCCGCCGTCCCCTTATCAAGAAGGCGCTAGCACTTCACGGTCTTCACGATGTAGTCGAATGCTTCGTCGACGGAATCGACCAAATGGAAGAGTTCCATATCGGAGGGGTCGATGGCATGGTACTTGTCGCGGAGCTGGTTCTCGAAGAACGTGAGAAGCGGCGTCCAGTATTCCTTGTTGTAGAGGACGATAGGAATGCGCTTTATCTTCCCTGTCTGCACGAGAGTCACGATCTCGAAGAACTCATCGAGCGTCCCGAACCCGCCCGGGAAATAGACGTAGACCTCGGATGCGAACGTGAGCATGACCTTCCGTACGAAGAAATGGTCGAAGGTGATGTGATCCGTGAGAAACCCGTTCTCTCCCTCCGAGTGGTCGAGGTGGATGTTGAGACCGACCGAGGCGCCGCCTGCGTCATGCGCGCCTTGGTTCGCAGCCTGCATGACGCCCGAGGCGCCGCCCGTGATGACCGCGAAGCCGCGCTTCGCGAGCCTGCCCGAGAGCTCTTTCGCGTGCTCGTAGACGGCGTTATCGAAGGATGCTCGCGCCGTGCCGAAGAATGTGACTGCGAGGCCGTATTTCGTAAGGAGATCGAACCCCTCCGTGAACTCGGCCATGATCTTGAACATGCGCCAGGGCTCCAAGATGCGCGGCTTACAGACGAGGGGCGCGGGCCCGGACGGCACCTCGTGCTTCCCCTCGTCTATCGCGGTTTTAAGCGCGTGCGCAGACTCGTGGACATCCTTCCCTCCCCCGCGTCGGGGGACGAGCGTCCCGCCGGGACTCGTATCTATGTCTCGTTCGGGATCCATGGGATGTCGTAGGTAGAAAAATCGTCTAACAGTTTCTTATTATACGCGACGCGCGAGATGATCTCTGCGTGGCATAAGGCTCCTGTGAGTCCGTTATGCGGCTTTGGCTCCTCTGGAAGCCCGACGTACTCGAGTGCGGCGGTGAGGCTTATTCCCGAGTGCCCATTCTTCTGTGGCGGCGTTATTCCCCGCTGCGTCATATGAAGCCACACCAGGGTATGGGTATCGATAGTGCGGTGCGCGAACGGAAACTCGATATCCGCGCGGTCGCATGCGCTTTCCACAAACGCGCGGTCGAACGCGATGTTCTGGCTTGCGAGCGTGCGCTCTTTGGGACGGTCTGTGGCCCAAGCACAGAATGCCTTGATGAGGTCCGCTTCCGACTTCCGGCTTGCGTCGAGCGCTTCCTCTCGCGTAAACCCATTTACCGCGAGCGCCTCGTCAGATATATCTGCCCCATCCCATGCCCGGCATTCGTCGTAGAACTGATTCGTGGGTTCATCAAGGTCCAAGGCCCCGATAGAGAGTATCGAGTTCTTTTCTGCGGAAAGCCCCGTCGTTTCTACATCAAGGATAATCATAGTTATGCAGGCCTGAACCGGTCAGGGAAGCGTCGCACCTCATGCCCATATCCGCGGCGAATCAGGGTATCCATGACATCACTTGATAGGTCGTGAAAGAAAGGAAGATTATGAGCAACTATATGAGGCGAGTGCGAATACAGCAACGCCATGGCGAGGTCGTTATCAAGTCCACCTGCTTTTCTGACATACTCTCTCGCTATCTCGGGCTCAGCAGAGTTAGGTCCGAATACCTTGCCGGCGCCGCTTTGAGAAGCTTTCAAAATGAACTCCTTACTAGGTTTCAGATCCTTGAATTTTCTAAGATTACGAAGAACGATCAGCGTATCTTCCGTATCGCTTATGGTCATTGCGAGCTCTGCCGGAACGCTGCCGTCACGGAACGAAGCGAGATTATTGAACACTCTTCGGACGTGTGCCCCGTCCATAAGTCCTTTGGCGACCCTCTCATCCAGATCGTGAAATTGCCCGATACTGTTAGCAATGTCATCGTACGATCCGCCCTGCTCGACGAGCGCAGTCGCCATATCTGAGTCAAGAAATTTCTGCAGCGGAGGTATTTCTCTGAAATACGAGAGTCCGCTGTCGGATGAGGCGATCTTAAGTGCAAGCTGTCTATCTACACGAAGACCCTTGAACTTTCCTAGATTGGTTACGACGGCACGGACATTGCCTTCTTCAAGCAGCTTTTCGGCGAAATCGCTATCCAATCCTAGATCATTGAACGCATGTATCGTACTTGCCACCAGGCGGCCGCTATCTGGGGTCGCCGAGTTGATAATCATCATTCCTAGTTCTGCATCGTCTCTGAGATCTCCGAATACTGAAATATTGTCGACGATGGTAAGTGCCTTATCTGCACGCAGAAGCTCAAGCGCTAATTCCTTGTTCGCATCAAGACCGCGGAATTTCTGATAATTTCTTACGACTTTGTCATCAGTGGAGTAGCCTCGATAGTTAGCGATAATCGTGTGAGCGATCTGTGGGTCTAAGCCCGACTCGAACGTGTCCAGATACTCCCCGATCACCCGATACCCGTCGCGAGGATTTGCTGTGATAATCTCGCTTGCAAGATTGTCATCCGCTCGCAAGCCGTCGAAGCTCTCGATATGTCCGAGAACACCGTACAGTGCGTTTATTTCGCCAGTTTGTATAAGCTGCAACCCAATTTCGGCATCCAGGTCGAAACGGCTGACGCCGTTTGCGACATACGAGATTCCTCCTTTTTCGATGAGCTTCTTAGCCAGTCGCTTACCTACCTTGGTATCGTCGGGAAGATGCTGAAGAACGAGTCCGGCTGCCGTTATCGTTGCCTGGTCGAGCATGAATTCGAGCGCTTCTGGCGTGGCGTAATGCAGTCGAAGCGCGAGTACACGCGGGTCGTCACGGTACCCGAATCCTCGGATATCTTCGCTATACAGCCAGGTCAGATCCTCGTTCGAAAGCGGCTCGTTCTTATGGAGGTGCGCGTCGAGGCGCGTAACGCGCGCCATATCCTCGGTTTTTTTGTTGTAACGATTCGCTCTTTGTCCGAATGATTCGAGTTTTTCTTTCAACACATCTGCCATCACCGGTTCCACGTTCTGATTCTCGAGTATGCCTCGTACCTCTTGTATCGATGCAGACTCCCCGCTTCCTTGCATGCGTATTGCGAGCCGGGGGTTCGTCGGCTTACCTTCCGGATCGTTCGTGTAATACACCTCGAAATCGCCTTCCTCGATCTGTCGATCCGCAGTACCATCCCCGCCCGCAGTGCACCATCCGGTGAATTTGCCCTGGAGAGAGTCGTACAGACGCTTAGCGCCTTCTTTGTCGCCCATATCGTATTTCACCCACGCGCCTGCAGTGATGCTCTTCCCTTCTATTCCCTCCTGTCTCGCTTTAAGCACCCTGCCGATTTCCTTCGCATACAGTTCGTTGAAAGCCTTTCCAGCGACCGTTTCCTTCGGCGCGCCGCCAGACTCTGGGGACGTGTGAGGTACATCATCCGTCCGCTTAGTCGTCTTTGCTTCGTTCTCCACGTAGTCCTTTACCTTGGCAGCGACATTCGCAAGCGATTCAGGATCAAGCTCCGGGAATGAAGCTGTCGTGTACTTAGTGCGTTTCTTGAATGATTGGCTGTCTTTATCGTATTGGGAGAGCCCAGTGATGTGCCGGAAGGCGAAATACTTGAACCATGGCTCATACGCGGCATCATCGCTAGCGAGATATCGGGCCCAGACCTCAAGACTCTTCCGCTGGTCCTGCTGCGCGATCCGTATGTTCTGCTTACGCGTCTCTTCTGAGATATAGATTTCACCATGTCCCTGCTCGCGTGCGATGCGGCGCTGTAAGTCGAAGTGAGACTCAGGGAAATCCTCGTCCTTGATGACGAATTTCTTATAGAGGTGCGGGAGGAATTTCTCGACCGCCCGCTCGCGCTCCTTTGCGTTGGGATTAAGGAACACACTCTCGAGCCGCTCGATATGCGCGTCTATCGCGGCCTCCGGCGCGTTCGTGATTTTCTCACCCGCGGCGCGTTTCCGCGCTACAGCATGCTTCGCGCTCTCGCTTTTATGCAGATCTGGATACTGCTTCTTAAGAAACTTCGCGCCTTCGAGACTCATACGGAAAGTATAGCCTTACATCCCTTTGCAGTTTGATGCTGGCTCGTAGCCGGCGGCTTCTGCCGCTTCGCGGGACGCGAACCAGACCTTGTTCTCCTCCTTGATACGCTTCACCGTTCCGCACCACGGAAAATAGTATTTGGTCCCGCTTCTCGAAGCCACCACCTCCCCGCCTTCAGGTATCGCGGGGGCTGCCGTAGAGGCCGAGGAGAGCGGCAGAGGTGACGTGGAGGTGGCTGACCGGGAGACCGTTATCCCGGGGTTCTCCCCCTCTCCCCTACCGACCAGGATGCCGAGCATAAAGGCCCCGGAAAGCCCCAAAATGACCGCCAGGACGACGAGAGCGTGGGTCGGGACCCTAGACAGGAGCGCCTTGCACCAACCTCTCACTTTCTGTATAATCACTAGGTAAAAGCATACCACTATGGCATCAACTAAAGCCGGCGGCTCAGCCAAAAACCTCAATACTTCGAACCCGAAATACCTCGGCGTGAAGCTCGCTGCCGGCGAGAAGGCGCACGCAGGCATGGTCATCGTCCGCCAGCGCGGCACAAAGATCGAGGCCGGTAAGAACGTCTCGGTCGGCAAGGACCACACCCTCTTCGCGATGGCCGAGGGTACGGTCTCTTTCCGCGACCGCCGCAAGACCGGCTTCGACGGTCGCGTGACCCGTAAGAAGGTCGTCGACGTCATCTAACCCCTGCCCTATGGGCAAAAACAGCCGCCCCTCTAGGGGCGGCTGTTTTCTAGTGACCGGTTTGCGGCTCATGGCGGATTCATTCAATTTTCTAAAAAACGTGCTATAATCCCGGGCAGAGGTCCGCGTCGCGGACTTTGCAGTTTTTTTGACCCCCAACCACGGAGAATCCGATGCGATTCCTGCTGATCCTCATCCTGGCTTTGGCTGGGACGGAGTTCATGCCCGCGTATGCGGCGCAGGTACAGACGAACGCTGCCATCAACGAGTGCAAGAGCCCGACGCTTCGCGCGAACGGCCTCACGGAAGAATCAGCCCGGCACATCCAGCCCGGGACGATGATCGAGGTGCTCTGTCCCGACGGCGAGAGCCAGGTGTTCCCGATACTCTCGGGCGGCACCGTCTGGGGTCTCATCGACCTCATGCTGTCGCAGCCGCAGACGGTCGCGAAAGCGCCGCCGCTAGAGGCACCGAAGCCCGCTCTCATGGCGCCTGCGCCGGCAACCCCGGTCGCGGTCACCGAAGTGAAGCCTGCCGCGTCACCCGCGGCTGACACGAACGCGGTTCCTATAGCGACGGTCACGCCGGACGCGTCAAGTGAAAATGAGTTGCGCGATGTCCCCTTGTGGGCCTACGTCGCCGCCATACTCGTCGTCATCCTTGCCTTCGCTCTCGGAGCGTATGGCATGAGGCGGATTCGTCGCCAGCTTCGCGAAGAAGCCGAGGAGCGCAGAGCCGGGCTTGAAGCTGAGCTTGCTTCAAGCCGAGAAAGCTACGCCAATCAGCTCGCTGAGACCGAGCAGGCGCGCGTCGAACGCGACGCCGCTCTTGCGGCGGAACAAGCTGCGAAGCGCGACGCGAGCATCTCCGAAGGCATCGCCGAGTTTCGGCGTCGCCAACTGGAGGCTCTCGAGGTCCGTCTCGCGTCAAGCGAGACTGCTACGGCTGAGCCGTTGACAGTCCCTGTCCCGAGTAACGGCGAGAAGCATATCGTCAT
>CAZMFT010000033.1:0-2759 GCA_964565655.1 uncultured Candidatus Saccharibacteria bacterium
ACTATGGGTATCGAGAGATTCGGCGTATTGGCAGCGCAGCGGGATACCGCGCCTGAGCGAGAGATCGTGCGAGAGCGGAAGGAAGGTGAGCCAGAGACGGATATCATCGTCACGCCGCTCTCGGCGGTGAACGCGATGCGGAACGCCATGCAATGGATGGCAGCGACCGGTGCCGTCGACTCCGAGTTCGATACGGTCAGGGGTTGGATACAGCAGGTAGAGAGCGAGGAGCTTCCGCCTAAAGAAGCTCTTCGGAAGATCCAAGCACTCACGGCGAGCCGGCAAGATTATCATTAGATAGGGTTGAGGTATGAAAAAGAAAGGCAAGTTCGAGCCTGGAGGCTTTTCGTTGCGAGTAGGACGCTCACGCGCCGGGCTCGGGCTGTTTGCAGAGGAAAAGATCCCGAAGGATGTCTGCATCATCGAGTACGTCGGGCGCGTTATATCGAAGGAAGAGGAGGAGAAGAGCCGCAGCAAGTACCTGTTCGAGGTCACGAAAAAGAAGACCCTCGACGGTCCGCCGCGCATCAATAAGGCCGGATACATCAATCACTCGTGCCGCCCCAACTGCGTCATCGAGATCAGGAAGGAGCGCGTCTACGTCTTCTCGCGCCGCGTCATTGAGCCTGGCGAGGAATTGAATTACGACTACGATACGGATTATTTCAACGAGCACCTCCGCAAAGGCGGCTGCCGGTGCGACGCGTGCCGCGAAGGGAAGGGCCGTATGGGGCGCTTGAAGAAAGCGGAGGCTAGAGCGAAAGCGAAGCGCGCTCGCTCTCGCTAAGCTCGCGCGCCTGGCCCTTCGGGAGCTTCCCGAGGATGACGCCGCCGATGCGCACCCGGATGAGCTCCGAGACCGTGAGGCCCAATTCCGCGAGCATGATGCGTACTTGATGCTTCTTGCCCTCCTTGAGGGTGATTCGGATCTTCCGCTCGGCGACGAGAGCGGCTCCCGCCGGGAGGAGCTTACCTAGCGCGTCGCTTTCCATGCCTTTCTCGAGTATCGCCGGGATGCCGGCGCGTATCGCTTCCTTGGTCGAGACGAGGTATTCCTTGTCGATGCTTTCTCCGAGGATCTTCTCGGTGGCGAGCCCGTCGTTCGTGAGGATCAAGAGTCCGGAGGAATCCTTATCGAGACGCCCGACAGGGAAGAGTCCCTCTTCCTTCGCGCGCACGACGACGCTATCCTCGCCCGCCTCTCCCTGGGTCGCAAGCCCGCGCGGCTTGTGGTAGGCGAGGTAGACGAGTTCCTTGGCCTTGCCGCGCACCTCGATAGCATCCTCGAGCGTGACCTGCGTGCCGAGGGCGGCGCGCTTGCCGTTCACGTAGACCGTCCCGCCCTCGATGAGCGCATCCGCCTCGCGGCGCGAGGCAAGCCCCATATCGCGCATACGGGCGTTGAGGCGTATGGCGCCGGGGGCTTTTTCGCGAGGCTTTCTCATGGGGTACCAGTATAGCGGAAGCGGCGGCCCCGAGGGGCCGCCGCTTCCGTTTCGTCCGATTTAGATCTTAGAGACCTTGATCGCGTTAGGGCCCTTAGGGCTCTCGCCGACCTCGAACTCTACCTTGTCGCCCTCGCGGAGGTCGTCAAAGCGAACGTTGACGAGCTCGTTGGAGTGGAAGAAGAGATCCTTCTCCGCACCCTCGATGGCGATGAACCCGAATCCCTTATCGGTGACGCGGGCGATAGTTCCTTGCTGCATGAGTTTGGAATGTAGTGGTAAGTATCAAACTCGAGTGGGCTGGAGGGTCAGTCGATCCCGTACCTCTGGATCAGCGCTGAGTTGACCCTGTGAGGATGGCATAGACCGTCCCAAATGTCAATCAGTATGAGCGCTGCCACAAGCCCCACAAGAGGAGTCGGCGGTAGCGCCCGATACGCGTACGGGTGATGGAGTAGGCGAGCGCCTTCGTACCGAGCGCGTCGCCGAGGCGGGCGGCGAGGCTCCGCATATAGGCTCCGGAGGCGGCTGTGACGCGTATTTGCGCTATAGCGTATGTCGCATCGCTCCCGTGAAGCGCCTTTCGCCAGCGTTCCCGTATATCCGCGCGCCTGAAATCGGCGCCCATGGATTTCCGGGGGTCGGGATCATAGGTGACGCGGGCGATGCGCGTTTCGATATCGTCGAGGAGATCGAGAGCGCCTATCGAACGGAGCGAAAGCAGCTGCGCCCGGTAGATCGTCTCCTCATGGGTTGGTACCTCTATGGTATCGAGCGTCCCCTCGAGCGCGTACATGAAGAGCGGGATTCCCGCGACCGTCTTCGAGGAGAAGGCAGGATAGGGAAGACGCTTCGTGCCATGCTCGCGCCTAAGTGCATAACGGAGCGCTGCCTCTTGCGGAGGCGTGACCGTGTCGGCTCGTGTCGATAGCCCGAGAAGGTCTCCGGTGTCGCTTCCGAATCCGAACAGGACCTCGACCTCGTACTCCTTATCGAGGCCCGTGTAGTCGGCCTGGCGCTTGCACTCATCGCCTATGAGAACGAGGAGTTTGCCTTCGGCCATCGGGTCGAGCCGGCCGGCATAGGTGAGCGGGACGTCCGCGAGACCGGGCTGTAACCGTCGCCAGTCCTCGACCGTCTCCAGGGGAGTGGCGCCCACCGGTTTCCATAAGGTGACGTGACGATGCATAGACGGAGCCTAGCGCGGTTCACCCCAAAAGAGTACTTCCAAGGACTACGTCCAAGGGCGAGCATCGAATCACATAAAATCGTATAATCACTTCATGACTACTCGAACGATCCTCACTGTCTTCG
>CAZMFT010000033.1:2859-5715 GCA_964565655.1 uncultured Candidatus Saccharibacteria bacterium
CACATAAAATCGTATAATCACTTCATGACTACTCGAACGATCCTCACTGTCTTCGCGGCAACCCTCCTCGGGAGCGCTTTCGTCCCGTCTGCTGCGCTCGCTGCGGACACGACCGTATCCGGGTGGATCCCGTACTGGGAAGCCAAAGACGGCATGAAGGATGCGAAGAGCCATTTCAGCACGCTCGACCGGGTGTACCTCTTCGCGTACGCCGTCAAGAAGGACGGCAGCCTCAACGACCTTATGGGTCTTTCTAAATCAACCGCGAAGCGGTTCGTCGCGGACGCTCGGAAGGCGGGCGTCGAAGTCTACCCGACCGTCATGTGGAGCGACACGGTGAATATCCATACGATCCTATCTGATGCGGGAAAGCGAAAGGCCCACATACTGGCAATCGCAGAGATGGCGGAGAAGGGCGGATACGAGGGCGTCGACATCGATTACGAAGGGAAGAAAGCGGATACGATGCCATATTTCTCGCTTTTCTTGACTGAGCT
Source organism: uncultured Candidatus Saccharibacteria bacterium (assembly GCA_964565655.1). GTDB lineage: Bacteria > Patescibacteriota > Minisyncoccia > Phycocordibacterales > Phycocordibacteraceae > C7867-001. The sequence goes on from CAZMFT010000033.1 coordinate 3,357, forward strand.
TTCCGCGGAGCTCCACGAGGAGGGTATCGACCTCTCCTGCACTATCGAAGCGCGTACGCCTGCGGACTCACTCTATACGGTCGTGCCCGGGAACATCCGCTACGCGAACGACCTTGCCGTCATCGGCAAGGTCTGCGACACCGTAAACGTGATGACCTACGATCAGCAGCGCGCTGACTTGAAGGCGAATAAGGCTCGGCAGGGTGCGCCATACTACCCGGTCGCGGATCCTGTGTGGGTCGAGAAGGTGATTGCCCTCATGTCCAAAGACATCCCGAAGGCGAAGATGACGCTCGGCGTCGCCACCTATGGCCGCGAGGTCGAAGTGACCGTGTCACCCGATTGGTACCAGGGCTATAAGCAGCTGTGGTCGGTTAATCCGAAGTACGCAAAGAGCCAGGCGAAGAAGATGAAGGTGACGGCATCGAGGAACGCAGCTGGCGAGTTGAGCTACACCTATCTTCCGAAGAAGTCGAAGCTAAAGTTCGACTCCTATAATGCGCCCCCAGGCACGCCTTCAGGGAACCAGGTCGCCGCGAAGGCGCTCGCATATGCGAATACGACAGGGAAGACTGCCACCTTCAATATGGTGTGGTGGAGCGATGCGGAGGCGATTGCCGGTAAAGCGACGCTCGCGAAAACTACGGGTCTCAAAGGCGTATCCATATTCAAGATCGATGGCGGCGCAGATTCCGCGCTCTGGAAGAGCCTGTAATCGAGGCGCTTCAAAAAAAGAACCGCCCGGCCATGTGGCCGGGCGGTTCTTTGATTTCTTAGGCGCCGTCGGACCCTCCTGAATCGCCCGTGGAGCCGTCGTCGTCCTGCCCGGAATCAAGACCATTGCCGCCCATATCTCCCTGGTCGCGCTTCTTCTTTTGGTCGTCGGTCATCGGGTCGTGCATAGCAGGTATCGTAAGACGGATAAGCGTCGCGAACCGCTTCGTGATACCACCCGGCTCATGAAGAACTGATGACTAGATAGGATTGATGTCGAACTTGCAGGTCGAGGTTGCGAAGAGAGGGGATATCGAAAACAGCTTGTCGCCGGCGCGCGCCATCGTCGACGATTCGAGCGCGAACTGCTCCTTCGGAGCCTTCGCGATGATCTCTATCTTGCTCGAGGTGAAATCCGGCGTCTTCCAGATCTGGTAGAAGTAGATGTTCTTGCTATCCCCGTAATAGGCATAGCGGCCAGGTCCGCTGCACTCCGCGGTTACCTCGGTCCCGGGGTACGTCATGAAGTCCGAGACGCGGGCGAATGTCGCCGGATCGCCATTCGGGATGCGGATGGTCGAGGTGGCACTCATCACGGAACGGAAATAGATATAGTCGTCGGTGACGAAGGCGTATTCGTCGATGTCGCGCCCGCCCTCTGGGATGCCGACGACGATGTCCTTCGTCTCGTTCGTCGAGATGGTGCTCGGAGTCTCGGGCGCTTCTCGGTAGAACACGGTATCGTGATTCACGTAGGTGAGCCCGCCGACGAAGAGGAGAGCGAGCGCGCCGAAGATGATGAGCCGGGTGCGGTCTTTCATAGCGGGACTACGATACCACATCTCGGGGGCTTGCGTCCCTTCCGATACCGCATGCTACGATGAGGCGGTCGGTGCGCTTGCAAGCTAACTATCATCGTCATGGACGATATGCAGACTGATGCTCCTATGGAAGGAGCAGAAGGCGAGGCTACGGAGGCGGAAGCCGCTCCGGCCGAAATGCCTGCAGAAGAGGCAGCAGAAGGAGACGCTGCATAAGCGAGAAGAAAACCGGCCACTCGGCCGGTTTTCTTCTCGCTACCCGGAGCTTGCTATACTGACCGCGTGAACGACCTCTCGCGCTACCGGGACCCAGCGCTCTACCTGCTCGCAGGCATCGCGCTTGGTACGGCGCTCGGGTATCACGTGCTCGCCCCGAGCCCGTCTTCGACCTTCATCGAGGAGATTCGCACCAACGCGAGCGGCTACTCCTACATAAACCCGCTCCTATTCGTACGTACTACGAAGGAGGAGACGCCCGCATTCGCAGCGCTCGCGGAAGATATCTCGGACCGGATTGACGCCGCGAGGCAGGAGGGGCGCATCGCAAGCGCGGGCGTGTATTTCCGCGAGCTCGATAGCGGCAAGTGGACGGGCGTCAACGAGAGCGAGGCCTATACGCCGTCGAGCCTCCTCAAGGTCGCGGTAATGATGAGCGTCTTCCGGACGGCAGCAGAGAACCCGGGCGAGCTTGCGACGCTCCTCCCATACGACCCGGCCAATAACGCGGGGGTAGCGCAGCACGTGCCGCCGTCCGCGACGCTCGCAAAGGGCTACCACCCAGTGTCCGAGCTCGTCGAGGCGATGATCGTGCGCTCTGATAACGC
>CAZMFT010000034.1:0-5616 GCA_964565655.1 uncultured Candidatus Saccharibacteria bacterium
CGGGTGAGGAGATTCAGGCACGCCTTTTTGAGCTCAAGACCGAGATCCCGATAGCGCCGAAGGAATTGTTCCAGGCCATCTATCGTATCTTCCTCAATCGCGAGTCGGGACCGAAGGCGGGCTGGTTCCTGTCGGTGCTGCCGCGCGAATTTCTCCTCGTTCGCCTCAAGGAGGCGAGTGCGTAACGCAAAAAGGCGGCCGGTGGGCCGCCTCGTCGCTGAGGAGGGAGAGGATCAGTCGAGACCCCATTTGCGCTCGAGCTCCGCAGTCTCTTGAGAGACCTGTCGCTCGTCACCCGAAGGTGATACGCAGCCGGCGAGCCGCGCGCGTCTGGCGCTTATCGATCGCTCGTGTACGTCTCCTGAAGGGAGAGCTTCCCCAAGCGGTCCTCGCGCTTCGTCAGTCGAATTCTTATTCACGAAACCCTCGTGTCTGTTCGGTTGAAAGAGCAGTCAAAGCGAAACCCCCGGCCTTTCGGTCGGGGGTTCCCGTCAATCCTCTTTCCGTCCTTTAGGAAGAGAACTCAAGGGAAGCCCCGACCTCCGTAAGGAGGACGCGGCCGATACCCTTAATGACGCGCGACTGATTCATTGCCTAGGCATCCTAGCGAGCGAGACCGTATCGGTCAACGGGGTCGCTGGGGAAAAGAAAGCAGCCCCATTGGGGCTGCGGTGAAGTTCTTGCGGCTACCAGGCGTTCGACACATGACGCCGGTAGTCGCCGTCGTCAGGTGCGAGGCCGGAGCGGGCTGCAGGCTTCGGCTTCTTGGTGCCGATGATGCGGATCGCTTTCTCGACCTCTTCTCTGACATGCGCCATCCAGGCGTCGAATCCGCCGTACGGGCTGAAGTCGCTCACTCGTGAACGGATAAGTATGACCTGTCCTGTCGACCGGTCGTCTCCGTCGATGTCGTGGCATCCGAGCCCGCGCAGCTCGGTCGGTTCGCCGTGCATGACCTCGACTCCGGGCTTCATCCCCAAGGTGCCGAAGACGATAGCGACGTCCGAGGTGCGCGGCAACTCGTCCGAGTCGGTCAGCGTGACGACTTGGCAGCCCGTCATGGCCGCGATGTGCGTCAGTACGGCAGCAGTGTGCCGATGCCTCGCATTGGTCACGAAACGGTACTGGAAGGCCATTCTAATCATCGGTAACCCCTATGCATGCGGCTCCTGCCGCGGTTGAAAGAACTAGCTCATCGCCCCAAAAAGCGAACGGCCCCCGACCGGAAGGTCAGGGGCCTGTGTCAGATCTCTGTCTTATGCCGCGTGGCTAGGAGAAATCTCAAACGGGACCCCGACCTTCGTATAGAAGGCCCAAACATAGGCATAAAACCAGTTACGGCGTCCCGTTCGGCTCATACGGCAATCCTACCGGAGGGACCGCGGGAGGGCAAATTCCCGTGTGGATAAGGGGAGGGGAGTGGGAAACTGTGGCATATACTTCCATATAGGTGGGATGAAGTGGTAGATACGGTTTCATGAACCGCTACTTCATCCTCCCGACCCATCTTTTCCAATCATGTTCATCGGAGAGTACCGTCACACGTTCGATGCGAAGAATCGCATCTCGCTTCCCGCGAAGTTCCGTAAGGAGCTCGGGAAGGCGGTCGTCGTGACGCGCGGCCTCGACTCATGTCTCTTCGTCTATCCGAAGAAGGCGTGGGAGGCGGAGGCAAGGAAGATCGCGGCGCACTCGACCGGAGGCGCAGCGGGCCGCGGTCTTTCGCGCCTCATGCTCGCAGGAGCATCAGAGGCGGAGGTAGATTCCGCAGGCCGCATCCTCGTCCCTGATTACCTCAAGAAATTCGCATCACTCGACACGCGCGCTGTGGTGGCCGGCGTGTCGGCGCGCATCGAGGTGTGGGACGAGAAGGCATGGGAGCGCTACACCGCGACCATCGAGAAGGAAGCTGACCGGTTCGCAGAGACCTTGGGCGAGAAGGGAGCGCTCTAGTCATGGAAACGAGCGTCATGAATGCCGGGTACGCGAGCGCGTCCACATCGACGACAGGAGGGAAGCATACGACCGTTCTCCTTGCGGAAGCGGTCGATATGCTTGCGGTCCGCGCCGGAGACACGGTCGTCGACGGGACCGTGGGTGGGGCAGGGCACTTCGCGAAGATGCTCGCGCTTCTCGGCGCCGATGGCGTGCTCGTGGGGATCGACCTCGACGCGGACGCCCTCGAACGCGCGCGGGAGACCGTCGCTGCCGACAAGCGTCCTGACCGCCCGCGCGTGCATCTCGTAGCCGATAATTTCCGTAACATCGCGCGCGTCGCGGCGCGCCTCGAGCTTGTGCAGGTAGACCGCGCCTTGTTCGATCTCGGATGGAGCGGGTACCAGCTCGAAAACGGAAAGGGATTCTCCTTCCGTGTCGACGAGCCGCTCCTCATGACCTACGGCGAGCCGGAGGCGGGGAAGAGCGCCGCGGAGCTTGTCGCGTCGGCGAGCGAAGAGGAGCTCTCGGAGCTCATCTTCCTCTACGGGGAGGAGCGCTATGCGCGCCGCATCGCGAAGGGCATCGTCACGGCGCGCGCGAAGGAGCGGATACTCACGACCGCAGATCTCGTGCGTGTCATCGAGGACAGCGTACCGGCCGCGTACAAGAAGGGACGGATACATCCGGCGACGCGCACGTTCCAGGCGCTCCGCATCGCGGTGAATGACGAGCTCGGCGCGATAGACGAGGGAATACGCGCGGCGGTCGCGCTTCTATCGCCTGGCGGCCGCGTCTCGGTCATCACCTTCCACAGCATCGAGGACCGCGTCGTAAAAAATCTCTTCCGCGAGCTCTCCGCGGCGGGTGAGGGCGAGGTCCTCACCAAGAAGGTCGTGGCGCCCACCGACGCGGAGATAGCCGAGAATCCTCGTGCACGGAGCGCGAAGCTCCGCGTGTTCGAGAAGGCCGCACATAGATATGCCTGACCGCCTCCTGCCCATACTGAAGGGCTCCTTTTTCAGTCTTGTCGCGCTCTATGTCGTGCTCGTCATCTCGACCGTCTATTTCGCCGCGGCAGAATCGAATCTCCGCGAGGCCATACACGATACCGAAGCCTCGATAGCAAGCCTCGAGGTGCGCTATTTCACCGCCGTCGACCAGGTCGCGAAGTCTGATCCGGCGTCCTACGGGCTCTCGCATCCCGCTGCGAAGCGATACGCCAAGGAGCTTCCGGCGCCTTCAGTCACCCTTCGCGCACCCTAATAGAAGCGTATGCGGCACGCCCTCCGGTTCCGGCTCCGCGTCGTCTTCTTTCTCATAGCCGCGTTCTCGCTTCTTCTTGTCGTCCGGCTCTATTTCGTGCAGGTAGTGAAGGGAGAAGACTATGCGCTCCGCGCGGAGCGACAGTACGCATCCGCGAATAGTCAGCTGTATGATCGGGGCACCATCTATTTCACGCGGAAGGACGGTACGCTCATCTCTGCAGCGACCTTATCGACCGGATTCCTCCTGGCTATGAATCCGAAGGTGCTGAGGGATGCGGAGGCAGCCTATGCGCTCGTGTCTGGGCAGATACCGGTCGACCGCGAGGAATTCATGCGGAAGGCTGCGAAGAAGGACGATCCCTATGAGGTCATCGCGGAAGAAGTGTCGGAGACGGCCGGTACCGCGATCGCAGAAGCCGAGATGGACGGAATCCTCGTTATACGCGCGCGCTGGCGCACGTATCCAGCAGCCCAGGCTGCGGCGCAGACCATCGGCTTCATCGGCCACGATGAAGAGGATAATGTCGTCGGGCGCTACGGGCTCGAGCGCTATTACGAGGATGCGCTCACGCGCGAAGGCGCGGGGCTCTTCGGCAATTTCTTCGCGGAACTCTTCGCGAACGTGGGAGACGTCGTCGCTGACGCACGAGATGCGCGCGCCGGAGACCTGGTCACCTCCATCGAGCCGGTCGTCCTCCAGAAGCTCGACGAAGTCCTGCATGACGTCAACGAGCGATACTCGAGCGCGGAGACCGGCGGCATCATCATGGATCCGAAGACCGGAGAGATCATCGCGCTCGATGTCGCGCCGTCGTTCGACCCGAATAATTTCGGCGACTACGACGTCGCGCAGTTCGGGAACCCGCTGGTCGAGAAGCGGTACGAGTTCGGGTCGATCGTCAAAGCGCTCACGATGGCCTCCGGTATCGACGCGGGTGTCGTCACTGCGGGTACCTACTACGAGGATCGCGGTTGCATGACCCTCAACACTAAGACGTTCTGTAATTATGACCTCAAGGCGCGCGGCTCCGTACCCATGCAGGAGGTGCTGTCGCAGTCTCTTAACATGGGCGCTGCATTCATCGCGGGCGAGCTCGGGCATGGGCGGATGAAGGATTACTTCACCCGGCTCGGAATGGACACGGAGACCGGCATCGATCTTCCGTCGGAGATCCGCGGGACCTTAGCGAACCTGTCGGTCGATCGCGACATCAACTTCGCGACCGCATCCTTCGGACAAGGCATCGCGCAGACGCCTATCGAGATGATCCGCGCGCTCGCGGTCTTGGCAAATGACGGGCAGATCGTCTCGCCGCATATCGTGACCAAGGTGAAGCTCGAGAGCGGCATAGAGAAGGAGCTCTCCTGGGGCGCACCGACCGCAGTCATGAAGAGCGCGTCGACGGCGACCGTGTCGGCGATGCTCGCGAACGTCGTCGACCACGCCTTACTCGGCGGTAAGGCATCGATACCCGAGATGAGCGTCGCCGCGAAGACCGGCACCGCGCAGATAGCGAACCCCGAGGGCGGTTACTACGAGAGCCGTTACTTCCATTCTTTCTTCGGCTATTTCCCGGCGTACGAGCCGCGGTTCATTATCCTACTCTACACGCGCGAACCGAAGGGCGTGCAGTACGCGTCGGAGACCCTGACCTCATCCTTCATCGAACTTACGAAGTTCCTCGCGAATTATTATGCAGTCCCGCCTGATCGCGACCCCGCTATCGCGGGCCAACCTCCGGTATGATGCAGAGAGCGCCAGCACGATGCGTATGAAAGAGATACTGAAGCGCGCAGTCACGTTCACGGTAGCGCAAGAAGCGCGGATGATCGTGCGCAAGTATAAGCCCACCGTCATCATGGTGACGGGGAGTGTGGGGAAGACCTCCACCAAAGACGCGATACGCGCCGCATTTTCCGGGAAGACCTATGTGCGAGCGAGCGAGAAGAGCTACAACACGGAGTACGGCGTGCCTCTGACTATCATCGGCGCCGCGAACCCGTGGTCGAATACGCTGTCCTGGGCGAAGGTCATCGTGGAGGGGCTATGGCTCATCCTCGTGAAGAATCATTACCCGAAGGTACTCGTTCTTGAGGTGGGCGCCGATAGGCCGGGCGATCTCGCCAAGATTCTCAAGATCGCGACGCCGGACGCGGTCGTCGTCACGAAGCTCCCCGAGATACCGGTCCATGTCGAAGCGTATCCATCGCCCGAAGCGGTGCGAGAAGAAGAGTTCGTTCCGGCATACGGGCTCGCTCCGGGAAGCCCGCTCATCATAAATGCGGAAGATCCGTACGCAGCGGCATACGCGAAGCGGCTCTCCGCGCACGTCATGTGCTTCGGGTTCGCGGAGCGCGCGGATGCCCGCATCGAGGATGCGGAGATACAGATAGAGAAGAACCGTCCGACCGG
>CAZMFT010000035.1:0-5452 GCA_964565655.1 uncultured Candidatus Saccharibacteria bacterium
GAGTTCCATATGAATACGACGAGCCCCCACAGGAAGACGACAAACGCCGCCAAGGCGAGGACCGTGATAATCGGATTCACGAGCTGCGTCTTGATGCCTTCGAGGAGCGGAACCTCTACCTTTTCAGTCATGGGCTCAAGTATATAGTGCGAAAGCCGACACCTCCCTCCGCCCTTCGGGGATAGCGAAAGGCCCGGAAGAGTCCGGGCCTTTCTTCGAACGTTATCTTAGCTGCCGATATCCGGCGCGTTCGGAAGATCGCGCGGCACCTCGTTGTCGCGAATCTCGAAGGTGTTGACGACGAGGTTCACGAGGCCCCAGACGGAGATCATGAAGAAGAATCCGAGAAGGCCCCAGATCATCAGGTCGCGTCCCTTCTCACGCTTCTCCTCATCGCCGCCGCCAAGGATGAAGTACTGGAAGACGCCCCAGATGAACACGACGAACGCTGCAGCGAAGATGAGCGGGACCGCGACATCGTTGATGAGGCCGATGACGGTCTGGCCGAGTTCGCGGATGTTATCGTTCGCCTGCGCGAATGCGAAGGCTGGGAATGCGAATGCGGCGAGGAGTAAGAGGATTTTCTTCATAAGAGTAGTAAGCGGGTATGCGTATAAGGGTATGCGGCTTTGGCGCTAAGTCAATCCGGCTACGAGGGCCGTGGGGACAACCCTGGCACTAATCGCAGTTGGTCTCGTCCCGACTGAAGCCAGGGAGGCAGGCGCGCTTATCGTCGGCGAAGCCGAGGGAACTCACGAGCAGGTTCACGATGCCCCACAGGGAGAGCATGAGAACGAATCCGATGATGCTCCATAGGAGGAACTGCTTGCCTTTTGCGCGCTTCTCCTCATCCGCAGCGCCCGCGATAAAGTAGACGAAGATGAACCACAGGAAAACGACGAACGCGAGCCCGAATATCATCGGGACAACGACATCGTCGACGAAATTGAGGACTTCCTGGAGCTTCACCTTGAGCTCGCTCGGCTCCTCTGTTCCGGCGCCTTGAGCGAATGCAGCGACCGGAGACAGGGTGGCAAAGAGGACGAACGACAGAAACACCGCACGGAGAGTCTTTTTCATGCCCTTAGGGTATCAAGACAAACGTTCATATGACCCACTTATGAACACCTAACTAGAAGAGCGAGCGCAGGAGGAGGTTAATGAGACCCCAGATAACGAACATGAGTATGAACGCCATGCCGCCCCAGAGTAGGAACTGTCTTCCCTTTTGTAGGTTCTCCTCCCCCGGAAGGATGAAGTAGCGGAATATGCCGACGAGCATCGCGACGAACGCAGCGGCGAACAATAACGGGATGATCGTCGAGTCAACGAAATCCGTGAGTTTATAGACCTTCGATGCGAAGGTGCCGCTGTGCCCTGTGACGATGATCTCTTCCCCGTCCTGCATATCAGAGTGCTTTCACGGTCGACTCCACCGCCTCTGCGATGACCTCGGCTCCAAGGACCAGAAACCCGCCAATGACCGTCCATATGAGGGCGCTTTTGGCCTTTGAGAGCGCCTCTGGATTCCCCTGCGCCGTCACAAACAGGAAGCCACAATAGACGAGCATCATCGTAAGGATGACGACGCCTATCTGGACAAGGATGTTGAGTAGGCTCGTAAGGAGCTCGGTCAGCGTCTCGGCCTCTAGAGGGTTATTAAGAAATCCCGTCTGCACATCGGCGGCATGGACCGTCGTGACCGAGGTGAACGCGAACGCAAATAAGGCGATGAGAAATGTCCGCATATCAGTCGAGCGAAGCGGTTATGGATTCTGCGGCGTTCTTGAGCGCTTCAGAGACGCTCGTACGGCCGGATATCACGTTCTGCATCATACCAGCGAAGATGCCGTCGGTGACGGAAGGTGCTGGGGAGAGCCACCCGCGCGCGATAAGCACATCCGGATAAAAGACCGGTGAATACAGGTCCTCGGGCGGGGTCGCGATAAGGGCGCGGAGTGCAGGCGCCATCCCGGCGTCCTTCGCTGCTGCTGTCGCCGGACCGCTTCCGGAGAGCGCGAGCGCGGCCATATAGGCGCCTGCCTGATTCTTCGAAACCTTCGGGATAGAAAACGCGTATGCTTTGGCGTACACGGTCTTCGTGCCACCCTCCTCCGGCTGCGGCATGCGCGCCATATCAAAATCGAGGTTCGGGTTAGCAGAAGCCAAAGAGCGTGCCTCGGATGCATACCCCGGATAGAACGCCAACGAGCCCGACAGGAACGCCTGGCGGGATTCCTGAAGCGCGCTGTTCCAGGTATAGAAGGGCTTCACCGGGTCCGCGAACTCCGCGTAATAGAGGAGCGCTCCCTGGACCGGATTCCCCGTCCCGTTCCCCGTCGAATCCGCAATAGTCGAGCGAAGCCGACCCTGCGAATCATTCCCGGTGATGCGAGAACCTGCCTGTAAGAAGAGCGTCGAAAGGATGCCGCGGGCATTCGTCACATTGCCGTAGCTTCCGAACGGTATCGCCGACTTCGCGATGGATTCGCCCATACGCGTGGTGAGCGTGTTAACGAGCCCACGTACCCCCGCCCAGGTCGTTGGCGGCGAGGCGATGCCGGAGGCAGAGAGGGTCGCCCGGTTGTAATAGAGGACCATCGGATCGGCCATCATCGGGATGCCATAGGTCCCCTCCTTCGTGAGATATATCTCGAAGAGGCTCGCGAACTTGTCGCGATACGTACGCTCCGGTATCGAATCGAATGAGATGAGAGAAAGTTTCTCCTCCTGGCTCATGAGCTCTTCCTGCGATATGAGGATGAGGTCGGGGCCCGCCCCCGCAGCGAGCGCATTCGCGAGCTCCGAGGCGAACGACTCCGGCCGCACGTACTCGTATGAGACGCCCCGGTACGACTTATCCTGCGTGAGCTCTGCCATGGCGCCTTCCATCGCATCTGCTGGGACGATACCCCACACGACGACCTTTCCTACGTTCGCGGTCCCGAGGTCACTCGGCTTATAGGTGGCGAACACGATAAGGCCGATAAGCGCCAAGACGCCGAAGGCGCCCATCACGGCTATCTGGAACGGGCGCAGGGTGTTGAGTTTGTCTATCATGCCGGTGTCGTAAACAGGATACCGTAGTGGTGCGCTCCTGCACGTATGCTTTTCACCTTATGGAATCCCGCGTTTATGAAAAGCTCGGTCGCCGCCGCTTCCGTGACGACATGATCCGGATGGGGTCCGAGATGCCCGTACGAGCCTGCCCAGTCGATGACCAGTACCTTGCCGCCGGGGCGCACTATCCGCTTCACCTCAGCGATCGCACCCGCATGATGCTCGACCTGGAACATGACGTTCGAGAGTATCGCGGCGTCTAAGATCGCATCGCGCAACTTCGTGCCTCCTGGCCGCTCGAAATCACCCCATACGGCCTCCACGTTCTTGAGGCCAGCGCGGGCTGCTGCGTCCCTGATATGGGTCACGACATCTTCTTGCACGTCTATCGCATAGACGCGGCCGGTGTCTCCTACGGCCGCGGCTGCAGCAAGCGCGTAGTGGCCGGAACCCGCGCCCAGGTCGCCGACTTTCATGCCGTCATGGAGCCCTATCTGCAGGACGTTCTCGCGCGGATCCGCGAATGACATATACGTATAAAAATAGCACGCGCCCGTGTTGACGCGGCACGCGCGATTGAGTACAACGCTCGCAGAAGCACAGGGGGCAAGGATGCACTGGAGAACAACGGAAACGGCCCAAAAGCCGGCGGAGCTCGAGATCATCGGGATCTTCCTCGGAGAGCGGCTCGTCGCGACGTACCGGCATGTTCACAAGATGCGCGAGTATCGGAACACGTCGGAGGAGGATGCGGTCGAATATCAGATCGCCCTCTTCGAAGCCCGTACGGTGAGCGACATCATGTGCGCATTCAAGATCGGACAGTATATGCGCGTGAATCATGTCGTCGAGGGTTGGCGGGCGCGTGCCGAAGCCAATAGGGACCGCTGCACGACACACCGCCTCTACGCGCCGGCGCATAAGTACCAGAAGGAAGAGCGGAATTGCCGCGAGGCGCTCTTCTGCCTAAAGAAACTGCTCTGACGAAGGGCTCCGTCTAACGGAGCCCTTATCTTTCATTGCTGCCGTATTTTCAGCATAGGGTGAGCGAGCACCAGAACGAGAAACGAAGTAGATGGCCCGTATGCGCGATTTACAGCGCTACCATGCTTGCAATAGCGTCTCCTTCCCGCAATTTCATGATACGTACGCCCTGCGTCGCGCGTCCGAGTGAGGAGATCTCGCCCACCTTCGTGCGGATAACCTGACCTTTCTTGGAGATCACCACTATCTCATCATCCTTGAACTCGCCCGTGAGTATCTTCGCGCCGATGATCTCACCGGTCTTCGCGGTCACTTCCGCGGTCTTGATGCCGGAACCGCCGCGTCCCTGGATCTTGTACTCGTCGATTGAGGTGTGCTTGCCGTATCCCTTCGCCATGACGACGAGGAGCGCCGCATTCTTCGCGTCTGCGAGCGGGATGACCTCCGCAGACACGACCGAGTCGCCCTTCTTCACAGCCATGCCGCGCACGCCCGCTGCCGTGCGCCCCATCTCGCGCACATCGTCCGCCTCGAACCGTATGGATTGCCCCTTCGCGGTCACTATGGAAATGGTGTCGCCTTCAGACGCAAGATGCGCAGAGACGAGCTTATCGCCGCCCTTGAGGTTGATGGCGATGATGCCGGACTTACGGACGTCCGCGAATGATTTGGCGGCAACCTTCTTCACGACACCCTGCTCGGTCACGAAGAAGACTGACAACGCGTCCCGTTCGGCGCCCTTAGGTACCGCAAGCACGCTGGTCGCCTTCTCTTCGGCTGCGAACGGCAGGAAGTTCATGATGGATTTACCCTTCGTCGCGCGGCGTCCCTCCGGGATGTCGTACATCTTGGTCTGATACGCCTTCCCGGCGTTCGTGAAGAAGAGGAGGTCGGAGTGCGCAGATGCCGAGAGGAAGTGCGTGACCACGTCTTCCTCCTTCGTGGACATGTCGATGACACCGACGCCGCCGCGCTTCTGCGCCTTATATTCTGACGGATTTGTGCGCTTCACGTAGCCGCCCGCGGTGATGACGAGGACGCTCTCCTCGTCAGGCACGAGGTCTTCGACCGAGATGTTCTTCACGCCGCCCTTCACGATCTTGGTGCGACGGTCGTCCCCGTATTTCTCGGCGAGCGCCTGAAGCTCCGCCTTCACGACCGCGAGGATCTTCTTGGCAGAAGAGAGTATCTCCTTCAGTTTCTTGATGAGGGCCTGTACCTCCGTAAGCTCGTCCTCTATCTTCTTGCGCTCGAGGCCCGCGAGTTTCGAGAGACGCATCTCAAGGATGGCTGCTGCCTGTATCGGGGTGAACCCGAATTTCTTCTGGAGGGCCGCGGAGGCGGTCGGGACGTCTGCGGACTTCCGGATGATCGCGATGACCTCCTCGATATGGTCGAGGGCTTTGGA
>CAZMFT010000036.1:0-5149 GCA_964565655.1 uncultured Candidatus Saccharibacteria bacterium
GTCTTCCCGGTCTGCTTCACTTTCGCCTTCGGCTTCCCTATCTGGTACTCCTGCACGTGGATGCCGCCGTCCTTGTGGACGACCGCCTTCGCATGGGTCGACAAGGCGTTCACCACCGACGCACCGACGCCGTGGAGACCGCCCGAGACCTTGTATCCGGAATCCTCGCCGCCGAATTTTCCGCCGGCGTGAAGCGTCGTCATCACCATCTCGAGTGCAGAAAGCTTCGTCTTCGGATGGATGTTGACCGGGATGCCGCGGCCGTTGTCCGCAACGCGCACATAGCCGCCCGGAAGGAGCGCTACCTCGATATCGGAGGCGTGCCCGCCCATGGCCTCGTCGCGCGAGTTATCGAAGATCTCCCAGATAAGGTGGTGGAGGCCGTCGGGACCGGTCGTCCCGATGTACATGCCCGGGCGCTTGCGGACCGGCTCAAGGCCCTCGAGGACCTGGATAGAGGACGCGTCGTATGCCTTAGCCTTTGGCTCTTTCTCAGTACCTTTCGCCATGGTGATTCGTGCCTACAGTATAGCACGAACGAGGACAGCAAGCCCTTGAAATAATGGCGTAGTTACGGGCGTTTTCGCGTGATTTCGACCCCGGGAACGCCGTCAAGCCAGACGGCCGTTTTCTGTATGGAAACAGTCACCTCTTTCGCACGTTCGTCTTTCAATATTTCTGCGGCGATATCGTCGGCGAGCTTCTCCACGAGGTAGCGCTGCGTACCAGAAAACGTGTCCCGCACGATACGCCGGAGGTCGTCGTAATCGATGGTGTCTTCGAGCTTGTCGGAAGCACCTGCCGGACGAGACTCGTATCCGACCCGGAGCGACACCTTGAATTCCTGCTCGGTCTTCCGCTCATGCTCGTAATGACCATGAGAGGCGCTTACCTTGAGCGCCGATACGGTGAGGTAATCCATAGCTAGCGGACCTCGTATCCCTTTGCGCGCACGGCGGCGTAGACCTTCTCCATGTCGGCATTCACCTCTTCATCGGTGAGCGTCTTTTCCATGGACTCGAATACGAGACGGAACGCGTATGAGACGCGACCCTCTTTCTCGAACCGGTCGAACTGGTCGAGGCGTACCAAAAGCTTTCCTGCGTGCTCGCGTATGAGCGTCTCGACATCCTTCGCATCGACCTCTCCCGGGACCCAGAGCGCGATATCGCGGGTCGTAAACGGGTATACGGAGTACTCCTTGAACACGCCGAGCGAGACCATGCGCGGCTCGTACGTGTTATCGGCGGCCAGGTCCGGAAGACCCGCAACCGGCTCGGAGGTCTCGAGCATCGTCGCTTCTCCGTCAGTCGCGAAGACGGTGCCTATCTCAAACAGTTTTGGCTTCTCACCGGGCGCAAGAACCCGCAGGGCGTACTGCTTCGCCTTCGCCATGGCCTCCTGCATATTCTCCTTGAGCGAGACACGGAGCGCGGGCTTCTCTACGTCCAAGGGATTCGCGAGGATGATGTCGCCTTCGCGAGCGAATGACTGCGTCGAGATCTCGATGAAGCCCTTGTCTACGAGGAAATCCTTCACGCGCTCGATGCCGCGGAAGCGCGCCTGGTCAGGCACTTCGGCCCGCGATGCGAGCTCCGTCACCGGCACGCGGTCGTAGCCCAATATGCGTCCGACCTCCTCTATGAGATCCTCGGGAATACTGACGTCGCGACGCTCGAACGGCGGGTCGATGGTGAAGTCATCGCCCGCGCGCTTATAGGCGAAGCCAAGACGCTGCCATACCGTCTCTATCTCGTCCGCCGCGAAGCTCGTGCCGAGCAGGGTGTTGATCTCTCCCACTGAGACCGGTACCTGTACGGGCTCTATCGGCGCCGGGTATCGGTCGACGACGCCCGTGAGCTCTCCGCCCGCGGTCTCCTTGATGAGCGCGACGACCGCTGTCATCGCGTACGCCACGAGTTCCGGCGAGATGCCGTTCTGGAATCGCTTCCCTGCGTCCGTCCAGAGCTTCAATGCCTGGCTCGTCTTACGCACCGATGTGCCATCGAAATTCGCCGCCTCAATGACGATATCGGTCGTCGCCTCGGTGATTTCCGCCGCTTTCCCGCCTTTGACGCCCGCGATGCCGATGACCGTATGCGCGACCGCGTCCTCTATGACAAGTGCGGAAGCCGGGAGCGCGTACTCTTCGCCAGAGAGTATCGTCGTCTTCTCGCCTTCTTTGGCGCTCCTCACGCCGATACGCATCTTCCCCTCCTCGCGCTCGATCTTTCCGGCATCGAACGCGTGCAACGGCTGCCCGAGATCGAGCATCACGTAATTGGTCGCGTCCACGACGTTATTGATGGAGCGCTGCCCGACGGATTCGAGCGCCTCCTTGAGCCAGGTCGGCGACGGCCCTACCTTGACCCCCTTCACCACGGCGCCCATGTAGCGCGGGCAGAGCCGCGCGTCCTCTACTTCTATCGAAAGCTCGTCAGTTGTCTTGAATGGCTCGTATATCGCGCGAAGCGGATCGGGCTTCGCAGGCACGTTGAGTATGGCCGCAAGGTCGCGTGCGACGCCGCGGTGCGACAGCGCGTCGGCCGCGCGGTTAGGAAGGACCTTCACATCGAGCCAATCCGCTCCTTCCTCTTCTATCTCCCACGAATGGAACGTGAGCGCGTCAGCGACATCGCGTATGCCGGGAAGAGGTGCGTCTATGTGTTTTCCTAACCACGGTAAGGAGACTTTCATATCAGTGGGTCACGGGCGTCGCATCTTCATCCACTTCCTCGAATGCGGCGGTGAAGCGGATATCGCCCGAATGGAAGAGGCGCACGTCAGGGATGCCGTGCTTCACCATAAGCAGGCGCTCGATGCCGCCGCCAAACGCGAATCCAGCAACCTTCTCCGGATCGAGTCCCGCATTCTGAAGCACGCTCGGATGGAGCATGCCTGCGCCTGCCATCTCGAGCCACCTCCCTTCTTTCCCCGGCGGCACAAACCACACGTCTATCTCCACGCCCGGCTCGACGAACGGGAAGTAGCTCGGACGGAAGCGGACCTTCGCACCCTCGCCGAGGTACTCCCGATAGAAGCGATCGAACGTGCCTTTGAGGTGCGCCAAGGTCACCGTACCCTTGGGACCGACCGCGAATCCGTCGAGCTGATAGAACTGCGCCTCGTGCGTCATGTCCGTCGCCTCGTTCCGGAACACCTTTCCGGGATTGATGGCGCGCATCTCTGTCGCCCCGCTCTTCGCCATCTCCTCGAGCTTACGTATCGTCACCGAGGTCGCATGGGTCCGCGGGACGCGCGGCGTCTTTTCTTTAGTCCAGAACGTGTCCTGCATGTCGCGTGCCGGGTGGTCAGCCGGGACGTTCAGCGCCGAGAAGTTGTACCACTCCTCCTCAAGTTCCGGGCCCTGCGCGACGTCGAACCCCATGCGGCCGAAGATGGCCGCGAATTCGCGGATGCCCACGGTTATGGGGTGAAGGCGTCCGGTTTGCGACTTCATACGCCCACAATACCAGCGAATGAACCCTATGAAAATCGATGCTCTGCAAGGCGCAAGCGAGAAGCGAGTAAGCCGTATTGAAATACGGTGCGCGAGCATCGCAGCGCGGTAACGAAGCAGAGCGCAGTTTTCATAGCGGTTAAATATGGTATAATGAGGCCATTATGGGTCCGGAGCTGATCGTGTATCCAGTGCTTTTCTTGGCGCTCTTCTTCGAGTCGTTCATCCTCGTGACCTTCCTCTCGGGGCCAGCGCGAGAGGCTCGGAAGCGCGGCGCGTCCGCCTGGGAGCCGACGGTCGCCATAATCACCCCCTGCTGGAACGAGGGCGAGACGATAGTCGCTACCGTCGAGTCCCTTCTCGCGCTCGACTACCCCAAGGATAAGCTCGAGGTCGTCATCGTCGACAACGCGTCGACCGACAACACCGCGCTCGTCATCGAACGCTTCCGCGGCCACCCGCAGGTGAAGATCGTGTTCGAGCGCGAGCAGGGCAAGCACCACGCCATGAACGCCGGCATCCGCGCGACGAACGCAGAGATAATTGGCTGCCTCGACGCCGATTCGTTCGTGGACCCGCACGCGCTCCGCGAAGTGCTCTCCGGGTTCACGGGCCCCAAGGTCGCTGCCGCGACCGCAGCTATGTCCATACATA
Organism: uncultured Candidatus Saccharibacteria bacterium; assembly: GCA_964565655.1. Lineage (GTDB taxonomy): Bacteria > Patescibacteriota > Minisyncoccia > Phycocordibacterales > Phycocordibacteraceae > C7867-001. The sequence goes on from CAZMFT010000036.1 coordinate 4,115, forward strand.
AGCCCTCGAACCTCCTGCAGCACATGCAGAACGCGGAATACATCTTCGGCATATTCCTGCGCCACGTGCTCTCCCTCGTGAACGCGATACACGTGACGCCAGGGCCGTTCTCGCTCTATCGCCGCGACATCATCCTCTCGGTAGGCGGCTTCCAGTACGGACATCAAACCGAGGACATGGAGATGGCGCTCCGCCTCCAGAAGGCAGGCTATTGGATAGAGAGCTCGCCGCGCGCGCGCGTCTATACCAAGGCGCCCACCACGGTGCCATCCCTCATAAAGCAGCGCACGCGCTGGACGACGGGCTTCATGCGTAACGTCATGCACGAGTACCGCGACATGGTCGGGAACCGTAAATACGGAGCGCTCGGCCTCGTTACGCTCCCCTTGGGCATCCTTTCGATTGGCGCCGGTATCATCCTCTTCTTCCTCTCCATCTACTTCCTCGTGAAGCAGATTTTGGACGCCTACCTCATCCACCGCGGTATCCCGTTCGAATTCAGTTTCGGCTGGCCCGACTTCTCGCGCACGTTCGATTGGTTCTACGCACCGGTGTCCCTCATCACCGTGCTCTCGGTCCTCATGGGCGCCTTAGCGGTCGTCATGATCATGGTCGGCAAGCGCGTCTCGAAGACGCCGGGCAAGATCGTCCGCGGCGTCGTCGGCTACACGCTCTTCTACGGGCTAATTGCTCCTCTTTGGCTCATCAAAGCCACGGTGGACGTCGCATTCGGCACGAAGCGCGGCTGGCGGTAGCCGAATAAGAGGTTTTGTATTAGAGTCCGGATATCATGTCGCTTTTCGCCCGCAACGCCCTTATCGCTCTCGGCATTTCCGTCCTTACGGTCGGCACCGTCATATACGCGGTCAATGCCCTTAACCGCGCCCGCGTGTCAGAGCTGAACGCCATCCAAGACCAGCTTTCGATCGATACGCTCTCTCTCGATACGCAGTTCTCCCTCCTCGAGAGCGCGCCGTGCTCGGTCGTGACCGACGGATCGGACGTCACCAAGAAGCTCCAGGATCTCGGCGAGCG
>CAZMFT010000037.1:0-963 GCA_964565655.1 uncultured Candidatus Saccharibacteria bacterium
GCCGATCCAAGGGACGCAGGCGGATGTCATCAAGCTCGCGATGGTCGCGGTAGATTCGATGCTCGAAGAAGAGAAGGAGAAGGGGAATGCGCACCTCCTCCTCCAGGTCCACGACGAACTCGTCTATGAGGTGAAGGACGAGCGTATGAAGGAGCTCGCACCGAAGATCAAGGAGATCATGGAGTCAGTGTTGCCGGAGGATATGAGGAATGGCGTTCCGATAATCGCCGAGGCGAAGGTGGGAGCGAATTGGGGGGAGATGTTGCCACTATGATCTATCTCTTTACGGGCTCCGATAGTAATAAGGTGCGGCAGAAGGCGTTCGCGTGGGTTGCCGCGGCACGGAAGAAGGCGCCCGAAGCGCCGTATATGCGCATCCTGCCGGACGAAGTGAGTGCGGAGTCCTTATCGGGTGCTGCGGGGGCGGTGGGACTCTTCTTCTCGAAGTCCTTGGTGCTCGTCGACGATCCGTTCTCTCTTAAGGACAGCGGTGAGGCAGTGCTGGAGCACCTGAAGACGCTTGCGGATTCCCCGAACGCCATAGCGATACTCGCGCCGAAGCTCCTTGCGGCGCAGATGAAGAAGCTGGACGGGAAGGCGGAGAAAGTGTTTACAGTGGAATCTGCAGTGAAGAAAGAATCGCGCGGGTTTAACAGTGGCTTGGTGAACGCGCTCGCTGCTCGCGACGGCAAAGCGCTGTGGCTTGAGATAGTGAAGGCCATGAGGGAAGGGGATGCGCCCGAGATGATTCACGGACTTTTATCTTGGAAAGCTAGGGACATTATGGAGAAGGGAGCGCGTGTGTGGACTACTCGCGAGGCAGGCGAACTCTCGCTGGAGCTTATCGAGCTGCAGTCGGAGGCGCGGAGCGGGGGGAGGGGGTTTGGGGAGGGGTTGGAAAGATGGAGTTTGGGGGTGCTGTCTTCACCGGTCGGGCCCGTCGTTCCCCCTCCCCTCCCCCGT
>CAZMFT010000037.1:973-4940 GCA_964565655.1 uncultured Candidatus Saccharibacteria bacterium
GGGGGGGGGGGGGGGGGGGGGGGGGGGGGGGGGGGGTGGGGGGGGGGTTGGGAAGGTGGGGGTTGGGGGGGGGGGAGGTAGCTTGCTTTTCGATTCGGGGGGCGTAGAGTTGCAGCCATGAATGAAGACCAGCTGAAGAAATATATTTCCGAGGAAGTGGCAAAGACGTGCGCGCAGAAGATGTCTGACCCTGAAAAGATGTCTCTCGCAAAGGATTTCATGCAGATTGGATACGATGGAGCGATTTCTGCAGGAGATCACGCAGCTGAAGTATCAACAGAATTTATACGACTCGAGGTGCAAATAGCGGCGCTGCTCTTTGTGTTGCTGGGTTTCTTCGTTGGTGATTTCGTGGGGAACGCTTCTCCGTTAGCGGTCTTCTGGGCCAAAGTAACTTTGTCCATCAGTGTATTTTCATTAATAGTTTCCCTCCTGATGGGTCTCCTTCACCTCAAGCGCGAAGAAATGTGGTGGGACGAGATAGTAGATCAAAGGCAAGTTCGATTCCTCGAATGGAGAAAGGTTGGCGTAAGAGAAACTTCATTTGAGCAGGCAGCCGCATTCCATAGGGGAACGTCTCTCAACAAGGGTAATGTAATCTCCGTTCCTGCTTGGACGTGGATAATGCAAAGCATCTTCCTAGGTATAGGTATTACTACGCTATTTGTGCTGTTTTTGGCCTACATTTTCCTACCCCCTGTTATGCTATAATTCATCCATTATTAGTAAGTCTTACTAATAATATGCCTATGAAAATTGCCTCAGTATCTACCGGGGGGACCTGGTAAGTGAACTAAGCAAAAGCCCCGCGAAAGCGGGGCTTTTGCTACATTTCTTATCGGACTCGCACTTCGTGGTCATAGCTCTGAAGCTCGTCGTCACTCGCTTCAGGCCACGACCCTGGCTCGTCTGTTTTGCGTGCTCGCAAAACATGACTCCGCCGCGCACAAACCGAAACGTCCCGATGCAGATCGGGACGTTTTCGTGTTTGTGCGCCCACCTGGGCTCGAACCAGGGACCAACTCCTTAAAAGGGAGCTGCTCTACCAACTGAGCTATGGGCGCTCACTGCCTTTTTAGCACTTTCGACCCCTCTTTCCTAGTAAGAAACGAGGTCGACGGTCTTGCCGGAGGCGTCGAGGAGCTTCACGGTATCGTGATCCTCGGTGAAGAAATCGCTCGAGCGTTCGAGGTAGACGCGCCAGGTAGAGGAGAGGAAGTCGCGGTCGCCCAGGTGCATGTCGACGCAGCCGTTGTAATCGAGGTGCGTGTCGATGAAGGATTCACATTCGCTCCCCAAAGATGACGGCTGGTCACGCGGGATCTCGCAGCGGCGCGCGCTCCGGAGATATGCGCGACAGGAATCGAGCTGACGCTCGCTCCCGAGGTAGAAACGGTCGAAATCGTCCACTGGCGCCGGGCACTTATGTGATAGCGCTGGATAGAAGTCCTGGAACTGGTCGAAATAGCCGGTGCACATGTTCTCGCGGAAGGAGTAGCCGACCGGCGACTCGCCGACGATGACTATCGCGCGGTCACCGGGCCGCAGCGCAAGCGCCTCCTCGACGTTCACCTTCGAAGAGCGAGGAACAGAGACAGCGGTCGGGAGCGCTATCGTGCGGCCGAGCGCGCTCGAGGAGAGGCGCCAGCCGGTCATGTTTATGGGCTCATCCTCGCGGGTCGAGACGGAAATCGTCACGTACTCGCGGTCAGGGTCGTCTGCGGTCGCGCTGGTGCCAAGCGTCAAAGAGACGCGGTCCTTATAGGGAGACGGGTCGCCGAAACGCGCGGCGGAGACGGCGCTCCGCTGGAGGTCGACGACCTCTTCCTGTATGCGCGCGAGCTCGCGCTCCGCGTCACGCTCCGAGCGCGGCGTGCCGGTATCGCTTATCGAGGTATTCGCGTTCCCGGTGAGGGTGAACGCCGGTTGCCAGGGCATCGTGCGCTCCGGCCCTCCGGTCGAGGCCCAGGCGAGGAATACGAAAAGGAGTATCCCGGCCACGAGAAGAACGTTTGCCTGCATCGCTTCCTATGATATCTCACGCTAGCTCGCGCGAGTGAGCTTTTCGAGTTCTTCGCGGACGACCGCAGCGTCGCTCCACGGCATCTTCTCTCCGCGGGCGCCCATGATGTAGGGGTCAGTGCCTTTTCCGGTTATGAGTACCGCGTCGCCGGACTTCGCGAGTGAGAGCGCGGTCCTGATGGCTTCGCGCCGGTCGAGGATGATGCGCGGTTCGCGCTTCATGCCGCCCGCCATCGCGTCCATGATCTCTCGCGGATCTTCATCGTACGGGTCCTCGTTCGTGAGGATGACCTCTTCGCATGAATCATCCGCGATGGCGCCCATAAGGGGACGCTTCCATGCATCGCGCCCTCCGCCCGTGTTCCCGAGGACGCAGATCTTCCGGCACGGATACGCGCCGTAGAGAGCCTTCAAGGAATCCGGCGTATGCGCGTAATCGACGATCGCGTGGAAATCCTGTCCCGCTTCGATGCGTTCCGTGCGCCCTGGTATGCGCTCGAGCGCGGAAAGCCCCGCGGATATCTTTTCGGCGGCGACCCCGAGGAAGGATGCTGCGCGGATGACCGCGAGCGCATTCATGATGGAGAAGCTTCCCGGAAGCCGCATCGAGTACTTCGTGCCCTCGTGCGTAAACGAGACGTTCCCGGGTGTGGCAACGACATCGGACACATCCTTATATGAGTAGGGAAGCGCGGTCTCGACCGGGAGCGCAAGGTATGGTGCGCTCGCCACATCATCCGCGTTCGCGATGATGGCGCGCGGACGCTTCCCGGAGCGCGCGAGTTCGCGCCCTATCTGGAATTTCGCGGCTGCGTATTTCTCAAAAGAGCCATGCGACTCGATGTGCTCGCGCTGCAGGTTCGTGAATATGAGCGCGTTCGGGGAGAGGAAGCGGTGCCGGTGCTGGAGGACGGCTTCAGAGGTCACCTCGACGATGGCGTACTTCGCGCCCTTATCCTTCGCTTCCTTCAGGAATCGCTGGATGAAGCCGCGGCCTGGCAAGGTCATCTTATAGAGGTTCGGATGCGACTCGTCGTTTATCGAAAAGCGTATGGTGCCCGCGACCGCAGCCGGGACTCCCGCGTGACGTAATGTAGAGAAGAGCATCTCGGTGACGGACGACTTGCCCTTGGTACCCGTGACGAGCACGACCGTAAGGGAGCGGGCCGGGAATCCGTAGCGCAGGGCTGCGAACAAGGAAAGTAGGTAGTGGTACGGAGAAAGGAGCGTCCGGTACAGGCGGCGCGGCAGGACGTTTTGAAGGATTCGCTTCAGCGTATTCATCAGCGCGTTGCGGACGAGAGCGCGACGCGGAGCCGCGCGTCCTTTCCGGAGACCTCTTTCGGTATATATGAGAGCGCCGTGCGAGCCTCTCGCTCCGTATACCCAAGGGCGACCAGGGTATCGAATATCTCGCCATCCTCACCCCCTTCGCTCGCTCCGGACATTTGGATGCGCTCGCCGATCTCGACCATCAGTTTCTCCGCACTCTTCTTGCCGAGGCCTGCGACCTTGGTGAGGTACGCGAGATCGCGCTTCGCGATGGCTTCCTCGAGCCGCTCGCGCGGCGCGCGGCGCAACAAGGACATCGCGGTCTTAGGGCCGACGCCGGAGACTGAGAGGGAAAGCTCGAAGAATTTCCGATCGGCCTCATTCAGGAACCCGTAGAGCTCGAGACCGTCCTGCTTCACGGCAAGATGCGTAAGGACGCGCGCCTCTTCGCCTACCGTGAGGAGAGACGGGCTAGGGAGGTGGACGAATATACCGAATCCGGCGACCTCGATGGTCGCCCCGAGGACATCCTGCGAGAGCACGGTGCCGCGAATCTCCCGGATCATGGCTGCATCCTACCATTTGCGCGAAGTGCCCAGGTGTCGTACATTACGGCCTACATGGCAATCACTAAGGGAGCGAAGAAGGCTCACCGCGCATCTCTCCGGAAGCG
>CAZMFT010000038.1:0-4901 GCA_964565655.1 uncultured Candidatus Saccharibacteria bacterium
TATTTGCTATATTCGAGAGTAATGGACGGGAAATTCCTGAAGCCGTACGACCCCGGGGCGACCGAGGGGCGCCTCTACGAAGCCTGGGAGAAGTCGGGCTATTTCAACCCGGATAACCTTCCGGGTGACCGTGCGGAGCCCTTCACCATCGTGATGCCACCTCCGAACGCGAACGGCAACCTCCACGCCGGGCACGCGCTTTTCATCGCGCTCGAGGACCTCATGACCCGCTTCCGCCGTATGCAGGGAAAGCGCGCGCTCTGGATACCGGGCGCCGACCACGCCGGATTCGAGACGCAGGTCGTCTATGAGAAGCAGCTTGAGAAAGAGGGGCGTTCGCGCTTCCAGATGGACCCCGCCGAGCTCTATAAGGAGATCCTCGACTTCACACTCGCCAACAAGTCGAACATGGAAGCGCAGGTGCGCTCCTTGGGCGCGTCGTGCGATTGGTCGCGCGCGAAGTTCACTCTTGACCCCGAGATAGTGAAGAAGGTGCAGGAAACGTTCATCAAAATGCACGGCGACGGTCTCGTTTATCGCGGAAAGCGCACAGTCAATTGGTGTCCCAAGCACCAGACGTCCCTCTCGGACGTCGAGACCGAGAACGTGGAGGAGACGACTCCGTTCTATACCTTCAAGTACGGCCCATTCTCTATCGGCACTGTGCGCCCTGAGACCAAGTTCGGCGACAAGTACGTCGTCATGCATCCGGACGATGCCCGCTATAAGGAGTGGCAGCACGGACAGACGCTCGACGTTGAGTGGATAAACGGCCCCATCACCGCGACGGTCATCAAGGACGAATCGGTCGATCCGGAATTCGGCACCGGCGTGATGACCATCACCCCATGGCACTCAGCTATCGATTTCGAGATAGCAAAGCGGCACAACCTCGATTACGAACAGATCATCGATTGGCGCGGCAAGCTCCTGCCTTTGGCAGGAGAATTCGAAGGCATGAAGATCACAGAAGCCCGCACGAAGATCGTGGAGAAACTCGCAGCCAAGGGCCTTCTTGTCTCCACCGATGAGAAGTATCAGAACGTCGTGAAGCGCTGCTATAAGTGCAATACGATGATCGAGCCGCAGGTCAAGGACCAATGGTTTGTTTCGATGGAACCCCTCGCCAAGATGGCGCTCGACGCAGTCGAAAAAAAGCAGGTACGCTTCATTCCCGAGCACGAGGAGAAGATATTCCGGCACTGGATGGAGAACACGCTCGACTGGAACGTGAGCCGGCAGATAGTCTGGGGCATCCCGATACCGGCGTGGGAGAAGGACGGCCAGTGGAAGGCGTCCATCGAATCTCCGGGAGCAGGCTGGAACGCCGATACGGACACGTTCGATACGTGGTTCTCCTCAGGCCAGTGGCCGTTACTTACGACCGGATATCCCCATGAAAAAGACTACGGGACGTACTACCCTACGGACGTACTCGAGACGGGCCGCGACATCCTATTCTTCTGGGTCGCACGCATGATCTTCTTCGGTATCTATCGGGGCGGCAAACCGCCATTCCATACCGTCTACCTCCACGGCCTCGTGAACGACGCGAACAACAAGAAGATGTCGAAATCGAAAGGTAACGTCATCAATCCGCTCGACCTTACGGGCAAGTTCGGTACCGATGCGCTCCGCATGGGACTCATTGTCGGCAACACGCCGGGAACCGACCTCGCGCTGCGGGAGGACAAGATAAAGGGGTACAAGAATTTCGCGAACAAGCTCTGGAACATCGGGCGATTCATCTACGAGGGATCAGAAGCCGCTGACGCTACTGCCCCTCTGACGGCGGCAGACACGGCGCATCGGCGAGCGCTCGATGAGGTCATCGTGGACGTCACGAAAGACATGGACGAGTACCGCTATTACCTTGCCGGCGAGAAGCTCTATCACTATGTCTGGCACGAGCTCGCGGACAAGATCCTCGAGGAATCCAAGCCGATACTTGCCGGTACGGACGCGGCAGCGAAAGCCTCGCGCCAAGCGCTTCTGCTTACGCTTCTTGATACCAGCCTGCGCGCCCTCCACCCATTCATGCCGTTCGTGACCGAGGAGATATGGCAGCACCACCCCAGGAAGGATGCGGAATTCCTCATGGTCGCGTCCTGGCCTGTTAAACTGGAAGGGTGATCAGCTCCATCGCTCTCTCGTTCGCGATAGGCTTCCTTCCTGCACTCATCTGGCTCTTTCTCCTGCTACAGGAGGACGCGCCGCATCCCGAGCCTCGCCGCATAATCGCGCTCGCTTTCTTAGCTGGCGCCTTGTCGGTCCTTGTCGCGCTTCCCCTGGAACAGCTCGCAGAGTCCACATTCTCGACGATGACTGCAGTCATATTCTCATGGGCCGTCATAGAGGAGTCCCTCAAGTATGCAGCCGCAGCGACGCTCATCCTCTGGCGGAAATGGGTTGATGAGCCTATCGATTACGTGATCTACCTCATCGTCATCGGGCTCGGGTTCGCCGCGTTCGAGAACGTCCTCTTCGTCCTTTCGCCATTCGCAGGAGGCGAGGTGATGGCCGGCATACTCACCGGGAACCTCCGCTTCGTCGGCTCGACCTTGCTCCACGTATTCGCGTCGGCTCTCATCGGTTTCGCGCTCGCATTCTCCTATAAGAAGCCCTGGAGCATGCGCGTCATCGCGACATCTCTCGGACTTGTCCTTGCGAGCGCGTTGCACGCGCTTTTCAACCTCCTTATAATCTCTAAAGACGGCTCGGAAGCCGTGAACGCCTTCTTCCTCGTGTGGACCGGCATTATCGCCGTATTCGCCCTGATGGAGGTGCTCCGGTATAAGGCCCGCCTATTATCCAGGAAATCCCGTTAGCAATGGCAATCAACAAGAAACGCTCATTCTTCGAACGGCTTTCCGGCGCCTCCCAGGCTTCGGACTACGATTCGTTCGACGACGACCTCCCCACCGAGCGTCCCCGCCGCGAGGCAGCGGCTCCTGCCGCCGCGCGCGGTGCCATATACGAGGATGACTCTTCGGCGACCGAGGGCCAGCTCCCGGTCGACGTCTTCCAGAACGCGAACGATATCGTCATACGCGCGTTCGTCGCAGGCGTGCGCGCCGATGACCTCAACGTCTCCATTAGCCGCGACATGGTCGTCATCGAGGGCTCCCGCGAGGAGCGCGAGCAGGTCATGGATGCGGACTATTTCACCCGTGAGCTCTTCTGGGGTTCCTTCTCCCGTACAATCCTTCTTCCGCAGGAGGTGGATGTCGAGAATTCCGCAGCGAACGCCAAGGAAGGTCTTCTGACCATCGTTCTTCCGAAGCACGACAAAGCAAAACAGACCAAATTAAAGGTAAGGGTTGGTTAAATGAAAACGGCCCCGTTGGGGCCGTTTTCATTTAACGATCGTCTCTAACGCCGGTTTCTCTGGTACGGTCTCGATATTGAAACGCACATAGCCGATGGTGGCGCCGCTTTCGGTCTCTATCGAGACGCGCCACGCACCCGCTTCCCATTCGCGCATGTAGGAGTAGCCTCGGTATCCGGCATCGCGCCCACCACTTATGAAGAACGGAAGGTTCGCACGCGTCACCCACTCGCCTGCCGCCTCGTCATAGAACTCCCAGCGATGGACGACGCTCGTCGTCAAAGCAACCGGCGCGAATACCGCGCTGAAGACGTACGGCGTCTCGCCGCGTGAGAGGTGGAGGGTTTGCCGGCTTATGCGAGAGAACCATGAGCTGCGCGGCTCTGCGGTGACCTCGTACCCGTCCGCAGTCTTCACGAGACTGTGATAGACGCCCGCGTCCTTCAAGGCAAGCGGTAGAGGCGGCAGGATGCCGGTGAAATAGAAGAGGTTCACTACCGCGAGTATCGAGGCGGCCGCGATGCCGGCAGAGCGTGCGAATTCCTCGAACCCTTCCTTGCGTATAGAGCGCATCAGGAAGAGGAGCGCGGCGAAAACGCCAACCGAGACGACCCCGCTCCCGAGGAATATCAGGGTTCCTATCGAGCCTACGGCGATAGGGAGCGCGAACATCGCATAGGAATAGAGCGCGAAGAAGAAGAGGCTCGTCTGGAAGATGACGCGCTCGCGGTACTTATGGAGGACCTCGTTCCCGATGAAGACGACCGCGAGCAAGAGGAGGAACGGCCAGCTCGCGTAGAGGGTCGCGCTCTTCGTATAGAACACCAGGCAGCCGGAGAAGAGGCCTCCGAGGACGAACTGCGTCACCATCGGGAGGAACGTATAGAGGGGCTGGCGCTTCGTCGCGGCGGAGTCCGGCTTCGCGCCCGCGAAATGGTGCGTGAGGACGAGGGTCATCGCGGCGATGACGAGGTAGAACGAGAAAAGCGCGTGGACCCATCCGAAGTCGACGCGCGTAAGGGTAAGGCTGTCGAGGATGAATCCTCCGAGGAACACGGCCGTGGAGACTTTCCGTTCGTGCGTACGGACGAACGCGAGGAGCTTCTTCATAGCGTAACTATAGCAAAAGGCGGCCATGAGGCCGCCTTCGTCTTCTAGTCATGTCCTCGGCTTTATGAGGACGCCCGCGACCGCTTGCGCGAGGAGATCGTCGAAGGTCTGCTTCGCGACCTCTTCGGAGACGCCAAATGCCCGCAGCCTCCTCACGACTGCCTGACACTGCTTGTCGAGCAGTTCATCTCCTGGGATGCCGAACTCCTCCCACAGGCGCCAGGTGAGATCAGCCGTCTGCGACCAGTCTCCATGGGCGGCTCCCTGGATGGTAACGGCGTCCCTCGTGCTAAGGCTCTGGTACGCGTTCTCGGTGAAGAACTCGGACTCAAGGTGCGTCGCCATCTCCTCTATAGCTCGGCTCATAAGCTCCGGATTCGGGCGATACGCCGGATATCCGGTTACGCTCTTGGCCATGTCTTCCTCCTCGTGTGATACGTGCCGGGCGGAGTGTAGTACGGAA
>CAZMFT010000039.1:0-1227 GCA_964565655.1 uncultured Candidatus Saccharibacteria bacterium
GCCTCCCATTCGAAAAGCGGTGCTTTCGCCATGACGCTCTCAATGATAGCACCGCGTTTCCGCTCAGATGAGCTTTAGAGATTTTATTGTGGCGGGGGTGGTGTCGGTCAAGCGCTCGGTCGTCGCCGTCACTCCTCCCTCCGCCTGACCACGCTCGCGCGACATGGCCTGCTGGCCACGTAAACCGCGCTCGCCTTCGAATCCCATCTCCTACGCGCAAAATATGAAATCCGACTGCTTCGCAGCCGGATTTCATTTTGCGGAGGGGGTGGGATTCGAACCCACGAGAACTTGCGTTCTGGCGGTTTTCAAGACCGCTCGTTTCAACCGCTCACGCACCCCTCCCTGTATCTGACACGCGCATTTGCTACCATGCCCCTATGCGCTACTTGGGGCTAGATTACGGTACCAAAAAAGTCGGCATCGCGCTCTCTGATGAGAACGGGACGATGGGCTTTCCGCACGCGATATTCCCGAATGATTCGGAGCTGCTCCCAAAGCTCTCGGCGCTTATCGCGGAGCGTGGGGTCGGCGGCATCGTCGCGGGGGAGTCTATTGCATTCGACGGCTCGGAGAACCCGGTCGCCCATGAGGCCAAGGCGTTCGCGCGCCGGCTTACGGACGCGACTGGCATCGCTGTCTCGTGGGAACCGGAGGTACTCACGACGCGCGAGGCGAGGCGCGCGCATGAACCGGAGGCGAAAAGCCGCAAGCCGGTGGAGCACGTTGCCGTGGACGACTCCGCTGCCGCGCTCATCCTTACCAGCTTCTTGTCACGTCAACGATCATGATTTCCATAGACGAGTTCGCGAAGATAGAGGTGAAGGTCGGGACGGTGAAAGCTGCGGAGCGCGTACCGGAAACGGATAAGCTCCTCAAGTGCTTGGTCGATTTCGGGGAACCGGACGGGCCGCGCACTATCGTGTCAGGCATCCAGGCATATGTACCGGAACCAGAGTCGCTTGTCGGCCGCCAGCTCGCATACGTTACGAATCTTGCGCCGCGGACCATCAAGGGTATCGAATCGAACGGCATGCTGTTCGCGGTAGGAGAGGGAGACTCGTTCGCGTTCCTCGCGCCAGACCGTCCCGTTCCTCCCGGGACTGCCGCGCACTAAGCGCCCGTAACGCGCATTGCGCGTTATAATCCAGTAGTAATGGCCGGATCTTTCGCTCGATTCGCGCGCGTGAATCTCGCGCCGCCCGCATACCTCTCTATGCCGACCGC
>CAZMFT010000039.1:1327-4835 GCA_964565655.1 uncultured Candidatus Saccharibacteria bacterium
CTCGATTCGCGCGCGTGAATCTCGCGCCGCCCGCATACCTCTCTATGCCGACCGCAGGCATAGACGTTTCCGTGAGCGGCATCAAGACCGCGCTCCTCACGGAGCATGCTCACGGGCTCGAGCTCTCCACCTACGGGGAGGAGAAGCTGCCCGAAGGCGCGTTTACCTCGGCAGAGATAACCGACACAGCGGCCGTCATAAAGGGGATAACCGATCTCGCGAAGAAGCACCGTATCCGTACCGCGGCTATCGCGCTTCCTGAATCCCGTACCTATCTCTTCGAAGCGGACGTAGAAGGGAAGACGCCGACGGCACTCGCTGCCGCAGTCGAGGCGCGGATAGACGAGTTCGTGCCATTGCCGCCCGCCGAAGTCGCGTTCGACCTCGTCTCGGCAGGCAAGAAGGGCGACGAGACGCATATCGTCGGCGTCGGGTATGCGCGTCGCGTCATCACCCAATCCCTCTCCGTGTTCGACGATGCGGGTGTCGCCGTACGCGCCATAGAGAGCGAGCTCTTCTCGATGCCGCGCGCCGTGCTGCGGCCGGGCGACCCCTCGACGGTGCTCATCATAGATATCGGGAAGACCACGACGAAACTGATGGTGGTCGCAGGGCGCCTGCCGCGCTACGCGACGACTCTCGACATCGGCGGGCACGCCCTGACGTTGGCCGTGCAGAAATATTTCAACGTGTCCGAGGACGAGGCGCGTCGCGTGAAAGTCGAACGGGGCCTCGTCGCCGCGAGCGGGAACGATGACTACCGCGCCGCGATGCTCTCCACGGTCTCCGCGATACGCGAGGAGATCGCACGTCGTCTCGAATACTGGCAGACGAAGGAGGTGCAGTCGGGCGCCCATGAGCCCGTATCACGCGCGATACTGGTGGGCGGGAACGCGACCGTGAAGGGTCTGCCGGAATATCTCGCTGCCGGCCTCAAGATCCCGGTCGAGCTCGGCGACGTGTTCACGAACCTGGCGCCGCGCGACAAATGGCTCCCGCCCATCGAGTACACCGAATCCCTCGCATACGCGACCGCGATAGGCCTCGCGCTTCGAACCTATGTCCCGTAACCTCATCAACCTCCTGCCGCCGTCGCGCATCCGCGCATTCCGCCGCGCGTATTTCATGCGTCTCGGCGTCGTCGCACTCGTCCTCGTCGCGCTCCTCATCACGCTCCATGCAGTCATGATCCTGCCGTCGTACCTGTACCTCGGCGCGGAGCTCTCGGCACGCGAGTCGGAGGCGGATCGGCTCGGTTCAGAGCTCTCGACGTCGGGCGGAGAAGCGGCGAACGCGGAACTCGCGCGGCTTTCCGCCGAAGCTTCGTACCTCGCGCGCCTCTCGACGATGCCGTCCGCAAGCAGCGTCATCCGCGAGATACTCGCCGTGCCGCGCGCGGGCGTCGCTGTGAGCGGTATCTCCTATACGCCGCCGGTCGGCACGGCCGCGAACGGGAAAGTGATCCTCCAGGGCATGGCAACGACGCGCTCGTCCTTGCAGGCCTATGAACGGGCGCTCCGGAACACGAACGGCATCGCCTCGATCGAGCTTCCGGTCGGCGCGTACGCGCTTGATGCGGACATCGCCTTTTCGATGACCCTTACGGGAGATTTCAGGCTATGAAGAAGCCCCTCATGCATCTCGGACTCGCGCTCGCGCTCGTCATGGGGGCGATAGGCGGCTACGTATTCGCGAGCTACATGCTCGGGACGGAAAGCGCGCGGTCGAGCGCACTCTTATCGGACATCGCTGCGAAGCGCGATGCGCAGGAAGCAAGCGCACGCGCACGCGCGGCACTCCTCGGCGCTGACGCCGAACGTGCGGCGATACACGGGTATTTCGTCGAACCGGAAGGGGTGGTCGCGTTCCTCGAAGGGCTCGAGGATACGGGTGCCTCGGTCGGTAGCCGCGTCACGGTCGCTTCCGTCGTCGAGGTGACGGAACCGCGTCCGCATCTAGATATCGCGCTCAAGATCGACGGATCATTCGCGCCCGTGATGCGTACCATCGGCATGCTCGAATACGGACCGCACGACCTTACCGTGTCCCAGCTCACCCTGGCGGAGGGTAGGGACGACGAAGGAAGCGCGTGGACCGCGACGATGACCATATCGGTAGGCGCGCGTAATCTCACTCCCGGGCCATGACCACGCTCAAACAGATAGAAGAGAAGGCGATGCATGCGGTCCGATACGGTGAGGACCTGCGTCCGGTACGCGACTGGCTCGTGCTGCTTGCACTAGCAGGCACGATTTTCGTCGGCAGCGTCCTCGTGAACGTATGGACCTTCGTACGCGTCATCGAAGGGAAGCCGGTCGGGTTGGATGCGGCAGAGAGTAGCAAGGATGCGGACGCGATACAGGCAGCGAAGAAGCTCTTCGAGGAACGGCGCGCGGAAGAGGGAAGATACAAGAGCGAGTATCAATTCGTTGACCCGTCGTAAGGGTGGGGCTAGGGTATAGAAGCCTCCATAGCTCAATGGATAGAGCTGCGGACTTCTAAGCCGTCGATGTTGGTTCGATTCCAGCTGGAGGCACAAAAGCAAAAAGCGCCACCAGGCGTCTTTTGCTTTTGTGCCTCCAGAGGCATCCTGACCACAGTTGCTACAATGCGCGGATGACCCAGGCGGACGCTCTCTCCATCCTCACGACCGGCGCGAACGTCTTTCTGACCGGAGAGCCGGGCAGCGGTAAGACGCATACCGTAAACGCCTATATACGGTGGCTCCACGAACGCGGGATAGAGCCTGCGATAACCGCTTCGACCGGAATCGCGGCGACCCATGTGGGCGGGATGACGATACACGCGTGGAGCGGCATCGGCGTCCTCAAGGACCTCACTGCCTACGACCTCGATCGCATCAGCGCGAACGAGCGCGTCGCGCGCCGGGTACGGAATTCCCACGTCCTCATTATCGACGAGATCTCGATGCTCTCGGCGCAGACTTTATCGATGGTCGACGTCGTATGTAAGGAGATACGAAGGGTGCAGGCGCCCTTCGGCGGGCTCCAGGTTGTCATGGTCGGTGATTTCTTCCAGCTGCCGCCGGTCGTGCGCCGGGGAGACGCCGGCATGATGAATAACCCTGCGAGCGAATTCGCATTCGCGTCCGCCGCGTGGAAGGCCTTGAATCCTCTGGTCTGCTACCTCGCAGAGCAGCACCGTCAGGAGGACGCTGCATTTCTTGGCGTGCTTTCCGCGATACGTGCGGGCACTATAGAAGACGAGCATCGCGAATATCTCTTAAGTCGTGTGAAGGAAGAGGGAGACGAATTCGATCCGGGAGAGGCGACGCGTCTCTTCTCTCATAACGAAGACGTTGACCGGATGAACGAGCAGGAGCTCGGGAAGTTGTCGGGGCTTTCGCGCAGATACGAGATGGAGGGGAAGGGTCCCGATCACCTCATCGACGCCCTGAAGCGAGGATGCCTCTCGCCGGAATTCCTGACGCTTCGGCCCGGCGCGCGCGTCATGTTCACGCGGAATGACCCTATGGGCCGGTACGCGA
>CAZMFT010000040.1:0-4706 GCA_964565655.1 uncultured Candidatus Saccharibacteria bacterium
AGGAGTTCGGCGGCGATACGACCGACCGCGCATTCATGGACGCACTCCTCTCTGGTGTCCTCGCTAAAAAAGACGACATAGACCTCATTATCGCGAAGGCGGCTCCCGATTGGCCGCTTGAGAAGATCGCGCCGGTCGACCGCAACATTCTGCGCATCGGGCTCTACGAGCTCCTCTTCTCCGACCGTGCGCAGGTCCCGGCAAAGGTCGCCATTAACGAAGCCATCGAGCTTGCGAAGACGTTCGGTGGTGAGTCGTCGAGCCGGTTTGTGAACGGCGTTCTTGGTGCGGTTTACAAGGAAATCGGTGAGCCCGGGAAGGACGAGGTCGGAAAGAAGAAGATGGTACGCCGGGAGGATCTCCCGCTGGAGCTCCTTGGTGGCGCGGTCGTCTATGCGAAGCATCAAGGACAGTACTATCTCGCCCTCGTCCACGATGTATTCGGGCATTGGACGTTGTCTAAGGGAAAGATCGCTCCCGGTGAGGAGCTCGTAGACGGTACGATACGAGGGCTTAAGGAAGAGATGGGACTCACGGTAAAACTTGGTAACAAGGTCGGTGAGAACGAGTATGTCGCGTCGCACCCCGAGAAGGGGAAGATCAGGAAGCGCGTCACGTACTTCCTCGCAGAGAGCCCATACGAAGAGATTGTGCTTGAGCAGAAGGGCGGTCTTGATGATGCGCGCTGGTTCAAGCTGACCGATATCCTCGAATTGAATTTTTACGACGACATGCTCCCAATCGTGACGGCCGCGGTACAGGAGATTTTGGATAAAGCTCAATCGGGCGCGAAGTAGCGCGCGGGCGCGCCTCGCTGTAAGGTGACCCTATGGATTTCAAGGAATCGGCAGGAAAGCTCGGATTCACGTTTAAGAACATCGACCTCTTCCGGGAGGCGGTGACGCACCGCTCGTACCTGAATGAGAATCGCGCAGTCGCGACGACGCACAACGAGCGGCTCGAGTTCCTCGGGGACGCGGTCCTGGAGCTCGCGGCGACCCGCTTTCTCTTTGAGCGTTACCCCAATAAGCCGGAGGGAGACCTGACGGCATATCGCGCAGCGCTCGTGAATACGTACTCTCTGGCAGGCGTCGCCGAGGGTCTCGGCGTCAACGACATGCTCCTTCTCTCGAAGGGCGAAGCGAAAGACACCGGCCGCGCGCGGCAGATCATCCTCGCAAACGCGTTCGAGGCGATACTCGGCGCGGTCTATCTCGATCAGGGATACGAGGCGGCAGAGGTGTTCCTCGCGAAGCACCTGTTCCCGAAGATAGATTCCGTCATAGAGCAACGCGCGTACCAGGACGCGAAGTCGCGTTTCCAGGAGATGGCGCAGGAACGCTACAGCATCACGCCGTCCTATAAGACGCTCGCGGAGGAGGGGCCCGATCACGATAAGAAATTCACCGTCGCCGTCTACGTGGGCGATAGGGAGGTGGCGAAGGGTGTTGGGAAGTCGAAGCAGGAGGCGGAACAGGCGGCCGCTCACGCAGCGCTCGCGAAATAGGAAAGGCCGTGCTATTGCACGGCCTCCTTGGCGACTTCTTCGATGGTGTAGTGTTCACCGACATTAAACGGCAAGCCGATGCCCTTGGGGCCGGCGAATTGCCAGCGGTCGCCTGAGTGGTTGAACACGGCATTGTGTTCGTGTTTCGGTAGCGAGATCGCGACGCCGGTAGGTTTCGTTCCGCCGTGCGAGTACCAGCTCACGGTGCCAGCATGGAGCGCGCCACCCTTGCCGTCGCTCACGATCACTTTTTCTCCGCCGATGTACATGCGACTCTCCTTCGGCCCCTTGATAGGGCCTATCTAGGCCCTGTTATACCGGGTTTTCGGTTATGCACAATCGAGGTTGCGGGTATTGACGGGATTTCCGCCACGCGCTAGGATAGCCCCTGTACTCATTCGCCGCGGTGTGGAGGACCTCTCGGGGTCCTCCACACCGCGGCGAATCTTTATGTTCATTTAACCCCCGCGGCGCTCCAGGAAGGAAAGCATGCTAGAGCACCTCTTTCTCCCGCACGTGGGAATCGATATCACGGTGAAGCCGCCAGAACGCAAGCCGGCGACCGCACGGAAGCCGAAGCCCCTGCAACAGCAGCAACGGCCGATGGAGTCCTTCTCCGCGAGCCACCGCGCGGCGTTCGAAGCCGATTTCTGACGCATAAGACCCCCGCCACGTACTGTGGCCGGGGTCTTCGTTTTTTTGCTCTTAGCGCGCATCGAGCACTATCGCGCTCGATGGGACGCCCATGCCGTGCGACTCAATCAAGGTCGGCATCGCGAGCGAATACCACGTGAGCGCGAGGAGGCCGATGACGGCCGCGAGCGGGATGAGGTGTGCGTGCGTTTGCATACGGGGCAGTGTGGCGCATGGGCCGTGAAAACAATATGAGTGAAGGGATCTTCATTTGATTATTGCTACGTGCTAAGGCAAGGTGGACCCAGAAGCTTGAAAGGAGAAATTGGAATGCTTCCAGGATATATCGAGATCGGGGACACGAAGTGCTTACTCACCGGCCCCATGGAAGGCGGCTCTGATGCGACCTATCAGGACCATACGCCAGGGTTCTGGGTGACGTATTTCATGTGCGAGCAGAGGCAGGAGCTGCGCTTCGAGATACCGCTCGCTGTCGTGCTCGAGTGCCGCGTAGCTGACGGCTACCTGCTCGCGGCATTGAGCACGACCTCGACGCAGAAGGCATTCTTCGCGAGCGCCATCGACGGGCTCGATAGCCTGACTCGCGAGCTCATCTACTCCGGCGATGTTCTCGTCTCGCAGGAGATGATGCGTGCGACCGCCTCCACCCATGATCGGTCGAAGATCTATCTTGAGAGGATGCGAGGAGATCGCGACGTCGACCGCTGGAGTGCCCTTGGATTCTCGGTACCGCGCTGCATCGCTGACGACGATCCGCTGCTCCGCGAGAGCGATATCGGGGTGCATTCGCTGCGGAAAGAGGTGAACGCCGCGCTGCCGCGGATCCTGCCGAAGCTCCTCGCGCGCTTTCCGCTTCGCGAAGGTATCCGGGCTGACTGAAGTCGAGCGTCGAGAGGCGCATACCCCGCCTGCATACGCAGGTGGGGTATACTTTTTACATGCTGAAGCGGCTCGAGATAGCCGGGTTCAAATCGTTCGCGCGGAAGACCGTGCTCGATTTCTCGTCCTCGGTGACGGCGATCGTCGGGCCTAACGGCTCCGGGAAGTCCAATGTGGCGGAGGCCTTCCGCTTCGCGCTTGGGGAGCAATCCATGAAGTCGATGCGCGGGAAGAGGAGCGAAGATCTCATCTTCGCTGGATCTCACTCCTCCGCGCGCCAGAACCGCGCATCGGTCGCGGTCGTCTTCGATAACTCCCGGAAGCAGTTCAAGCTCGATTTCGAGGAGATACAAGTAGAGCGCGCGGTCTTCCGCGACGGTACCTCGGAATATTCCATCAACGGATCCAAGGCGCGCCTTCGCGATATCCAGGAACTCCTCGCCTCATCGAACATCGGTGAGACCGGGCACCACATCATCTCCCAGGGCGAAGCGGACCGGATACTCCTCGCGAACACGAAGGAGCGTCGCGAGATGCTCGAGGATGCGCTTGGCCTCACCTCGTTCGAGTTCCGTAAGGAGGAAAGTGCGCGGAAATTAGAGAAGACGGAAGAGAACATCCGGCAGGTAGAGGCGCTTCGCCGCGAATTGTCCCCGCATCTGAAGTTCCTGAAGACCCAGGTAGATAAGCTCGAGCGCGCAGATGAGCTCCGAAAGTCGTTGTCCGAGATGGCCGCAGAATACCTCGCCATCGAAGAGGGCTACCTCGCAGAAGAGAAAGGGAAGACGGAGGGTGCCGCGAAAGCCGGCGAGGATCGGCTCAAAGCGGTCGCCCATGAGCTCGCGTCACTCGGCGAGGGGAGCGAGATAGAGAAGGAGGGGATACGGAAGGCGGAGAAGGTCCGCGAAGCAGAGCGCGAGGTGGATCGCATCCTCGCGGAGCGCTCCACACTCGCGCGCGAACTGGGGAAGATAGAGGGTGCCTTGGAGAGCGCGAAGCGCCGGAGCCAGATCGCTGCCCGCGAGCCCTATGCGAAGATACCGCGCGAAGAGCTGGTCGTGCTGCGCGACGAGATAGACAAGCGCGCGAAGGAAGGCGGCGACTCGGTCGAGGGGCTTCGCGCCGCTCTTGGCGCCGTTGCCGGTGCTATCCGCGCTTTCTTCGAGCGCTACGCGGTCGGAGGCGATGCGTATCTTCATGATGAGGAGCAGGCGGCGCTCGCTCTCGCCGGCGACCATGAGCGCCTCGTCCACAAGGATAAGGAACTGGGGAGCGTCTTGGAGGACGCACGGGCGCGCCTTGCGAAGGCGCGCGAAGCATCGGTCGCCTTCGAAGAGGGCGCGCGTGAGGGCACGCACCGCATGGTCGAGCTCGCGCAGGAGAAGGCGAAGCTCGAAGGCGAGGTAGAACGCGCTCATGGCAGGCTCCGCGAGCTC
The DNA here is from genome assembly GCA_964565655.1 of uncultured Candidatus Saccharibacteria bacterium. Lineage (GTDB taxonomy): Bacteria > Patescibacteriota > Minisyncoccia > Phycocordibacterales > Phycocordibacteraceae > C7867-001. The sequence continues at coordinate 4,477 of CAZMFT010000040.1, forward strand.
GCCCTGCTTACGGACGAGCTTGGACGCGATCGCGCAGAGATCGCGGTACTCGTGGGCGCCGTCATCTCCTACGTTCCCGCGTCTCGCGGGAACGAGGAGCGGAGCGAGCAGGAAGCGCGGAAAAAAGCGCTCGAGCGTGCGAAGATCCGGCTCGAGGAGGCCGGCGGCACCGGTGAGGATGTCCGGCATGAATTCAAGGAGGCGACGGAGCGCGAGCAGTTTTTGGGTCG
>CAZMFT010000041.1:0-4298 GCA_964565655.1 uncultured Candidatus Saccharibacteria bacterium
ATCATCGTCTCGCCGACCTCCTTCCTCGCGTATCTCCAGACGGTCCTCGTGGGGCTCAACGCCCTCAAGATCGAGGAGAAAGCAGCTGAAATACAGAAGCGGGTGGGTGAGTTGGGGAAACACATCGGCGCATTCGACACTTTCTACCAGAAGCTCGGGAATTCCCTTACGACAACCGTCTCGCACTTCAATAGCGGCTATAAGGAGCTCGGGAAGATAGACAAGGACGTCTACCGCATCGCGGAAAGTAAGGCCGGGATAGAGGTCATGGCACTCGATAAGCCGTCGATGGAGGACGAGACGTAGGGGTTGCTTTTGGGGCCCAAAATCGGTATATTTAGCCCACTATGGAAATGGCAGTAATCAAGACGGGCGGGAAGCAGTACCTCGTCCGCGAGGGCGATAGCCTCTACATCGAGAAGCTCAAGGACGGCTTGGTCGCAGGCGACAAGGTGACCTTCGACGAGGTCCTCATGACCGACGACGGCTCTACCGTCGCGGTGGGTACTCCTACCGTCTCCGGCACCAAGGTTTCCGCATCCGTCGTCTCGGTGGGCCGCGACAAGAAGATCGACGTCGTGAAGTACAAGGCGAAGAGCCGGTACCACAAGCGCCGCGGCCATCGCCAGCCCCACGTGAAGGTCAAGATCGAGAAGATCGGCTAACCCGAAAGACCCGCCTCCGGCGGGTCTTTCGTTTTGTGAGTCTCGCCGAGAATGATATCCTCTGTCGGTACCAGTTATTTAGGCCAGTAAGGGGGCAGCGTAGTGCGTACCAACTTCAACAACTGGATTCTCGAGTATGTCGGGGGAAGGGTCACGAAGGTGTACCCTCCCGAGGAACAGGATGAGAATCGACCGGTCCTAGAACAGCAGCAAGCAGAAGTGCGAGAACCAGATGAGATCGAGCCGACCCGATAACCACGACTACAGAGTCCCGCTCCGGCGGGCTTTGCTTTTACTTTATGAGGCTCGCTCGACGCTCGGTTTTTCCCTCGTGCCCGCACCAGGGGCAGAACCATACGGATTTCTTCGCCGGAGCGTCCGCGATAGTCCACCAGCGATCGCATGTGCCGCACCGGAAATGTGACAGTTTTTCGAGCGAGTGCAGGTGCTTTTTCATTACGTCTCTTTGCGATTCTGAAGTGCGGCGCCCAACGTAGCGGCGTCAGCGTATTCGAGTTCGGAGCCGGTCGAAAGGCCGCGGCCGAGTACGGTGAGCTTGAGGTTGTCACGAAATGGCGCGAGGAGCTCGCGTACACGGTCCAGGGTGTGTTCGCCCTCGGAGGTGGCTGATAGAGCGAGGACGGCTTCCTTAAGGCCGCGTGCTTGGCGGGTCTTTACCGCGGCGACGAGCTCACGCTCGCGAATCGCGCCTTTCCCGGAGAGGGTGAGGACGCCGCCAAGGACGAAGTAGCGTCCCTTATAGGTTCCTGCACGCTCCACCGCGATGAGGTCCTGATCCTTCTCGACGACCATGAGGAGCGCGTCGTCGCGGGACGTATCGGCGCAGTAGTTGCAGAGACCTTCCCGGGTCGCGGAGAATCGGTAGCATTCCTTGCACTGCGAGACATTCTTCCCGAGGGAAGCGATGAGCTCCGACAACCGCGCGCGCTCGGCGGGAGGCGCCGATAACAGGTGATAGACGAACCGGCGTGCCTGACGAGGCCCGATGCCCGGAAGGCGAGAGAACAACTGCGCGAGTTCCTCGATAGACTCCATGTTATGCAGCGGCAATGATGCGCGAACGTGCCGAAAAAGCTTCAGATGCGAGGCGCGGGAGGCTCACGAGCAGAGACGTATATGGAATACGGCGGAGCGAGTGAGCGGGACCCGTAACGAAGCAGATGAGTTTTTTAGGCATGTTCCGTACTAAAACTCACTACCTAACTCTCCGTATCCGGACTTGTCGACCGGCATGTAAGACGTCCGCTTCTCATCGAAGTAGAGCTCGACCCGGCCCGTAGGGCCGTTACGATGCTTCTCAATAAGAATCTCCGCGATGTTGGGCCTATCGCTGTCCTTGTTCTGCTTGTCCTCGCGATGGATGAACATCACGACGTCCGCGTCCTGCTCGATGGAGCCCGAGTCGCGGAGGTCAGAAAGGCGGGGCTTGCCGCCGCGCTGCTCGACGGCGCGCGAGAGCTGCGAGAGCGCTAAGACCGGGACGTCGAGCTCGCGGGCAAGACCCTTGAGGGAGCGCGATATCTCCGTGACCTGCTGCACCATCGAGTCGGAGTTGCGGGTATTGGTCGGCGCCATGAGCTGCAGGTAATCGACGATGATGAGGCCGATGCCGCGTTCGCGCTTCAGGCGACGGGCGACCGCACGCATAGAAAGGATGTTGTTGCCCGGCTTGTCGTCGATATATATAGGGGCCTTCGAGAGGTTCTCGAGGGCATCACGTATCTTTGCGAAGTCGTCTTCCGCGTGAACCTGCCCGGTGCGTATCTTCCAGGAGTTCACGTAGGCTTCGGCCGCGAGCATACGGTCGATGATCTGCTCCGAGCTCATCTCCAAGGAGAAGATGCCGACGGGCACATCGTGGCGTATCGCCGCGTTGCGCGCGATATCGAGCGCCAAGGACGTCTTACCGACCGAGGGACGAGCCGCGAGGATGATGAGGTCGGAAGGATGGAGACCCGACAGCAGGTTATCGAGCTCCGGGTAGCCGGTCGGCGTGCCGCGTATGCCGCCGTCCTTCTTTGAGAGCGCCTCGATGCGGTCCCACGCATCCGCGACCTTATCGCTTATCGGCACGAACTTATGGGTAGCAGACGCGTTACCGACCGCCATGATGGATTTCTCCGCGGTGTCGAGGACCTCATGGGTATCGCGCGCCTCGTCGTACGCGGATTCATTGATGTCGTACGCCGCCCCGATAAGAGAGCGCATCAGGAACTTGCGAGAGACGAGTTCCGCGTAGTGCGCGAAGTTGCCCGGAGACGGCGCTGCGGCAGCGAGCTCCGCAAGATACGCCTTGCCGCCCACGCGCTCTATCTGGCCTTTCGCGCCGAGGCGCTCTGAAAGCGAGAGGAGATCGATAGGTTCTCCCTTCATCGAGAGATCCTGCATCGCCTCGAAGATGAGCTTATGCTTCTCCGCGTAAAAGGAATCCGGGACGATGGAATCGCTGACGTCGTGAATGGCGTCGGGCTTGAGTAACAGCGAGCCTAAGAGCGCGCGTTCGGATTCGAGACTTTGGGGCGGGATTCGGAGCGTGGGGTCCTTAGCCATGACCCACTCACTTTATCACCGGGGGTTCCGGGTCAACAGCGTTCCGGAGGCCGAGTCTTCCACACGATATCCCCGGCTTGTAAGAACGTCCCGTATACGGTCGCTTTCGGCGTAGTTTCCGGCTCCGCGGGCGAGGTCTCGCTCGTAGGCGAGCTTCTGTATGTCCGAGGGTAGCGCGGCCTCAAGAGGAGCGGCAAGGGAAGCGGCTACCGGGAGCCCGAGGAGACTGTCGGCTGCCATAAGGAGACCCCATTTCTGTCCGGGTGAGTAGTCCTCGCTCTTAAGGGTATCCCACAAGAGGGCCAAAGCCTGCGGCGTCGAAAGGTCGTCCCGCATGAGCGTGATGAACTCGATGCGCGCATCGGAATCAGCGGCCTTACGCGACGACTCCTTCTCTATCTCTCGGGCGCGGCGCACAAGACGCTCATACGCTTCAGCGGAAGCCTGGAGCGCCTCCCACGTGAACATGAGCGGCCGACGATAATGGGCCTGCAGGAAGAAATAGCGGAGCGCCAAGGGGCTATATCCCTTCTCGACTATGTCCGAGAGATAGATGACGTTCCCGAGGGATTTCGATATCTTCGCGTCCTCCGCGCCGATGGTGACGAACGCCTCGTGAAGCCAGTAGCGAGAGAGCGGTTTGCCGTTCGCGGCCTCCGACTGCGCAATCTCATTGTTGTGATGGGTCGGGATGTGGTCGATGCCGCCCGTATGGATATCTATCTCCGCGCCAAGCACCGCGCGTATCATCGCAGAGCACTCGATGTGCCAGCCCGGGTTCCCGGCGCCCCATGGCGAGTCCCAGTACTGCAGGTCATCTTTCTTCTTGAAACGCCAGAGGACGAAATCATGGGCGCTCCGCTTCCCAGGAAGCTTCTCGACGCGCGCGCCCGGCAAGAGCTCCGCTTCGTTCGTCTTCCCGAGCTTCCCGTACTGCGGGAATTTCTTCGTATCGAAATAGATGCCGTCTTCCGCTTTGTACGCGAATCCCTTGGCTTCCAAGGTCTGTATCATCGCTATCTGCTCCTTGATGTAATCGGTCGCTTTCGTGATGGTCAGATC
>CAZMFT010000042.1:0-4294 GCA_964565655.1 uncultured Candidatus Saccharibacteria bacterium
AGAGGTGGCAGAGTGGTCGAATGCACCGGTTTCGAAAACCGGCAAGGGGGAAACCCCTTCGGGAGTTCGAATCTCCCCCTCTCCGCCGTTCGTGCGCAGCAGAAACGAGGAGAGGGAGTAAGCCAGTCTGCACTGGCTTACCTGGAGATTCGAAAGGCGGAGCATTATCCGGCGAGCACGCCGGATCGCGAGCCAGGGTCGTGAAAATTTACGAGCGACGGCGAGCAAATTATTCCTGACCGAATCTCCCCCTCTCCGCCTGCGACGTAACCAAACAAAAACCCCGCCCATACCTTGACATTTCTCAATAGAGTGCTAAATCCATAACGGGAATGAGTTCACGTCCCTCGCAAGAAGAAGGGTAAGCCAATGCAATTCGCGTCAGTCACCGCTCATGAGAACCGTCGGTTCGTCCCCATAAAGGGCTGGGACGGAGTCAGCAAGGCTCTCGAAGCGTATGTGGCCGGGGAGATCACGAGCGGCAGCCGCGCCGACGCCGAGTTCTTCAAGGATATCGGCGAAATTAGGAACAGCGGCCCCGCAGCTGCGATGGCAGCCATCATCATGTCGGACGCCCGTCACAGCTCGAAGCGCCACTGGGTTCTCGAGGAAATCCTCCGCGAGGCTCCGCTCGCCTTGAAGCGGACGGGCCGATACCAGGGCAGCTGGGACCACGAGGCTATGGGTACGCCGTTCATGAAAGGCTTCATCGAGATCCGCATGATCGATCGCCGCGCCGACATATTCGGCATCGCGCCTGGCGCCGCATATATCGGCATGGAGCCGCAGAATAATCTCGCCGCCCACTATGGCGTCGAGCTCGCGGTCCTTGCGCACGTCATCACCGCGACTGCGGAGCCCGTCCCGGGCAAACGGTTCTCGCTCGATTTCGAGCCGATCCTGGGGAAGCTAGGCGCCGTTCCGGGCCTGCGTATCCCGCGGGCACGCGTCGTCGCCAAGGCGATGGTAAAGCAGATGGTCGCGAGCATTCCGACCGCGATTCCCGAGCTCCTGGTGCGCGTAAGGCCTGCAAGCACAGAGCGTCACCGCAGGTCGAAGGACGGCAAGCGCATCATCGATACCTGGAGCGCCAAAGGCACGGTCTTCTCGGGCGATCTTCAGCCGAACTACTCGAGTGATGACCCGGAGGCGAAACGTCCGCCGCAGCTCATGTTCACCGTCACCTCGTCGAGGGACGTACGCATGGACGAAGGCGCGCCCATCTGGCAGCCCGAGCTTCAGAAGAAGGCCCGCCGGCTCGCTGAGCAGATTACGGCCGCCTTGAGCTGACATGCACAAACGCCCGCGACACCGAGTCGCGGGCGTTTTCTCTACCCGAGTATCTGCTCGGCCTCCTCATCCGTGACCGGCGTCACGGAAAGGCGGCTTCCGGGCTGTAAGGTCACCATCTCCACCAATTCCTTATTCGCACGCATCATCGGGAGGGTATAGGGCGTACCCAATTTCCGTACGAACTCGACATCGACCAAAAACCAGAGCGGCTTTTCTTCCGTCGCTCGCGCGTCGTAATACTCGCTTTTCTTGTCGAACTGCGTCGGATCAGGATAGGCAGCGCTCGCGACTTTCGCGACGCCGTAGACGCCCGGAACGGGGCAGGAGGAGTGATAGAAGAGGACGGTGTCACCGACTCGCATCGAATCTTTCATGAAATTCCGGGCCGTGAAGTTCCGGACACCGCTCCAAGGCTCGCGCTTCGCCCGCGCGAGGTCATCTATCGAGAAGGTATCGGGCTCCGTCTTCATGAGCCAGTAGGCCATAGAAGGAGTATACCCGGCAGGGTAGAATGTGCGGGATATGGCAGTCGGAACGAAGCGTACCTGTATCGCCTGTGGCGGTGATGCCGTCCCACATAAGCTCCTCTACGCGAATATCGTCATCGACAGCTTCCTCGACCCCTTGATCCCTTCACGGAGCGGGAAGGGAGGATTCATCGCGCGCACAATGCACCGCATCGAGGAATGGATATCGCCACGGCTCTTCCGCTTCTTCGTTAGGATCGGCCTCGCGAAGAAAGTAGACAAGCCGGATGAGCATACGCTCCTTCTTGCGAAGGTGCTGTGGGAGGACGCCATGACGCGTGGTGTCGACATGTGGGAGTGGCGCCTATTCAATCTTCCCAGGAACCTTTTCCACGCGACCTTACCGGACGGCAGGCGAATCGCGTTCGAGGGATTACCGCTCCCAGAAGCGGAGATGTTGCGTGCGCCGTGGATGGACGACAAGGCAGAGCTCAAAAGGCGATTCGGGGCAGCCGGTTTTCCGATAGCTGCAGGCGGAAGCTTTTCGAGCCTTAACAAAGCCCTCGCATTCTTCCGAGAGCGAGGCGGCACCTTTATCACGAAGCCGCATTCGGGTTCCGCCTCGCGCCACACGACCTTGCACATAAATACGGAAGAGAAGCTTAGGGATGCATTCTTTGTCGCGAAGCAGGTATCACCGGTCGTCGTGGTCGAGGAGGAGCTTCAGGGACCGGTCTTCCGGGCGACGGTCGTGAATGGAAAATTTGTCGCGCTTCTGCGACGCGACCCGCCGCACGTCGTGGGTGACGGCGTGCATACGGTGCGAGAACTTATGGAAGAGGCTAATAAGCATCCGGGGCGCAGCGGCCCCTATTTCTCACAGATGAGGATAGATGGGGCGGCCGAGGAGGAGCTCTCCTGGCAGGGCCTTACCCCAGATTCGGTCCCAGAAGCGGGTCGGCGCGTCACGCTTCACCAGAAGGTGAATTGGAGCCTTGGAGGCACTACGGCGGACGCCACAGAGGGCATACATCCCGACAATGTCCGCCTTTTTGAGGACGCGGCCCGGTATTTGAAAGCCTCTATCGCCGGCATCGATTTCATCATCCGGGACCCTGGGGTCTCATGGAAGGAGCAGAAGATGTGCGGATTCCTCGAGTGCAACTCGATGCCGTTTTTCGATAATCACCACCTTCCGTTCGAAGGCTCTCCAAGGAATGTCGCCCAAAAGATCTGGGAGATGAACGGCGTCTATTAGCGGGTCTTGACCCAGTAGTAGATATCCTCGAGCGCTTTGACGGCGTCTCCGGCGGCGATGTTGTTCTGGTGGTAGAGCTCGTCCGTGCAATCGCCCGCGGCCCAAATACCTTCTACCGACGTGCGCTGATTCTTAAAATCCGTTATGACGCGCTTCACCTCATCCAAGGCGACAAGTCCGTCCGCGTACGCAGTGTTCGGCATCACACCTATCTCTACGAAAATACCTGAGACGGGAAGCTCTCGCGTCTCGCCGGTCTTCACATCCTTCACTACGAGTCCTGAAACGAATTTGTCACCTTTTACTTCAACCGGCTCCGTCTCCGTGAAGGCGGTCATATTGGGGTGCTCGAGCACTTTCTTCACGGTTATTGCATCCGCTTTAAAATCAGCGCGACGGTGAATGAGCGTGACTGATTTGCAGTAGGCGAGGAGCTGCGCTGCAGACTCGAACCCAGCGTTTCCACCGCCAATGACGGCAACGTCCATATCGCTAAACAGAGGTCCGTCGCAGGACGCACAGTAGGTCACGCCCTTGTGCTCGAAAACGTCCGCGCCGGGGACATTGAGACGCTTACGTGCGGCTCCGGAAGCCATCAGGACTGCTTTCGCCGTGACCTCCTTACCGCCCTTCGTCGTCGCCTTGAAGCCGCCGTCGACTTTCTCGAGTTTCTCGACGCGATCCTCGATGGTCGTGAGCACGTCGCCCTTGTATGCCTCGAGGTGGGCCTTCAGGTTCTTCGCGAGGTCAGCGCCCGAGATATTCACGGTGCCTATCCAGTTCTGGATGCCGTCTGAGACGGTCGACTGTCCGCCCCATTCCTCGGCGACAAGCACCGTCTTCAGGAATTTGCGGGAGGCGTAGACGCCTGCGGCGACGCCCGCCGGTCCGCCGCCGATGATGAGAAGGTCGTTCATGACAGGTTACAGCTTACAGGGAACAGGTTACCGGCGCTACGGGGATAAGAAAAGCCGTGGCTATGCCACGGCTTTCTGTAACCTGCCACCTGCAAGCTATTTTTTGTGTCTTCGCAAAAACGATGGAATCGCGCCCCACGCCTCGTCATCATCCACTTCCGGTGCCGGCGCCTTCGGTGCCTCTGCCTGCGCACGCGGCTGGGCGGTCACGATAGGCTCTGCCTTCTCCTTCTTGGGAGTCGGCTCCTCGGGAGCGGCGACCGGCTCGGTCTTCCCGAGGTCGTTGTAGATCTTCCCGCGAGCAGCCTCTGCCTCCTTAGGCGGCATGGAGAAGAGCGAGCGCTCTGCGGCCTGCGGCG
>CAZMFT010000043.1:0-4220 GCA_964565655.1 uncultured Candidatus Saccharibacteria bacterium
CCAGCTTGAGCCGTTCGCGCCAATGCGGTTCGTCGTCAGCTGCGAGCACGCGTTTTTTATACATCATCAGTCCCTGCTTTCGTGTTATCCCCGCGGACTATAGCACGCTTCACTATTTCGCGTCGGGCGCGTAAGGTGGTGCAGGATAGTATGGAAGGAAACGATATGAAGGTCATACTCTCAACCCGGAATCCCGGGAAAGCGCTCCAGATTCAGACTCTGTTTGCAGGGTCCGGAATCGAGGTGCTTACCCTCGAGGAAGCCGGCGTCATCGGACAGGGCAACGAGACCGGCGATACCATCGAGGAGAATGCCACGATAAAGTCCCGCTTCGCGCACGATCAGGCCGCTGGCCTCTGGGTCATGTCGGATGACACCGGCCTCTTCATCAAGGCGCTCGGCGGCGAACCAGGCGCGCATGCCGCGAATTGGTACTACGAGGGCGCTCCTGCAGAGGAGACGCTCGCGTACTGCCTCACGCGGATGAAGGGTATCGAGAGGCGCGACGCGACATTCCGCACCCACGTCTCTTTGATCTCGCCCGAAGGCGAAGAATTCGTCTTCGACGGCGAGGCCGAGGGCGTCATCCTTACGGAACCTCGTTGCGCGCCGCAACCAGGACTCCCGTACAGCCCCATCTTCTTGCCCAAAGGCGAGACAAAGGTATGGGCAGAGATGGAGACCGAATACGAGAACCGCATCTCGCACCGCGGCTTGGCGTTCGCCAAGGCGCTCGCATTCCTCATGAAGCGATCGGGTTAGATGACCGAGTTATCAGACGGCCGCCCTCACCGAGGGCGGCCTTTCGTTTATCCTGACTGACATACGCCGTGAATACCCACCCGGGGCCTCCGCCTCTTGATTGGACGAATTTTCTTTCCGGTATAACCACCGAGCCTCGGCGATCCGATTTTCTCCCACTTGATGTCGAAGGCGCTGCAATACCCTTACCAAGGAGACGGCGGAATGGGGGGTTCACCCTATAACTATTCCAGCAGGCCCGATAGATCAACGTAACCAAGTACCAAGATAACTACCCATTTCATAGCCCTTCCGAGAAGGTCCCTAAGCGGCTCATATTCAATAAGTTTCTTGGGGTAGTACCAAATAGACAGAAGGTTCTTTCGGGCCTCTAACGTGTCTTTGATATAGGTTTTACCCTGATATGACTCCGGCTTTATGTATCCCTTTTCTATACATTGGTCTATGACCTCTTTCAGGTCTTGATGAAAGTTGCTGAAATACCCTCTTCTCATTCTATAAAGCCACATAAACCAGAAGTTGAGCCACGTACTACGGAACTCTTGAAAAAAGACGGTTGTTTCGTAAAGAGAGCGTTCCAGCCCGTGTGTTTTGAGTACGTAGCCACCGAATGTTTGATCAGTCTCCCTAGGAGCTCTCCTACGTGTTTTGGACAAGTGATATACCACCTGCCTTTCAGTAATGACCCAGAGCATATAGTCGAGAAAAGCTTGCAGCCTTGCCCGGATTATAGTCCATTTTGATGATTTACCTGTCATACGGGTATAAGTACCAATATTCATACCTGAAATCCCCATACATCAATTGACTGGTGAACCATAGTTCACCTATACTGATACGCATGTATCAGGACCATAAAGGGAAGCTTCTCTCGTTTTACGCGAAGCGTCGCCGGATGCCGGGCTACAAGGAGATCATGGAGATGACGGGCTTCCGGTCGAAAAACGCGGTCTACAAGCTTATCGAGCGCCTCCGGGAAGAAGGCGTCATATACAAGGACATAAACGGTCACATCGCCCCCGGGGCGTCCATGCGGGGCGCGAGGCTCCTCGGCGTCGTCGAGGCAGGGTTCCCATCGCCCGCGGAGGAGGAGCTCCTCGACGTCATGGACTTCGACGACTACCTCGTCCCTAACAAGGAGTCCGCCTACATCCTTAAGGTAAAGGGCGACTCGATGATAGACGCCGGCATACAGGCAGGGGACATGGTTATCGTGGAGCGCCGGCAGACGTACAAGCCGGGGCAGATAGTCGTCGCCTCGGTCGACGGGGAGTACACGATGAAATACCTCCGCGGCTCCGCCGGAAAGTATTTCCTCGAGCCGGCGAACGCGAAATACAAGCCCATCTATCCCAAAGAAGCTTTGACCATAGAAGCGGTCGTCACCGCCGTCGTTCGCAAATACTAAGGCGCTTCGTGGAAATACTATGTCATGGGGACGTATTTATGATTTTCCGCGGGCGATACTTCACATAGACGGCGACTCGTTCTTTGCCTCCTGCGAGATGGCGGTGAATCCATTACTCAAAGGGAAGCCGGTCGTCACCGGCTCTGAACGAGGCATCGCCTCGTCGATGAGCTATGAAGCGAAGCGTCGCGGCGTTACGCGGGGAATGACACTGGGCGAGATAAAGAAAGCGTGCCCGGACGCGATCATCCTGCCATCTGACTATGAGACCTACAGCCTCTTCTCGAAGCGGATGTTCGAAATAGTGCGTCGCTACACCCCGCAGGTAGAGGAGTACAGCATAGACGAGTGCTTCGCGGACCTCACAGGGCTCCGCCGCCGCTTCCATAAATCATACGAGGCGATAGCGGAAGAGATACGAGTGACTCTGGAGCGCGAGCTCGGGATGACCTTCTCCGCGGGACTCGCGCCCACCAAGAGCCTCGCCAAAATCGGCTCAAAACTCAAGAAGCCATCCGGCATCACCTACATACGCGGGACGGAGATAGAGGACGTGATGAAAGGAGTTGCCCTCGGCCGTGTGTGCGGGATAGGGCCGCAGACCCTTGCATATCTTTCGCGATTCAATATGAAAACGGTCTGGGACTTTGCGGGAAAGCGCGAGGAATGGATACGCGAGCATATGACGAAACCGCATGTGGAGATTTGGCAGGAATTGAATGGCATACCGGTCGACGAGATAGTCACGAAGGAAAAGCACGACTATCAGAGCATCTCGAAGACGAAAACGTTCACTCCGCCGTCTCGGGACAAGGAGTTCGTCTTCTCGCAGCTCTCGCGGAATATCGAGAACGCCTGCATCAAGCTCCGCCGCCACAGCCTATCTGCACGAATGTTTTCCTTCTTCATAAAGGACCAGTCCTTCCGATATCGCGGGTTCGAGGTCGAGATGTCGCACCCCACGAACACCCCGCAGGAGGTGATACGCCTTTCGCGCGAACCCTTCGATCGCGCCTGGAAGGCGGGAATATACCGGGCGACGGGCGTCACATTCACGCACCTCCGTGGCAACGATAATTTCCAGCCAGACCTCTTTGGTGCGTCGGTCGAGGCCAGGAAGCTCACGGAGGTATTCAGGCAGGTGGACGCGGTCGAGAGGAAATTCGGGAAGCATACCGTATTCCTGGGCTCCTCGATGAAAGCCATGCAGGCCCGCCAGCATGAGAGCGACCGTGGGAAACCAGCCTTCCGGAAGCAGAATCTTTTCAAGGGCGAGACGTCTCGTCAGCGCCTTAACATCCCGATGCTCGGAGAGGTGGGGTGAATCTTCGGAATTCATGCTATAACCCCAACCAGTTGTACCTAAGAGAAGCCAGGAGGAATGCCATGAAGACGGAGCGATTCTGCTCATTCTGCGGGAAGAATGCGAAAGAGTTGCGCACGCTCATAGTCTTGGACAATCGATCAACGTTCGGGATATGCGACAAGTGCGTCGTGGAGTGCTTCGAAGTCCTCATCTTCGGAACGAGCAGTCAGAAACCTGTCGGGCTCGGCATGGATTTTCTCGATCGCGTCGTGGCCCGGCTAAGAGCAGTGGCACCGGTAATAGAGAAGATAAATGCCACGGATGCGAGGGATGAGGCACTCGCTGCAGAGTATCGGAGACTCTGCACGGAAACACCGCTGTTTGCTGAAGGAGAACGACATGAAGCGTAATCTTGCCGAACGTGTCGACGCGTGGCTCAAGTCCGGCGGTCGTGAGGAGCTCACACGGGCGAGCGAGGGTGCGGCTCTCGCGCAGCAGACGCTCGTGCACGACCTTACGCCAGACCAGGAGTCGCTCGCGAAGCCAATGACGCTATGAATTCAGACGAGGGCCCTGAATGTGCGGGCCCTTTTTCTTTTTTTCTTTACGAGGCAGCGAGGTAGCGTTCCGAGAGGCGGCGGTAGTATTTCGAATTGAAGGCGATGATCGTTACGATGAGACCCACGATGCCCGCGACTGTGAAGACGAGCGCGATGCCGCGCGCCTGGCCAGTACCGAACCAGG
>CAZMFT010000044.1:0-3664 GCA_964565655.1 uncultured Candidatus Saccharibacteria bacterium
CGGAATAAGAGTGCGCTACAGTCTCCCTATATCCACCCGTAGCTCAGTTGGTTAGGCAGGAGCTTACAACCGAGCAAGTGAGTGAATAATGCGCCTGTAGCTCAATTGGTTAGAGCACCGAGCTTATACCTCGGCGGTTCCTGGTTCGAGTCCAGGCAGGCGCACATACAGGCGCATATTCCGAACGAGCGATGGGTGCACGCTTACGTAGACCTCCGCGGTCCTTGGTTCGAGTCCAAGTCGCAGCAATGCTATCCTTATATACGGCAAGTGCGGGCAGGAGTATGCCCTATGTTTGACGACATCGAGTTCTGCCGGAAGTACGCACTACGAGCGCAAGAGATCATGCGGGGATCGAATCATCCGCTTGAACCGTGGGAACGCCTCGTACGACGCGTCGAGAAGATGCTCGCGAAGCGAGCGGAAGAGAAACTAGCGAGCGCCTGCCCGTAACCGGCCGGCGCTTTCTCTGTACCCCCTTCCCTGCTAGAGTGCGCCCGGAAGCTTCTTGAGACATTCAAGGGCAAGGGAGAGGAAGATATGGTATTCGATCTAGCGCAGTTGAGCGTAAGCAATGCCGCCGGGATGGTGAAGACGCGCGACGATGCGCGGAAGCTCCTCGGCTCTGCGGCGACGCGGATCGAGATCGGCTCGATCCTGCTTGATGAGCGTCTCGGCAATACGGGAGACGTGTACTACGTCGACGAGGATACGCTGACCTCGTACAACGCGATGGGACTGCCGAACCCCCCGTTCGCCGATACGCTCGCCTGGCTCGGCGATTTCCTGCTCGAGGCCGCGGATCAGGGCCAGCAGGTCGTCGTGAATGTCGCCGGCTCGTCGCCCGGGGAATACGCGACGCTCATCGACCGGGCGCAGGAGTCGGCGGACCTGTTCGTCGTGAACGCCGGGTGCGGCAATTTCTGGCAGGACAACGTCCAGAAGGCCATCCCCTCGTACCATCCCGAACTGCTTGCCGAGATCCTGTACGCGATCGAGCGCAAGGTCGGCCGCGTCCGGAACGTGCTGGTGAAGATATCGCCGGTCGAGGCGGAGCGCCTTGATACGCTCATTGCGCTCGCGGAAGTAATCGCGGCTTCGCCCATCGTCTCGGAAGTGATCGGCGTGAACACGAAGATCAATCAGCGCGGCGTGAAGCCGGACGGGTCTCCAGCGCTCGCTTTCAGGGAGTCTGAAGGCGCGGAACTCAAGCACACGGGCGGCATGGGCGGTAAGCTCCTGAAGCCCGAAGGCTTGCGCGTCGTGGGCGAGATGAAGCGACTCTTGCCGGAGAGCATCCGTGTCGTCGGCTGCGGCGGCATATTCAACGGACGAGATCTCCTTGAATACGCAGAGCTCGGCGTTTCAGGGATACAGGTCGGTACCGCGTTCTTCAGATACGGCACCAAGATCTTCAGCGATATCTTCGCAGAAGCCGATCATATCCTCCAGTCGGCATGACGCGTGTTCGAAGGGCGGCCAACAGGCCGCCCTTTCTCATTTGCCCAACCCCACGCTCGTGCTAGGGTGACCCGGGGTCAAACAGGCCTTTCAACACAGGGGAAGGTTCCCATGTACATCGATTACGACGAGTCGAATGTGCCGCGTTGGTTCACTATGTTCGAGCCATTCGACATGCACGACCACGGTCGCGACAGCGAGATGCTCTCGTTCGTCATTCCATTCGTGCTAGAACGGTTCGCTGGTGCGGTGTTCATGCCGAACCTGGTGCTGCCTATCACGACTGCAGCAAGGATGGCATCCTACCGCGAAGAAATCATTGCTCGGGCGGGAGCCAAATGGCGGCCGGATTTCCAGCCGCTCATGACGCTCTACATGACCGACAAGCTCGAGCCGGCTGAAATCGATGCCGGCAGCAAGGATGGCCTTTTTGGCGCGAAGTACTATCCGCCAGGCCTCACGACCAACAGCGACAGCGGTATCGAAAAGCCCTCGTCCCTTTGGACGCCGGGAACAAAACCGTACGAATGTTTGATCGCGCTCCAAAGGAATGACAAGGCACTTCTGCTGCATGCTGCCGACGGTGTCGACAGGGACGGCGTGGAATTGGATCCCTACGACCAAGAGAAGCACTTCCTCGACGAGACTCTGCCACGCATCCGGGACGCGCACCCCGAGCTCCGTATCAGCTTCGAACACATGTCGACGGCGTTCGGCGCCGAGGCCGCGCGCAAGTTCGGCGGACCAAAGCTCGGGTTCACCATGACGCCGCAACACCTGCTTCTCGATCGGCGCGACGTGTTCCGTCGCGGATTCCACTCGAATCGCAGCTGGCTGCCGGTCATCCAGCCCAAGGAGCATCGAGATGAGCTTCGTAAGTTGGTCGGTGAAGGACATTCGTTCGTGTTCCTGGGCACCGATTCGGCACCGCACCCAGTTGCGAGTAAGTACGCAGACTGCTGCGCAGGCGGCGTGCTGACCGCTCACGCGGCTGTCGAGCTGTATGCCGAAGCGTTCGAGGACATGGGAAAGCTGGAATTCTTCGAGGCGTTCGCCTCGCTGAATGGACCGCGTTTCCATGGGATCGAGCCGAGCACGAAGCTAATCACGCTTAAACGGAAGCCATGGAAGGTCCCGCACACGTTCTGGTTTGCCGAGTCCGCGAAGTCCATGGACGATGGCAATCTCATCCCCT
This sequence comes from uncultured Candidatus Saccharibacteria bacterium, assembly GCA_964565655.1. Classification (GTDB taxonomy): domain Bacteria; phylum Patescibacteriota; class Minisyncoccia; order Phycocordibacterales; family Phycocordibacteraceae; genus C7867-001. Next base: position 2,657 of record CAZMFT010000044.1, read on the forward strand.
TCCGTGCAGGCGAGACCGTCCGTTGGCGTCTCTCAAACTGAACGACGAAGTCCCGGCGCAGAGCGCCGGGACTTTTCTGATACGGTATCTATAACTATGCGAGCGGATCCGCGTTACCGCCTGCGGTCCCGGGCGCTATAACGACGCCCTCGTCATCCTTTGCCTTCGGCGTGATGCCGTTTGCGATGAGGAGTTTTTCGAACTCTTCGCGCTCGATAGTCTCTACCTCGACCAGCTTCTTCGCGATAGCGTCGAGTGCCTTGCGGTGCTCCGAGAGCACGGTGCGCGCACGGCCCTTCGCTTCCTCGATGATGCGGGCGACCTCGGCATCAATCTTCGCAGCGATAGCTTCCGAGTATTCGGAGCTGCCGAACTCGCGGTCATTCGCATACGCGACCGCACCCAAAGTCTCCGACATGCCCCAGCGCGCGACCATGTTGCGCGCCAAGGACGAGATGACCGAGAGGTCGTTCGAAGGCCCGGTCGTGAGGTCATCGAATATCATCTCTTCGGCGACATAGCCGCCAAGCGTTGCTGCGATGTCGTCCTTGAACTGCTTCCGCGACTGCATCTTCTTGTCTTCAAACGGCAGCTTCAAGGTGTAGCCCGCGGCGCGTCCGCGGCTGATGATGGAAATCTTGTGGACCGGGTCTGCGTTCGGAAGCACGGAAGAAACGAGCGCGTGGCCGGCTTCGTGGTATGCGGTCAATTCCTTCTCCTTCTTCGAGAGGAGGTGGCTCTTACGTTCAGGCCCGAGCATCACCTTCTCGATGGAACGGATGAGGTCGTACTGCGTTATCTCCTTGCGGCTCTCGCGTGCCGCGAGTATCGCTGCTTCGTTCATCAAAGAGTAGAGCTCTGCGCCGGAGAATCCTGGCGTGCGCTCCGCGACGACGCCGAGATTCACATCAGGACCGAACGGTTTCTTACGCGCGTGGATATTCAGGATGTCCTCGCGATCCTTGCGGTCCGGAAGGTCGATGACGACACGGCGATCGAAACGGCCTG
>CAZMFT010000045.1:0-3561 GCA_964565655.1 uncultured Candidatus Saccharibacteria bacterium
CCGACATCGGCGCCGAGAGCGCGGACGCCGAGGAGTCCCTCGAGGCGCCTAAGGAGCACACGACGCTTGCAGCGGAAGAGGAGACGACGGTCGCAGACGAGGGTAACGAGTCTGCGTCGGACGTCGCCGAGAGCCGCGACGAATAAGCGCGCTACACTTGAGCCATATGAACCTGCTTCACGACATAGACCCGGGCACGAAGGAAGAGATGAACGTGGTCATCGAGATACCGCGCGGATCTCAGAACAAGTACGAGATTGATAAGGAGACCGGCCTCATCGCACTCGATCGCGTGCTTCACACCGCACAGGCGTATCCATTCGATTACGGATTCGTGCCGCAGACACTGTGGGATGACGGAGACGCGCTCGATGTCGTCCTCGTGACAACGAACCCTCTTCAACCTGGCATACTCGTCCACGCACGTCCTATCGGCATCCTCCCAATGGTGGACGGCGGCGATAAGGACGAGAAGGTGCTTGCGGTTCCCGCAGGCGATCCGCGCTTCAAAAACATCCAGGACATCGGGGACATAAACCCGCATACCCTGAAGGAGTTCTCGCACTTCTTCCTTACCTACAAACAGCTCCAGAATAAGGAGGTGACGGTCGGCGAGTGGAAGGGCAAGGCGGAGGCGGAGGCGGCGTTCATTCGCGCACGCGAGATGTACGATGCCAAGTCCAGCGATTCCAAGGACGGCGTCATCGACGCAGTATAAGTACGAGATCATCTCGAGAAAGCCCCGCATCGCGGGGCTTTCTGGTTTTCCCCTGCCTCCCTCCCTATACGCTGTAACCTATACGCTGTAACCTGTATTCATATGCCTCCCAAGAAAAATGCATCCTACGGAGCTCTCATCTCCATATTCCTCATCCTCGCCATCGTCGTCATCGGCGCGTTCTACGTCTGGGGCGAGCGCATCGACAAGCGCAAAGCTCCCTTGCCTACTCCAGCACCTGAAACCCAGACGTTCTGATGTTTTGCGCGTCGCCGTCGTTTGAGATACGATGCGCACACTATGAAGCACAACACCCCGCAGGCATCCATGCTCGTCCCGATGGTCATCGAGAAGTCGCAGTTCGGCGAGCGCGCGTACGATATCTATTCGCGCCTCCTTCGCGAGCGCATCGTGTTCCTTGGCGGCCCCATACACGATGACGTCGCGAACCTCGTCATCGCCCAGCTCCTCTTCCTCGAAGCCGAGGACCCGAAGAAAGACATCTCGCTCTATATAAATAGTCCTGGTGGCTCGGTCACCGCAACCTTGGCGATGCTCGACACCATGAACCACGTGAAGCCGCAGGTCTCGACCGTCGCCGTCGGTCTCGCGGCCTCTGGTGCCGCCGTCCTTCTTGCGGGCGGCGAGAAGGGCAAGCGCTATGCGCTCCCGAACGCGGAGGTGATGATTCACCAGCCATCGGGCGGCGCCGAGGGTCAGGCCACCGACATCGAACTTACCGCAAAGCACATCATCGCGACCCGCGACCGCCTCAACAAGATCCTCGCGAAGGCTACGGGGCAAAAGCTCGAGAAGATAGAGAAAGACGTCGAACGCGACTTCTTCATGACCGCCGACGAAGCGAAGAAATACGGCGTCGTCGACAAGGTATTCAGTTAAATCGGTACCCAGGGCGCAGAACGCCGGCCGATTGGCCGGCGTTCGCGTTTTGTGGCACAGTAAGCCGGTGTAAGGGGCTTGAGTGACGCTTTATTTGATTGATTTTCTCGCTCTCCAAGGTGTTCGGATGACAGGGATGTACGGTTGCCGGGGAGCGAGCTGCTAAAAGGGCTATGTCTATAAAACTGGTGTTCATCCTCCTCGCGTTCTCCGGTTTGGCCGGTATCGCGCTTGGATACGTGCTTCGCGTCCTCATCGCGCTCGGTCAGCGCGGATCTTTGGAATTGGAGATCAAGCAGAAGATGCTCGAGACCCGTGAACGCGCCCAGAAGCTCCTGAAGGAAGCTGAGGAGCGCGCTCGAGAGCTTGCGGATGAGCGCCTCGCCCCTCTTGAGGAGGAGGAGCAGAAACTGGAAAAGATGGAGGATCGTCTCACGAAAAAGGAGGAATTCCTCGACGATCGCGAGCGTTCCCTCGCGGAGTCTATGGACGAGCTGAAGTCGCGCGAGAACGAGGCCGCCCGGAAACGCCGCGAAGCGGAGGAGCTTATCGCGGAGCGCGTCTCGGAGCTCACCAAGTTCGCGCGCCTCTCGGAGAGCGCTGCGAAGGACCTTTTGATGAAGGATATCGAGCGAGCCTATGAAGACTCCATCCTTGCGCGCATACAGAAACTCGAGGCCGGCGGACGCGATCGGCTCGAGGAGAAGGCGCGTACGATACTCACTTCGGTCATTCACCGCCTCGGAAGCGCCGTGAACGCCGAGGTCACTACCCTCTCGGTCTCGATACCGTCGGAAGAGGTGAAGGGTAAGATCATCGGCAAGGAAGGCCGCAACATAAAGGCGTTCGAGCGCGCGACCGGCGTCGACGTCCTCATCGACGACATGCCGGACAAGATAACGCTCTCCTCCTTCGATCCTTTGCGCCGCCACATCGCGAAGATCGCGCTCGAGAAACTCATCGAGGACGGCCGCATCCAGCCCGCGAAAATAGAAGAGGCGGTCGAGAAGACGAAACAGGAGGTGCAGGACATCGTGAGGCAGAAGGGCGAGGAAGCTGCCTACGAGGCAGGTGTCGTGGGACTCGATCCGAAGGTCACGGCGCTCCTGGGCCGTCTCCACTTCCGTACGAGCTACGGCCAGAACGTGCTGCAGCACTCAATAGAGATGGCCCACATCGCCGGTATGCTCGCAGAAGAGCTTGGAGCAGATGTGACTATCGCGAGGACCGGCGCGCTTCTGCATGACATCGGCAAAGCCGTCGATCATGAAGTGCAGGGCACGCATGTCGAGATAGGCCGCCGCATCCTCGAAAAATTCGGCATGGATAAGAAGATCATCCAAGCGATGCAGTCACACCATGAGGAGTATCCATACGAGACGCCTGAATCCATGATCGTGCAGGTTGCGGACGCTGTTTCCGCAGGACGCCCCGGCGCGCGCCGCGACACCGTAGAGCGCTACCTCGAGCGCCTCGGGGACCTGGAGCGTATCGCACTCTCCTTCCCCGGCGTCGAGAAGGTGTATGCGATACAGGCCGGCCGCGAGATACGCGTCTTCGTGAACCCCGGAAAAGTCTCCGACATCGAGACTCACAAGCTCGCGCGCGCTATCGCCGAGCGCATCCAGGAGGAATTGAAGTATCCGGGCGAAATAAAGGTCAACGTCATCCGCGAGAACCGCGTGGTGGAATTCGCCCGATAGAAGAAAGGCCCCAAAGGAGCCTTTCTTCTATGCCTTCTTCGCGACGACGAAGTTGGTGAAGTTGAATTTGAGGTCCTGGATGCTCTCTTCGAGAATCTCGAGACCGTAGAGGGACGCGGTCGCGCGCGAGGCGATGACTGCCGTATCAGGCGAAATCGTGCCTGCGGCGAGGTCTGCGGCTGCCTTCGCGTGCGGGACGCGCCTTCGTCACGAAGATGCCGAGTCCTGCGATAGAAACCT
>CAZMFT010000046.1:0-3504 GCA_964565655.1 uncultured Candidatus Saccharibacteria bacterium
GCGGCTCTACCTGGACGGAGACTTGTTTCGAGGTGAAATCGGACGCGAAGGTGCGTGCGTGGGGTTCGCGTTACAACGACCTTGCGCGCCATTTCTTCAAGTCGTCGCTTCCCTCCATCGGCGCGGTCGTACGCATCGAGACGGCGCCTGCGGTCACCATTGCGCCCCTGAAGGACCGCTCGCGCCCCCGCTTCGTCTTCGTCCACATCGGCGAGGATGCGAAACGCGTCTCCATCCGCATGACCGACTCCTTGCGCGCTGCGCGGATCCCGATGACGCAGGCCATCGGCGTAGAGTCCCTGACCGAGCAGATGCGTCTCGCCGAAGGCATCAACCCGCCGTACCTCCTCATCATGGGCCGGAAGGAAGCATTGGAGCGTTCCGTCATCCTCCGCGAGCGCGCGACCCATACGGAGAACATCATCCCCTTGGATCTCCTCGTCGATAAGCTGAAGCAGTTCGCGTAGTTCTCCCCAGCGCCTTGTAAATCGGGCGTTTTCGTCGTATAAATCTCCTCAACCGCAACTCGAACAAGAGGAGGAGACGATGCGGGTGATCCTTTGGATAGCACTGTGCGTGTGCCTGTCAGTGGGCGCGTACGAATACCTCTACGGCGTGAGTCTCGATGTCCTCTCCGACTACATCGGCAGCGGACCCTGGACCAAGGTCGGCGCCGTCGCCGCTTCGATCGTCGGCTTCTCGTTCATCGCGGGATTCGTCGTGAACGGCATCTGGGCGCCGACATCTTGGAAGCTCGTGAGGCCGATCGTTGCCGCGAACGACGCGCTCGTGGGACCTGCAGGCGCTATCGCTGGCATGATCCGCTACACGCCGCGGAATGTGCTCCAATACCAGGAGCAGCTCTCGGACGAAGCGGTCGCGATCATGCAGGTCGGTATCTACGTGGTCGCGTTTTTTGCGATGCGCGTGGGCATCCCCGACGCCGCCTGGTACTGGGCGTGGTTCGCCGCGCTCCTGACGTTCGGCGTCCAAACGCTCGTGGCTCTTCGTGTCTTCGAACGGCGCCCGAACCTCCGGCACATCTGACGTCCCTACCGCATCGGCGGCACCCCTCGGGTGCCGCCGATTTCCGTTTCTAGACAGGCGTGAGGCCGCCGTGGTACTATCCCACCCATGATTAACGCCACGCGCGTGGAGGTGAAGCGCTCGAAAAACGAGAGCTCCGCTTCCCTTATCCGCCGTTTCTCCCGCCGCGCGCAGGGACTCGGCCTGGTGCGCGAGATGCGCAAGCGCCGCTACTACGAGCGTCAGAAGTCGAAGAACGTCGACCACGCGCGCGCCCTCGTCAAAGGCGCCCGCAAGGCGCATTTCACCGAGCAGGTGAAGCTCGGGAAGATAGACCTCGCCGAGCTCGCAGCGAAGCGCCGCGGCCCGCGCCGCTAACAAAGCTTTGAAGACCGGTCTCTCGGTCAGGAATCTCACCCGGCGTACTCCGCCGGCGTTTCCTTTTACCAAGGCCGCAAAAGATATGCTTCGCGGCTGGGATATCTCATTGGTATTCGTGACCGAGAGCGAGGCGAAGCGCCTTAATAGGACCCTACGCAAGAAGACCTACGTCCCGAACGTCCTTTCATACGAGACCGGTGCGAAGAGCGGCGAGATCATCATCTGCCTTGCGGAGGCTGCGCGCCAAGCGCCCGCATACGAGATGACCTACCCTGTTTTCGCCGGATTCCTGTTTATCCACGCCGCGCTTCACTTGGAAGGATACCGACACGGCCCTACAATGGACGAGGTCGAGCGACGGCGCTTGCGTCGTTACGCTCCGCATTACCTGAATGAAACGCCGCATAGCAACCGGAATAGACATCGGCACCTCCCAGGTGAAGGTCGTCGTCGTCGAAGCAGTCTCGACTAGCGCGGGAATGATGCCGCGCATCCTCGGTACCGGCCTCGCCGAGAGCCGGGGACTGCGCCACGGCTATGTGGTGAATAAGGAGGAGGTCGCCGCTTCGATCGAGGAAGCGAAGGCGGAGGCAGAGCATATGGCCCGGATGCCGATAAAGGCCGGGTTCCTCGCCGTGGGCGGCATCTCCTTGGATGAAGCGCGAGCGTCCGCTGAGACCGTCATCTCGCGCGCGGACCAAGAGGTCTCGGAATTGGACCTCGAGAAGCTCAAGGAGATTGCGCGCGAGCGCGCAACCGGAAGCCTCATGAACCGGCGCATCCTCCATGAGATACCGCTCGCGTACCGTTTAGACGGCGAGAAGATGCTCGGCGACCCGGTCGGGATGAAGGGTGTCCGGCTCGAGGCCGATTATCTCTTCGTCACGTCCCTCGCGCAGCACGTCGACGCCCTTACGTCTGCGGTAGAGGACGCAGAGATAGAGGTGATAGATAAGATGGCCTCGCCCTTAGCGGGGTCGAATGTCACCCTCTCACGCGACCAGAAGACCAAGGGCTGCGTCTTGGCGAACATCGGCGCAGAGACCGTTTCCATAGTCGTGTATGACGAGGGTATCCCCGTTTCCGTAAAAGTGTTCCCGATGGGCTCGACGGATGTGACGGACGACATCGCGCTCGGATTCCGCGTCTCCTTGGAAGACGCGGAACGCCTGAAGCTCGGACGGCTTTCGGGAGCGATGTATTCGAAGCGCAAGGTGGATGACATCATCGCCTCGCGCTTCTCTCGCATGTTCGACCTCGTCGACAAGCACATGAAAGCGCTCGGCCGCCGCGGCATGCTCCCCGCAGGCATCATCATCTCCGGGGGCGGGGCGGGTAACGGCAACATCGCGGATATCGCCAAAAGCGCCCTTTCCCTTCCGTCGCGCATCGCGGACCTCAAGGCGACCGAGGGCGGCAAGATAAAGGACTCCACCTGGGCGGTCGCCTACGGCATCGCGCTCTGGGGACTCACCGGAGACACTGAGGCTCCGAAGCGTGCCTTCGGGGCGCAGATGGGCCGTACGCTGGAGCGGTTTTTCAAGCAGTTTTTGCCGTAAACCCTGGTCAGAGGGCGACACAGACACGCTCGCTGTCAATCTTTCCATACCTGCTTTCGCTGGTATCATTCACTACGATTCTCCATTAATACATTCTCTATGTCAAAGCGTGTTGAGCCCGAGATCGAGACGTTCGCGCGGATACGCGTGGTGGGTGTCGGTGGCTCCGGAGGGAACGCCATCAACCACATGATCAACTCCAAGGTGCGCGGCGTGGAGTTCGTCGCCGTGAACGCGGACGCGCAGGACCTCCATCGCTCCCAGGCGAAGCGGAAGATCCACATCGGCAAAAACCTCACCCGGGGACTTGGCACCGGCATGAATCCGGAACTCGGCCGCCGTGCGGCGGAAGAGACGCGTCAGGAGATCCAGGAGGCGATACAAGGCTCCGACATGGTGTTCATCACCTGCGGTATGGGCGGCGGTACCGGTACCGGCGCGTCCGCAATCGTCGCGAAGATCGCGAAGGAGCTTGGCGCACTCACCATCGCGGTCGTCACGCGCCCGTTCGCGTTCGAGGGCGCACAGCGCCGCGACA
>CAZMFT010000047.1:0-3444 GCA_964565655.1 uncultured Candidatus Saccharibacteria bacterium
GTAGCGGATGACGAGCGCAGCTCGCTCCTACCCTCAAAAAATCTCTTGAGCCACGACATGCTCGTATGGTACCAGTTTTAGAATCATGCGCCCTCCAGCGAACCCACGCAGAACATTACAGCCACTTCTTCAAGCGGAAGGATATGTAGACGAAGAGCGAAGAAAGGACCATCAAGGAAAGGACGATCCAGAACCCGTCAGGGCGCGAGACGATGGGCGCATAGTCGCTGTTCATGCCGAAGATGCCGGCGATAAGGATGGGCGGAGAGGTGATGAACGCGATGATGGTCAAGGTCTTGATGATCTCGTTCTGGCTCGTAGAGAGCAACGAGTCGTTCGTGCTCCGGAGCTCGCGCGCAACCGCGCGATAGCTTGCTATAAGGCCCGCGGCATGCGCGCGCTCCGCTTCGATGTGCGCGCCATGCTCTGCAAAGCGCTTACCGAAAAACTCCGGCTTCGCGAGCTCCTGGAGAAACGACGTAAGCGGCTCCGCGTGACGTGCGAGGGTGGTGTCGAACCGCAGCAGTGTGCGGCCGACCTCGGAAATCGCGCGCACCGTCGCGCGCTCCTTGCCGGAGAAGATGTCCTGCTCGATGCGCTCGAGACGGAGCGCTGCCTGTTCGGCCTCGTTCCCAAGAGCCCCATAGAGACGCCTGAATATGCGCTCAAGGAGTACCGGGGCCTTCACCTCATCCTTAGGGAAACCGAGGAGCTCCTCTGCCTCGAATACCTTATGGAGGTTATGTATCGAGTCGATGACCTCGTAGCGTGCCGTGATGATGAACTCGCGGCCGACGATGAAATCCATCTCTTGGTTCTTTGAGCCGCCCCCAGGGTCTGCGGTGGGGAAGTGGAGGACCGCGTAGACGTAGTCCTCGAACGGGATGAACAACGGATACGGCGTCGGACTGACGATCTCGTCCTCGATGCGCGCGTCGATGTTGAATTCGCGCATCACCTGCCGGAGTTCATCGGCTCCAGGCGACTCGATGTCAATCCACGTCACGCTCCCGCGCGTGTGTCGAACGATCATGCAGGATAAGTATACCGTCCGCGCAATGCGTATGTGCTAGAATTTGCACAACTATGGCGGATATCGAATCCGAGACGAGTTATCCGTTTGCCGAGAGGCGAGCGCGAAAGACCGTGAAGAGCGCGGTGATGTACGCGCTCGTCGCTGCGGTATTTTTCGGCGGCGGCATCGTCGTCGGAAGCGAAGGGAAAACGGCCGTATTCAATAACATCCCCTTACTCGGTGACGGACTCTCGAGCGCGCCGGACTCGGAAGCAGACCTCACTGAATTCTGGAAAGCTTGGAACGCGCTCGAGACGGATTTCGTACAGACGCACGCATCGTCCTCGCTCCCGACCGCGGAGAAGCGCATCTGGGGCGCTATCGCGGGCCTTACGGCTTCCTACGGCGACCCCTACACGGTCTATATGCCGCCCGCGGAAGCGAAGATATTCCAGGAAGACATCGCGGGGAACTTCGGCGGCGTCGGGATGGAGATCGGCATGGGACCTAACGGCATCGTAACCGTCATCGCGCCCTTGAAGGGCACGCCCGCAGAGCGCGCAGGGATACGAACGGGCGACGGCATCATTTCCATAAACGGCACCTCGACCGAGGGCATGTCGACCGATGAGGCGGTGAAGCTCATCCGCGGCGAGGTCGGAACGAAGGTTGACCTCATCGTGCTTCGCGACGGGTCGACGCTCCCGATATCGGTCACGCGCGCAGTCATCGAGGTGCCGACCATCGATTACTCACTTGATAGCGCGACCGGTATCTACACCATCGCGCTCTACAGCTTCACGGAGACTTCTCCGGCACTCTTCGCAAAAGCGGTAGATGCGTTCCGCGCGTCCGGTAGCACGAAGCTCATCGTCGACCTTCGCGGGAACCCTGGCGGCTACCTCCACGCTGCTATCGATATGGCGAGCCGATTTTTGCCTAAGGGCGCGGTCGTCGTCACGGAGGACTATCAGGGCAAAAGGGAAGGGGAGGCGCACCGGAGCCTCGGGCTCGGCGGAGTACCTAGCGGAACGAAGGTCGTGGTGCTTATAGACCGCGGCTCGGCGTCTGCGAGCGAGATCCTCGCAGGAGCCCTCAAAGATAACGGTGCCGCAACGCTCATCGGCACGCGCTCGTTCGGCAAAGGCTCGGTGCAGGAGCTCATCGACATCGACGACGGGGCCTTGAAGATCACGGTCGCGCGCTGGCTTACGCCATCGGGCGTCTCAATCTCGGATGGCGGCCTCACGCCGGACATCGACGTGAATCGGACTCCGGAGGATGCGACCGCCGGGAAGGATCCGCAGAAAGCACGGGCCATCGAATTTCTGACGACAGGGCAGTAAGCGTCGCTGTTAAAATCCTCATCTGCGTCGTTGCGGAGGCCTCAAGGCCTCCTTCATCGTATGTCTGATACGCCTTATGAGGCCTTAGCTCCGCGCCTCGCATATGAGCATTTTTCCGAGCGACGAATGTGGGTTGATTCTTGCCCAAACAGGTCGCAGCAGGTAGGATGCAGCAACTAACTTATCTAAATGGCATGAAAGTCGTACTTACGCGTGACGTGAAGGACACGGGCCGGGCGCATGAGACGGTAGAGGTCGCTGACGGCCACGCTCTCAATTTCCTTATCCCTAAGGGCATGGCGATCGCCGCAACCGCGAGCGCGAAGAAGAATGCGGAGCTTCGCCTTAAGGCAGTAGCCGACCGACGCGCCGTCGGGGTTGCGACCATCGAGTCCCGGCTTGCGGCTCTCGCCGAGGAGAAGGTCACCATACAGAAGAAGGCCAACGAGCAGGGTCACCTCTACGACGCGGTGGGTGCTGCAGAGATCGCCGCTGCGGCCAATGTTCCGGAGGAGGCTATCCGCCTCGAGAAGGCCATAAAGGACGTGGGCACGCACGACGTACCGGTCGCGTTCGGTGATTCTCTCGGAAAATTCACCATCGAGGTCGTCGCGGAGTAAGAATGGACAATGAGAAAGGCGCCTCGACCAGGGTTGGTCGGGCGCCTTTTTGCTTCTTGTCGCGTCTGCCGTCAGCCGTTCGCTACCTTCGGTAGCCTTACGGGGAGCGGCGTCACGTTCGTCTCGGGCTCCTTGAGCGCGAGCTCCAGGATGTCGAGCGGTCCTTGGACGCGCCCATTCGCATAGAGCCATTCGCGCACATAGTCAGGCATGCGCTTGAGGGCCGTGAGCAGCTTCTCGGCAGCGAATCCGCGGTTCCTGCCCGGCTTCGTGATGAAGAAGACGTGGTTCGCCTTGTGGTCCCACGGACCCTGGGCGAACTCGACGATGCGGCCCTGGGGTGATTCCGACTTCTCGCCTGTGAGCGTGAAGAGGATCTCGACCAGAATACCGGTGTCCATCTTGGCAATGACGATATGCTTCTCGCCGTTACTCGGGACAGGGACTGTCAACGGCTCAGCCG
>CAZMFT010000048.1:0-3372 GCA_964565655.1 uncultured Candidatus Saccharibacteria bacterium
CCCCAATTGGCCTTCGTTATGACGTAGAGAATATCGAGGTTTTGCGCCATTTTCCTAATAGAACCCTCGGTCGCCCGGCGAGGTTATATAGTGTATAAGCTAGCATACGGCAATGATTATCGGCGGACGCAAGGCCTCCGTGCTTCTCTTTGCAGGCGATATCCTCGCCTTCGCTCTTTCCTTGTGGGCAACGCTCTTCATCAGGTACGGAGAAGCGCCGAACCAGGATCTCTTGTCGGCGCATCTCGCACCGTTCGCGTTCCTCTTCATCGTATGGACCCTGGTCTTCTTCATGAGCGGACTCTACGAGAAGCAGGTCGCGTTCGTGAAGCGCGACCTTTCCGGACGCATACTCCGTACGCATATAGCGAATATCGTCATCGCGGCCCTCCTGTTCTTCTTCGTCTCGCCTTTGGGGCTCACGCCGAAGACGATACTCGCGATATATCTCGCGATATCCCTCATCGCCGTATTTTTGTGGCGGCTCGTCATATTCCCGCGCCTTTCGAGCCCGCGCGCGCGTAATAGAGCCATCCTCATCGGTCGGAGACCCGAAGAGCTCGAGCTCGCGAAAGAGCTTTCGGGAAATCCGCGGTACGGGCTTTCGCTCGCGGAGCCCATAGACTCTGCGGCGACGAGCCCCGAAGAGCTCGCGCGCATCCTCTCATCCGGTGGGGATTTCCGGTTCCTTATCCTTGATTCTCGTGACCCGGCGCTTCATCACCTCCTGCCGACCTTGTATCGGCACGCGTTCGAGAGCGAGCGCTACCAGGTCGTCGACTTCCTCTCCCTCTACGAGGAGGTATTCGATCGCGCGCCCTTATCGCTCCTGTCCTATGAATGGATATTCAGGAACGCGATACGGCGCGCCTCCGGCTTCTACCTGGTCACGAAACGACTCACTGATATCGCGGGAGGCCTCCTCATGGGCATCGTCACCGCGCTCATGTTCCCGATGATCGCCTTAGCGCTGCGTCTCGAGTCGAAGGGTCCGATCCTCATCCGCCAGGAACGGATGGGCGAGCGGGGTACGTCGATGCGCGCGTATAAGTTCCGGAGCATGACATTCTCGGATTCCGGGATGTGGCCCGGAGAAGGGGAGAACAAAGTGACGCGCGTCGGCGCGTTCCTCCGGAAGACCAGTCTCGACGAATTCCCGCAGTTCGTGAACGTACTCCGTGGCGAGCTCTCCTTGGTGGGGCCGCGGAACGATCTCGTCCCCTTGGGCGAGCGGCTCGCGGATGCGCTGCCGTACTACCGCGTGCGCTACCGGGTGAAGCCTGGTATCACCGGGTGGGCGCAGGTCAACCAGCAGTACGAGCAGGGGAACATCAGCCCCCAGTCGATAGAGGAGACGAAGCTCCGGCTGGCGTATGATTTCTATTACTTGAAGCACCGCTCATTCATGCTCGATGTCACCATCGCCCTGAAAACGATAAAACGCATGTTCTTCCGCGTAGCACCTTTCTAATTTATGGATTCTAAAAAGACCATCCTCATCACGGGCGCGGCGGGCTATGTAGGCGCGATGCTCGTCGATCAACTTGCGAAACGCGACGACGTGGCGCTCATCATCGGCATCGATAAGGAGCCGATACCGGACCTCATCCGCGGGAACCCGAAGCTCGAGTACTTCGAACGGAATCTCGCAGACCTTGGCTGGGAGGACGCGGTACGGGAATACCGTCCCGACACCGTCATCCACACGGCGTGGAATATCCGCGAGGTCTATGGGGATCGGAAGCTTACCTGGAAATGGAACATCGAAGCCTCGGACCGCGTATTCGACTACGTGTTCTCAGAGCCTACGGTCTCGCGTCTCATCTATTTCTCCACGGTCGCGAGCTACGGGGCATTCCCTTCGAACCGCCTCGAGTATCGATTCACCGAAGAGGATCCGTTCAGGAAGACCGATTACCTCTACGCGGAGGAGAAGCGCATCGCAGAGGCGCATCTCCGCAAACGCTTCGCCTCGCGTAAGAACCAAGGCGTCGCGGTCGCGGTCGTGCGTCCGGCAGCCATTACGGGCCCGCGCGGCCGCTTCATGCGGATACGCTTCGGTCTCCAGGCCGCGCTCTCGGGACAACTGAGAGAGGGGTTCGTCTACAAGGCGGTCTCTGCCTTGACGGCGTTCGTGCCAGTCACGCCCGCCTGGCTTCGCCAGTTCATCCACGAGGACGACGTCAACGATCTGGTCACGACACTAGCGTTCACTCCGGCCAAGGCTTCCTACGAGGTTTTCAACATCTGCCCGCCGGGGCCTGCGGTCCTCCCGCCCGACATGGCGCGCGCTGTGGGGAAACGCCTCGTCACCATCCATCCGCTCCTCGTCCGCGTGGCGTTCTTCTTCTTCTGGCACATGACCCGCGGGAAGGTGCCGACCGGGCGCGGAAGCTGGAAGGGGTATTCGTATCCGATCGCGGTCGATGGGTCGAGGCTCTCGCGCGAGTACGGCTACCAGTACCGCTATCCCTCCCAGGACGCGTTCTATTACACGGACGGCCGATACGAAGAGCACGTGCCGGAAGCCGAGAAACGCTCCCATGATCGTTGACGGGAAAGAGATCGCCGCGCGGATACTCGCCGAAACGCGAGCGCAGATAGCTGGTCTCGGCCGCGTGCCTTCCGTGCTCGCCATCGCGGTCTCGCCGACTCCGGCGACGGAATCGTACTTGAAGATAAAGTCAGCGCGAGCGAAGGAGGCGGGAATGGAACTCGTCGTCGAGCGATTCCCTGACTCGGCGAGCGAGGAGGATGTCATCGCGCGGATAACGAGCGCCCCGGAAGACGCCATCATCGTGCAGCTCCCTCTACCAGCCTCGCTCGATACGAAGCGCGTCCTCGACGCGATACCGCTCGGGAAAGATGCGGATGTGCTCGGAAATGCTGCACGTGAAGCATTCGCGCTACACGGCATGGACGCCGCAGCGCCTCCGGTCGTGGCTGCAGTCGCGCACCTCATCGCGATGAGCGACATCTCGCCTCACGGCGTACAGGCTGTGGTCGTCGGCGATGGCTGGCTCGTCGGGAACCCCGTCGCGCTCTGGCTCAAGAAGAAAGGCATTCCGGTCACCGTGGTGACGCGCGAGAACGAAAGCATGCTCCGGGATGCGCTCCAGGACGCGGACATCGTCGTATCGGGAGCCGGGCATGCCGGGCTCATCACGAAGGGTATGGTCAAGGAGGGTGCGATTCTCATAGACGCAGGTACGTCCGAATCGAATGGGGAAGTGGTCGGAGACATGGATCCAGGGGTTGCCGCGGGCGCGCGGCTCTTCACTCCGGTCCCAGGCGGGGTAGGGCCTATCGCGGTCGCCTGCCTCTACGCGAATGCCGCCGCCCTTGTCGCGCCTAAGGCACCGGGCGTATACT
>CAZMFT010000049.1:0-3260 GCA_964565655.1 uncultured Candidatus Saccharibacteria bacterium
TCTTTGCGTATTCGATTGTCTGCGTATATAGCGCGGACTGGAAAGTCGAAGGCTCTGTTCTGGTGACTTGGCGAGAGGGCTACACCCGTTCTCATTCCGAACACGGCAGTTAAGCCTCTTAGCGGCGATGGTACTCCTATGGGGGAGAGTAGCTAGTCGCCAGAACAGAGCCTTCGACCTCCTTTCCGACACTCGAAAAGCCGCCTCCGGGCGGCTTTTCGCATTCCCGTTATAATAGACGCATGTCCTGGGCCTCTCGCCGCAAGTCGCTATTCATCATCGTCGTGAGCGCCCTCTTCCTCGCGCTCGTCGCACTGACGCTCGTGGCGACCCTCTACGAAGCGCCGTCGTGCGCCGACGGGAAGCAGAATCAGGATGAGCGCGGTACGGATTGCGGCGGCTCATGCCGGTATCTCTGCATAGCTGACGTACGACAGCCATCGGTGCGTTTCGTCCGCTACCTCACCAACGTCCCTGGAAGGGTAGACGCGATCGCCTATATCGACAACCCGAATACGCGCGAAGCGGTCGATGACGCGCGCTTCACCGTGACGCTCTATGGCGAGCACGGGGAGATAGCTTCCAAAGAGGGGAGTGTCGACTTGCCACCGTCCTCGACGGTGCCTGTATTCATACCGGGCGTCGCGAAAGGCGACGCGGTGCCCGAGCGTGCCTTCCTCGCATTCGCGGAAGATTCCCTCAAGTGGTTCCGCATGGATCCCGAGAACCTCCCGCTCACGGTCGTCGGTACGAAGATAGAGGAGACCGCAGACGGCTCGCGCATCACGGCGACCATACGGAACGCGGGCGTCACTGCGCAGTATCGCGTGAATGTCATCGCGACCGTGTTCGATGCGGAGAATAATGCCATAGCAGCATCGGCGACGGTCGCTGATGTGCCGTCCGGCGGAGAGACGCCTCTCGTCTTCACCTGGAACACGCCATTGCCTCTCGTTCCTGCGCGCGCGGAGGTCCTGCCGTTCGTGCCGCTTCCCTCAAGCGTAGGTCGTTAGCGATGTCGCGACTCCCTACGTTCCTCTGGTCGTCACTCCTTGCGGAGTGGCCGCTCCTCTTGCCGGCCTTGGCGTTGTCGCTTCTCGGGCTTCTTACGATGCATACGTTCGGCGCGGATTCCCTCGCGCCGCGGCAGGCGCTCTGGGTGCTCTTGGGAGTTTTCCTCTTCTTCACGCTCTCGGTGATGGATCTCCGATTCTTGCGCCGCACCCCGGTACTCGTCACGGGATACGTCATCGTCCTAGCCTTGCTTGTCCTGCTTCTGGTCGCGGTCGCGCCGGTCCAGGGCGCGCAAAGCTGGTTCAACTTGGGGCCTGTATCCTTCCAACCGGCAGACTTGGTGAAGCTCATCCTCATCGCACTCCTCGCTAAATACCTGTCGCGCCGCCACACCGAGATGGGGAACGTGAGGCATATCTTCGTCTCGGGCCTCTACGCTGCGCTTCCCATCGGCCTCATCCTCGTGCAGCCGGATCTCGGTACGGCAGCCATCCTCGGCGCGGTCTGGCTCGGGATGGTGCTCGTCTCCGGAATACCGAAGCGGCATCTCATCGCCGTCACCTTGCTCGGCATCGCGGCAGCGCTCACCCTCTGGTTCGGCGGCTTGCATGACTACCAGCGTACGCGCATCCTCGCCTTCTTGAATCCTGCCGCGGATATCCGGGGCGCAGGCTATAACGCGTACCAGGCGACAGTCGCGGTCGGGTCCGGAGAGTGGGTCGGGAAGGGGGTCGGGTACGGCACCCAATCGAAGCTGCGCTTCCTCCCGGAATACCAGACGGACTTCATATTCGCTGCGTACGCGGAAGAGTGGGGATTCGTCGGCGTCCTTCTGGCGCTTACCTTGTATGGTCTCCTCCTCGCCCGCCTCCTCGAGATAGCGCGGAAGGCAGCGACCAATTTCGACGCGTTCTTCACCATAGGCGTCGCTATCATCATCACGGCGCACGTCGCGATCCATGCAGGCATCAATGTCGGCCTTCTTCCCGTCACCGGCACCACCATACCGTTCATGAGCTACGGCGGATCGCACCTCTTGATGGAATTCGCAGCGCTCGGCATCGTCGCCTCCTTGTCGGCGTATGGTCGGACCGCGTCCCGTACTCAGGGCACTCAGGAGTTCGTCGGCTAATAGAGCGCTGCCGTCTCGCGCACCATGCGCGCAAGGGAAAAGCGTTCGCGTGCGTAAGCCCCCGTCTTCCGTCCGCGCTCTTCGCGCGACGGGTCGCCGAGCGCGTCAGCGAGTACCGAGGAAAGCGCTTCGGCGTCCTCGCTCCGAAATCCGTACATGTGAGGGCCGCCAGCCTCGCGTGTCCCGCCGACCTCGCTCGCGATGAGCGGCACGTTCGCGAGACCTGCTTCGATGAGTGCGTACCCGAGCGCCTCCGTGCGAGAGGGAAGGAGGAACAGGTCGAACGCCTTCACGTAGGTCGCCGCGTCGGGAACGAATCCGAGGAAATGAATATCCGCCCGCTCACGCGTCTCGTCGGTCAGCCGGTCACGTTCCTCGCCTCCGCCGAGGATGACCCACTCGGCGCGAGTGGGCGCCGCGCGCTTCCATCCTTCTATCCCGACATCGAGCCCCTTGTTACTGTGAAGCTCCGCGATGGTTCCTACCCAAAGCCGGTCTTTCACGCGTGCGAGGGACGGGTCGAGCGCGACGAGCCTCGCGCGCGCTTCGTCCTTCGCAAGGTATGCCGGTTCCTCGATACCATGCACGACGGTGACGACGCGTCCTTCAGGAAGATCCCATCCTCGCGTCGCATCATGGATGAAGTCAGAAACCGCGATGACCTTGTCTACCGCGCGCGCGGTCTTCTTCTGCATGAATTCGAAGAGTTTCCGCGTGAACGGGTTGCGCGGCTCGGTGAATGCCCAGCCATGCGCGGTAAAAATGACTCTCGGGATGCCCGCCTTCTTCGCCGCGAGCGCACCGACAAAACCTGCTTTGGAACTATTGAGATGAACGATGCGCGGAGCCTCTTCAAAAAATAGCTTCGTGAGCGCTCGGTACGCAGCGATATCCTTTCCGATGCGTACGTCCCGTCCAAGCGCAGGGACGTGGATCGTACGTATCCCAGATACGCCAAGCCGCTCTGTTAGAAGGCCCGGCTCTCCGTATGCGACCGCGACCGAGCGCCCCTGCGTCCTCATCGCGAAAGCCAGGTCGTAGACGTAGCGCTGCGCGCCGCCCCAATTGGCCTTCGTTATGACGTAGAGAATATCGAGGTTTTGCGCCATTTTCC
>CAZMFT010000050.1:0-1624 GCA_964565655.1 uncultured Candidatus Saccharibacteria bacterium
TACCGTATCACAGCGCTTTGAGGTTATCGAGCGCCAAGGAAATCTCGCCGTTCCGTTCAGAAACGTTCGCTTTGACGAGGAGGCACTCGCCAGGGATAAGGAGCTCCGCGCGTTCCTTGTAGAGCTTGGGGAAGGCGACCGCTTCGATAGAACCGGTCTTATCCTCAAATCGGATGAATGCCATCTTGTCGCCTTTTTTCGTGAGGATGGTGCGCACTTCGGCGACGAGGACGGGGAGGATGACGGGGAATCCTTTCTGCGGCTCGGAGAGGATGCTCCCGATGGTGAGCGCCGCTTTCGACGCTTTCTCTTGATGCGCGTCCAAGGGATGCCCCGATACATAGATGCCGAGGAGCTCCTTCTCATCTCGGAGCTGTTCCGAAAGCGATATCGGTGTTCCAGGCGTGAGTGTGAGTGAGGGCGCCGGCATCGAGCCGAACAAGGAATCCTGCGAATGATCTGCTGCTGCCTCCTTGTGATAGGCCAAGAGGTGGTCGATGTTCTGAAGGAGCGTTCCGCGACCGCCTTCCGCCGGTGCGAACCGGTCCAACGCACCCGCCTTTATGAGCGACTCCAGGGATTTCTTGTTGAGATTCCGGGAGCCGACGCGGGCGAGGAGGTCCGCGAGCGTCGCATACGGGCCGCTTTCCAGGCGCTCCTTGAGGATGGCTTCTGCGATACCTTCGCCGAAATTCTTTATGGAAGAGAGGCCGAAGCGTATCGCGTCGTGCGCATCACCGACCACCGTGAATACGCTGCCGCTTTCGTTCACGTCCGGCGGGAGGATAGGGATGTGGAGCCGCTCCGCCTCTGCGACAAGTATGGCGATGCTTTCCGTATCGCCGGCGTCAGCGGTGAGGAGTGCTGCCATGTACTCGACCGGGAAATTGGCCTTCATGTAAGCCGTCTGATACGCCACCTTCCCGTAGCTCGCGGCATGCGCCTTATTGAATCCGTACGCGGCGAATGGCTCGATGAGTTTCCAGATACGTTCTGATTTCTCGGGTGAGAGCTTGCCGAAGGACTTGAATCCGTCGAGGAGTTTCTGCTTCTGTGCCTCCATCTCCGCCGGGATCTTCTTTCCCATGGCCTTCCGGAGGGTATCCGCCTCAAGCCACGAGTACCCGCCGAGCTTTATGGCGGTCAAAAGCACATCGTCCTGGTAGACCAAGAGTCCGTATGACGCGTCGAGATACTCCTTCATGCGCTCGTCCAAGTAGTTGATGAGACGCGGGTTACTCTTGCGTTCGATGTACTGCGGGATGGTCTCCATCGGGCCCGGACGGTAGAGGGCCACCATCGCGTTGATGTCGTGGATGGTCGTCGGCTTCAGTTCCTTGAGGTAGCGAGTCATGCCGGAGCCGTTTAACTGGAACGTGCCTTCCGTCTCACCACGAGCCAACATCGCGAACGTCTTCTGGTCATCCAGGGGAATCGTCTCGATGTCTATGACGATGCCTTTCGTGTCCCTCACGCGCGCGACTGCGTCTGCGAGTATCGAGAGATTCTTGATGCCGAGGAAGTCGAACTTGAGGAGTCCCGCATCCTCGATGGCGTGCATGTCGTACTGCGTGATGAGCTTTCCCGTCTTTGGGTCGACCTGCAAAGGCGACCACTCGGTGAG
>CAZMFT010000050.1:1724-3175 GCA_964565655.1 uncultured Candidatus Saccharibacteria bacterium
GTGCCGAACGTTCCTATCTGGGCCACGTGGTCGTCGCCGTATTTCCGCTTCGCATACGCGATCATCTCGTCGCGTCGGTTATCGGCGTAGTCCATGTCGATATCAGGCGCCTTCGGGCGCTCGGGATTGAGGAACCGCTCGAACGGGAGCTTGTAGGCCAAGGGGTCGACGTTCGTGATGCCGACCGCGTAGGAGACAAGGGAGCCTGCGGCCGAGCCGCGTGTCGTCGTGAGGATACCCTCATGGCGCGCGAACGACAGCAGGTCTCCGACGACGAGGAAGTACGGCGCGAATCCCTTATCGATAATGACCTTGAGTTCGTACTCGAGGCGCTCGGTGACCTCTGGTGAGGCTTCAAGCCCGCGTGCGGAAAGTCCCGCATACGCCTTGTCACGAAGCATGTCCGCGTGCGTCTTTCCGGGGTCGGTGGGGAACTCCGGGAAGACCCAGCTCCCGAGTTTGAGCTCGACATTGCAGCGCGCCGCAATCTCTCCGGAGCGAGCGACCGCGTCCGGCATGTCCTTAAACCACTCGCTCATCTGATGCTCTGTCACGAACGAGAAATCCTCGTCCTCGTTCCGGCCCTCCTCGCCGTGCTGGATGCGCCGCATGACCTCCGTCGCTTCGCTATCGTCCGGAGCGAGGTAATAGACGTCGTGCTGCGCGACTACGGGTACGCCGCTCTCCTTGCCGAGCGCTTTGACCTTCCGCATCTTATCCGTATGACCCGGGACCTTGGGGTGATGCGTGACTTCGAGAAAGAGATTGTCTTTCCCGAAGATGCTCTGATACTCCGCGAGGGTTGCTGCCGCTGCCTCATCGTTCCCGGCGGCGAGGAGCTGCCCGACGTCGCTCGCAAATGAGGGAAGGAGCGCAATAAGGCCTTCCGAGTGCGCCCGCAATATCTCGCGATCCATGAGAGGCCGCTCGAAGAACCCTTCCGTGAACGAAAGCGTGATGAGCTTCAGGAGATTCTGATACCCGGCATTATTCTCCGCGAGGAGCACGATGCGCGAACGCTTCCCGGCATCCTCCCGGTCGTGCCGAGAGCCGTGGGCGAGGTACGCATCGACGCCGAGGACCGCATGGATGTCGTTGTCTTTCGCTTTCTTATAGAACTCTATGGCCCCGTGCATGTTCCCAGCGTCGGTAAGCCCCAAGGCTGCCATACCCTCCTTCTTTGCCTTCTTCACGAGTTCCGGGACCTTCGGCAAGGCCTGGAGGAAGGAGTAATGGGAGTGGGTATGCAGGTGCACGAAGCCGGCCATGCGGCCAGTATACTGGGTCGCATGAATTTCGTGCTCGGGGTGGACGAAGCGGGTCGCGGACCTTTGGCTGGCCCGGTTTCGGTGGGCGCGGTCATGGCGGTAGAGGGCTTCGACATCGCCACGGAATTCCCAGGAGTCGCAGACTCGAAGGCGATTTCCGAGAAGAAACGGGAGAAGATATTC
>CAZMFT010000051.1:0-2961 GCA_964565655.1 uncultured Candidatus Saccharibacteria bacterium
GGGATGCAGCACGGGGGAAGTACGAGCGCCTCGGCCTTCGAAGGATTCGCGAATCCGGTCGCGAACGCGAAAGCCGCGCCCATCGAGATGGTCGCAATGACAACGACGATGCCGACGGCTATCTGCCGCGACTTCTCCGCTTTGATGACGTTGTTCACGTAGTTCATACGGTGAATCAGATGGTAATGATGGAATCAATAAAGGTAAGCCCCTGCCTCCCCTCCGAAGAGGTTCAGCGTACGAAAAAGAGGAGGTAGATGGCGGCGCGAACAGTTCGCGCCGCCATCAGGGAGATGCTCATTCGTCTTCCCAGACGCGCCACCAGAGATCGGTCGGCTCGCCGCGGACGTTCCGGCCATCATGCTCCTTGGCCTGCTGCTCGTCGAAGAAGACGGTAGCGATCCAGGTGCGGGCGCGCGGGAGGTAGTCGGACCAGATGATACCGACCGCCTGCGTGTAGAGCCCGTTGGCGAGTTTCCTGCAGAGCACCAGGACCCACATGATGCCGTCGTCGGCCACCGGTCCCTCGGTGAGAAGGGCTTTCGGCCCCTTCACCCGATACCAGCGATCCGCTTCCGGATTGAAGGTGCCGGCCCGCAGGCGATATCCCGGCAGTTCGTTGTCGATCTCCAGGGTGTCGCAGTCCCCCTGGAACTCCCAGGGACACTCGTCGCTGTCGATCGCAACCCATTCGCCGTTCTCGCGGAGCACCGCGAGCGGACAGGTCGAATCGTCGATCTCCGTCTTGCCGTTGATCCAGATCTGGACCGCGACATCCGACTTCTTGGCGTAGAAGTCTGCGTAGACGCAGTTCTCGACGATCTCTTCTTCGACGCCGGGGTTGGTGCAGTCCGACATGAAGACCATGTCGCCGGTCTTCTTGTCGCGCCAGACATGCTCATGCCGGTGGAAGTCGCGCATGACGCAGCGATGGAACACCATGTAGCCCGACGTCGTCTTCGACGAATAGGTCAGGCAGTCGGATTTAAACCGGCCCGGAGGCGGGTTCTTATCCACCTCGAGGCCGTTGCGCAGGTACCAGATCAGCTTCTCCACCGAGTCGACGCCATAGCGGCGCAGGCTCGGAAGATAGTCGATCGGCGCCGCGTGCGCCCGGTCCCCGGGCTTGCCGCAGACCGCGACGTTGATCACCTTCTCGTGCGTGACGTTGCCGCCACGCGCAGGATCTATGTCGCACTCGATGATGTCCGCGAGCTCCATGGGGCTTTTCGCGCCCTCATAGAACCGGTGACCATCAGCGGCGAGCGCAGGCATAGTGAACGCCGACGCCGCAATAAGCAGCGCCGAGAGCGTGAGCGTGATGCGCATCTCATTTCTCCTCTATAGCGCCGCCCGTGGGCGGCTTAGGTTGGAACAGATTGCCTTCTCCTTGCGGAGAGCCGGCTTCCCTCGAGCGGATGCTCTAGAGAACTCGGCTGTCTACAAGAACGGCGGTCACGATGAACCGGTCCGTCTTCTTCCCGAACGAATCACAGGTCGCAAGCGTGAGCTTTGCACCATCGACATTGAGCGGTATCGCGCCGGATTCCGCATCCGCCTCGACGACCGACTCCACGGCGTACGTGTAGACCTTGTCGGTCCCGTACACGGTAATCTCGTCTCCCGACTTTAGCTTCTGGATGCCGTTGAAGGCCTTGAAGTTGCGGTTGGAGACGACCGGCAGGTAGCTCGAATGCCCGAAGAGTATCGCGTTCCCCGGCCCGCCCACCTTCGCGGACGTCGGGTAGCGCACTGCTCCGGACAAGAGGTACTTGTCGAGGGTCTTGATGTCGGTCGTCGCCGGGTTCGAGATATTCACCCGCAGCCCGATCGAGGGTATCTCGACGCGCTTCGGGAGCTCTCCCTCGTCGACGATGACCGGCTCCTCATCTTCCTCAACGCCGACGAGCGGAGTCGTTTCCGGCTCAACCGCCTCTGGCAGGAGGTCAAGGTAAGCGAGAAAAACCAAAGAAAGGATGAAGACGATGATCGAGCCTACCGTGTAGGCGATGCCATGACGGAACGCGAGCATGACCGCCCGCCAGAAGCGGACGCCAATCGGCGTAGAAGGCCCATGTCCGTGTCCCTGTGACATCCCTGATGACGTTACACCATAGCGAGGGTTTTGTCAAGTGAGCATACGCTTCTCACGAGGCGCTCGCGTCGGTCTCCCTAGCGTACGCGTACTTGACAGGAAATACGAGGCGTGGTAAATACCGGACATGCAATATACGGTTACGCCTTCCCACCAATCCCCTGCTCCGCGTCGCGCGGCAGTGAACGCCCTTGCTATCGTCGGCTTCATCGCCCTCGTATTCATCGGCATTCTCCTCGCCATATACGCTGCGAAGGTCGTTCCGACCATCGTAACTCGCATCGGTTCGGCGTTCGGCATCGCGGGCTCTGGGAACACCGACGGCGGCCTGGTCGTCATCCCATCCGAGGACCCTATCGATACTCCGGTCACGCCGGCGCCGGTAGCGACCACGACTCCAGCAAAGCCTTCGACTCCCACGAAGCCTGCTACCCCGGCACCTACTAAGCCGTCGAACCAGGTCATCGGGTACCGCACCGTCATCACCGACTACCCGATCCCAGGCTCCGTCCAGATCCCCGCGTCGGGCTCTGCGAACCTCTACGGCGATCCGAACCTTACGGTCCGCATCACGGCAGTCGGCTACGTCGACTCCCGCGGCAACGATTTCCGTTCAGACGACGAGATAGACGAGGACGACCGCATGGCGGTGAAGTTCACGGTCACCAATACGGGCACCAACAAGACGGATGACGACTGGAAGGTGCGCGTCACCTTCCCGACGAAGTCCGACCGCTCGTTCGAATACACGACGAAGGCGCAGGATGAGCTCAAGCCAGGCGACAAGATCGACTACCTCGCCTATGTCGATCGCGGCGACGCGCGCGAAGGCAATGATATGGACATCACGGTCGAAGCGGACGTCC
>CAZMFT010000052.1:0-2926 GCA_964565655.1 uncultured Candidatus Saccharibacteria bacterium
CGGCCCGGCGCGCGCGTCATGTTCACGCGGAATGACCCTATGGGCCGGTACGCGAACGGGACGCTCGGCATCATGATCGGATTCTCCGGAAAGAATCCCTTAGTAGAGCTCATGACCGGCGAGGAAGTCATCGCGGAACCGACCGAGTGGAAGATGGAGGATTCTGGAAAGACCTTGGCGACGGTGACACAGGTGCCGCTGCGTCTCGCATGGGCCATCACCGTGCATAAGAGCCAGGGACTCACGCTCGACTCCGCGGTCATGGATCTCTCGAAGGCGTTCGAGTACGGACAAGGATACGTCGCGCTGTCCCGTGTGCGCTCAGGCGAGGGGCTCACGCTGACCGGCATCAACAATCGTGCGCTTGAGGTGCACCCAGCGATACGCGAGAAGGACAAGGAGTTCGCGGAACTTTCGGAAGCGGCACGCGCCGCGTTTGCTGGCATGGAAACCGATGAGCGCGAGGAGA
This sequence comes from uncultured Candidatus Saccharibacteria bacterium, assembly GCA_964565655.1. Lineage (GTDB taxonomy): Bacteria > Patescibacteriota > Minisyncoccia > Phycocordibacterales > Phycocordibacteraceae > C7867-001. Next base: position 470 of record CAZMFT010000052.1, read on the forward strand.
TGCAGAAACGGTTCGTGCGCGCCGCAGGCGGCGTCGAGCGCGCGATGTCCGCAGACGAGCTCGCGAAGCCCAAAAGCGCGCGCGACAGCGCGAAGCGCTTGGAAGCGACGATGGAGTTAGTGCGGGAAGGGAAGACGCTTAGAGAGGTCGCGGAGGCGCGTGGCAGGACGCCGGGTACGATTCTCGAGCATATCGAGAAACTTATCGACGCCGGAAAAGCATCCGTCGATGATATACGAGGCCTCGCGAAGGGGATGGAAAAGGAGATTGCCGCTGCCGAGAAGGCGCTTTCGACCTCGAAGGACGGGCGGCTCAAGGCTATATATGAGAAGCTCGGCGGCAAGGTACCGTACGACACCATCCGCCTCGCGCGCCTCCTCATGAAGTAGAAAATGGTATATTCAGCCCGTGCGGGTACGCTGTGGTGGCGGAACTGGTATACGCGTACGTCTCAGAAGCGTATCCCGCAAGGGTTGGGAGTTCGAGTCTCCCCCACAGCACCAGCGCGGTTAGCTCAGTTGGTAGAGCAACTCATTTACACTGAGAAGGTCGGGGGTTCAAGTCCCTCACCGCGCACACAAAACGGGAAGCCCGAGCGGAAGCTCGGGTCTTTCTCGTTTTGTGGCAGCGGCGAGGGACTTGAACGCGAGCGCGGTCTACAGGTTCAGCAGAGCCTGTCGCGCGAGCAGGGCCGAGCGGAATGAGGAGCGACGGCGACGAACGAGCGCTCGGCCAAGCCCTCCAGTATTAGAACCAGCTCAAGATGCTCAACCAGATCCGCGAGAAGAATCCGATGTCGTCGTTTTCGCTCGATACGCCGCCCTCTGTTCCTGCGTCCACTTCGGCTCCCGGAGCGCCATCTGCGACCGGTGGGGTAGGAGTGTTACCGATGCCGCCGTCAGGCTCTACCGGTATAGGCGTCTCATCCCATTTCGTGCAGTAGCCGGGCTCCTGGCGGAGGCACGCACGCATGGTGCATGCGCCCTGGGAGCACGAGTTGCAGCCGTCGTACCACGCAACGCAGCCCTTAGGCGGCGCGTACGCCTTGCCCTCCTCATCGCCGTTCGTCTCAAGCTCCTTTGCGGTGCATTCGCCCGCGTGCGCGAACTTCGCCCCGTCGGCGCTCATCATGCATTGGTTGCTGTACGTCCTGTAGACCTTGCACTCGTCTCCGACGCATTGGTTGTCCGTACGGAGGTGATAGCCGCACACCGGCGCGTACTCCATGGTGCATGCCGTCGCGTTCGCAGACACGCTTGCTGAAGTGGCGTATGCAGGCGCGCCTATGAGGAAGAGGAGCCCGAGAAGGAAATAGTTCATGTCCCTATTGTGACGCATGAGAGCCATGCCGCTTACATCTTTGGTGTGCAAGAATTCTCCTATGTCAGAACGGCTCGAAGCAATAGTCCGTGGCAGGGTGCAGATGGTCATGTACCGGGACTACGTGAAGCGCTTCGCGCGCCGGTTAGGTCTCGTTGGGTACGTACGAAATCTCATCGATGGGACGGTCGAGGTCGTCGCGGAAGGGCCGCGCGTTTCCCTCGAAAAGCTCGTGAAGCGGATGGAGACCGGCTCTTTTCTCTCCGAAGTCGAATCGGTCACGACCGAGTATTACCTCATCAAGGGAGGCATGGTCTCGTTCGATATCCGATTCGACTAGAGCGCCTTCGCGCGTTAGGTTCTTATATATGGAACTCCCCATCCTCTACGAGGACGACGACATCGTCGCTATCGCGAAGCCCGCGGGCGTGATGACGCATCCCGATGGGAAGGCGGAAGGCGAGACGGTCGCTGATTGGTTCGTCGCGCGCTATCCCGACGCGAAAGGGGTGGGCGAAACGCTCACGAATCAAGCGGGGGAGACGATAGAGAAGCCTGGCATCGTGCATCGGCTTGATCGCGACACTTCGGGCGTCCTTGTCCTCGCGAAGACTCCTGAAGCGCACGCTTTCCTCAAAGCCGCGTTCCAGGGCCGCGATGTTCATAAGACGTACCTCGCGTTCGTCTACGGCGTTCCCAAGGAGCGGAAAGGCATCATCGACTTCGCGATAGGCCGCAGCCGGAAGGATTTCCGTCTCCGCTCCGCGCAGCCCAAGGCGCGCGGCACGATGCGCGAGGCGCTGACCCGCTACGAGGTGGTGGGGGATATCGGCACGCACGCCCTCGTAAAGGCGATGCCGGAAACCGGTCGCACCCACCAGATCCGGGTGCACTTGAAGGCCATACACCATCCGGTCGTTGCGGACAGCCTCTACGCCCCTAACCATCCAGCGGACCTCGGGTTCGGCCGCCTCGCACTCCATTCCTATAGCCTCGATCTCCCGCTCCAGGGAGGCGGACGCACTCATATTACGGCCCCGGTACCGGCTGATTTCGCAGCAGCCCTGCCGCGGTTTCCGGGAGGAGACGCCTTCATTGCGAGCATATAGGCCGCGTGGTAGAGTACGGCGTCATGAA
>CAZMFT010000053.1:0-2683 GCA_964565655.1 uncultured Candidatus Saccharibacteria bacterium
CCCGCGACTGTGAAGACGAGCGCGATGCCGCGCGCCTGGCCAGTACCGAACCAGGAGCCGATGAGATCAGCGCCTAAGCCCGTCGTCATGAATGGGATGAAGAAGAACTGGGCGAGCGGGCCCATAAGAAAGGCGGTCACGGGAGACGCCATCTGCTCGACCGACTGCGCGAATCCGAAGACGCGACCCTGGCGCTCCGCAGGCACGACCTTCTGTAATATCGTCTGCTCGGACGCCTCGACGAACGGACTCATAGCCATGAAGAGGAACATCCCGGCAATAAGCAGGATGATGGAGGCCTGGATAGTAAACAGCGCGCACGTCGCCCATAGGACGATATTCACGAGCATCATGGTGCGGAGCGGATTCTTTCCGAGACCCCATTTCGCGATAGCCGCACCGCCTGCCATGAAGGAGAACGAGAGGGCGCCGAGTATGAGTCCCCACGTCTCGACCGAGACCATAGAGAGACCGTATGCATCCATGAGCGCCATGAAGACGCCTCCCAGGAAGTTGTTGAAAGTGGTAAAGAATATGAGAGCGAGAAGGCCCGGGATGCCCACGACGACCGCTATCGTGCCGCGGATATCGACCGACTTTGGCGCGTCGCGCTCCTCATCGGTCTTCACTCGTTCCGGCACATGGAGGAAGGCGAGGTGTATGCCGCAGAGCGCCAAGAGTAGAGAGGAGAAGGCAAGCACGCCCCACATGTCAGCGTACGCGACCAAGAAGGCGCTGATGACCGAGACGGTACCGAACGAGATACCCTGCGCCATCCCGGCAAGCCCATTCGCCTTCGCGCGACTCTCCTCGGGTATGAGGTATCCGATGATGACGGGCAGTGCGACGTTACGAATGTTCCCGGCGATGACGCCCATGATGCTCATCACGATGAGAAGCCAGAGGAACGGGTTCTCAAGGTTCGCGAACGAGCCCTGCGGTTGCGACAGGTACATGAGGAGCGCCGCGCCATACGTGAGGAAGGAGAACGCGGTCGAGAGAAGCATGATGAGCTTCTTTCCGTGGTGGTCGATTAGGGAGCCGAACCAGAACCCGGAGAGCATAGTGAGGGTCAGGAAGACGCCGGAGATCATGCCGGTCGCGAACACAGAGTGCGTCTCGAGGTAGACGAAGAACGTGAGGCCGAACCACACAGTGAAGTTCGCCACCGCCGAGAGGATGTTGTTTACGAGGAGGTGGTAGAAGGTTTGCATGTCGGGACAGCGTAGCATATACGCCACGGAATCGCGGCGTATACACGTTTCTTCGTCGTGAACGACTAAACGATGGTCAGAATCACGAGGATCGTAAGGATTCCGAAGGTGCCGAGGGTCTTAAGAAGGAAGCTGATCGCTTCTTTCGGTTTGCTTTCGATAAGGAGGGAGACCGGGCGGTAGAAGAAGAGGGTCGCAAGGACGACGCCAGTGAAGGTGAATAGGGAGAGCGCAGCAGCCGTTCCGACCAAGTTATCCGGCGTGTCGTGATGGAGTCGTGCGATATGGTTGATAAGGAAGACGAGTCCCCAGATGTATGCGGAGGCGGCGAGACCGTTCAGGTATGGGTTCCATGTCATATAAGGGATAACCGGGGGAGGGTGGCCGAGGTTGCGGGGAGAGAAATCGGCTAAGCGCTCGTATCTCGTCGTCACGGGGAATCGGTCACAGATATTTTCCTGCTGGAAAATTCCGCGACCCCGCCTCGCGCCGTCGCGCTCCGGCTTTCGATTCCCGACGCAGCGTCTCCCAGACGCTGCTTGAGGTCACAAGCACGAAGCCGCCCTGTAAGAGGCGGCATTCGTGTCTTGTGACCTCACGGGGAATCGAACCCCGATTTGATCCGTGAGAGGGATCTGTCCTAACCGTTAGACGATGAGGCCGGTTAATTGAACCTTCCGTACAGAATCCCGCTTTGTCCGTGAGATGGATCTGGCGTAACCCTGATTACGATGAGGCCTTCTTCCAGAACCTCCGTTTTATACCAAGAAAATGAGGAAATGGGAACGGGCGGCGCCTAGCGCCGCCCGTGTTTTAGAGGATCCTCGAGCTCCATGAGGAATTGGCCCCTGGCGTCCTGCGGCCAGATTCGGCGGATTTTCGCCACTGGTCCGTCCTTCTTCTTCGGCCGCCGCTTCGCCGCATGTTCGCGCTCGCGCTCGATGCGTTTCTTCCGCTCGGCGAACATATGTCCGATGGCGCTTTGAGCGCTTTCCCGCCGCGGATCATGCTGATTCGGATACTTGCCGGCAACGAGGTTGCCGAACAGGTCCGAGTAGTGAGGCCGAGCTCCCCGAGCCTTGATGCGGTCGGATCGTTCAATGGCATCATTCGCGAGTGCCTGAAGCTCTTCCGGGTCGAGCGCTATGCCGAATTCCCGGAGTGCATATTCGACGCCCATGCGCGCTTCTGCCAACGAGAACAGCAGACGACCTTCGAACATGTCGCCTCTCCTTGCGTAAGCGTTATGGTCAAAGACCGTTCACCCTCGACTATGCAACGAAAACGCTATTGAAGCAATGCGTCGACGACCGCTTTGACGTCGTTACCGTCCGCCTGGCCTTTGAGTTCCTTCATGAGGGCGCCCATGAACTTCCCAGCGTCGGCCTTTGAGGTGATACCCATCTCGGCAGCCTTCGCCTTCGCTATCTCCTCGACTTTCTCGCGCGGCATCATGGCAGGGAGGTAGG
>CAZMFT010000054.1:0-2616 GCA_964565655.1 uncultured Candidatus Saccharibacteria bacterium
CGGTCGTGACCGACGGATCGGACGTCACCAAGAAGCTCCAGGATCTCGGCGAGCGTCTCGCATACGCGGAGGGGCAGCTCGGCTCCAAGGACGAGCAAGTGATACGCCTCAAGCAGCAGTACACCCTGCTCCAGATACGCGACTACCTGGTCACGAAAGAGCTCGCGAAGACCTGCGACACCGATACGGTCTCGGCGCTCTATTTCTATTCGAACGAGGAAGGCGAATGTGAGGACTGCGATCGCGCCGGCCTCGCGCTTTCCCGACTCCGCGAGGACTACCCTAACCTGCGCGTCTATGCGTTCGACTACAACCTGGAGCTCGGCGCCTTGCAGACCCTCGTCTCTCTAGAGAAGGTGCAGGCACAGTTCCCAGCTATCGTCGTCGACGGAACGCCCGAGTACGGGTTTACGGACCTCGACGAGCTCGAAGGCCGCTTCCCTAAAGGTTCTCTTATCGCGTCTTCGACCGCTTCTACTACGAAGCGCTAACTCCTGGAGCCGGGAGTCGGGATCGGTCACGAATACTGATTCGCCGTCGCTCATCAGTTTCTCGACCCCGCCTCGCGGTCTGGATTGCTAGCCAGACATCGCTCCGGCATTCAAATCCGAATATAAGACGCGTAGGCGTCTTATTCTCCGGCTCTGCAACTCACTTCGTTCTTTCGGAGCCGGGAGTCGGGTTCGAACCGACGACCTTCACTTTACAAAAGTGTTGCTCTACCAACTGAGCTATCCCGGCGTTTCTGTAGACGAATCCCGCCCGTTCCGCAATTCCTGGCTGAAGTCCTTCATCGTACTCGCGAACGGCGAGGCGGATGCTCCCGGCGCAGCATTCTCTGCGCGGCGCGCACGTAACGACCGCACCGCCTGGGTGAGCGTACGCTCGACGAAGCGCACCGCGATCAAGGAACCGTGGGCGACATCATGCGCGATACGCTCCGCCCCGAGCTTTACGCCGCGGGCGACCGCGTCGCTCGCCTGCCCGCTCTCGATCGCATGCACGGCATGCTCGGTCCGCGCATCAAGGCGCGCCCTGGCGCGCGCAAAGAGGCGCGTTCCGCGCTTCTCTTCTATCCGCGTGAGTATGAGGAACGCAGCAAGGAGAACAAGGGATGCGAGGACGAGGATGAGCTCCGTCATAGGTATTCGATAAGTATACCCGCCATGGCGGGTGAGGGACTAACGCGCAGACATGCGCGAGAAATTCGTGATTTCCACCCGTTCGCCGAACTTCTGCGTCGCTTCTGCCACAAGATCCTTCACCGCCTTGCTGTCGTCCTTGATGAACGGCTGTTCGAGAAGCACCTGGTCCTTGAAGTACGAGGCGAGCTTCCCGTCGAGGATCTTCGCCTTCATATCCTCCGGCTTCCCCTCGACCTCCTTCTCGAACACCGACAGCGCTGCAGTCTTCTTCTCCTCAGGCACATCGTTCATGGAGAGGTAGGAAGGATTCGCTGCCGCGACATGCATCGCGATCTCTTTCGCGAGCGCGCCGAACTCCGGGTTACGCGAGACGAAGTCGGTCTCGGAGGAAAGGAGTACCATGGCGCCAATCGCGCCATCGTGGACATAGGTGCCGATAGCGCCTGCCGCAAGCTCGCGGTCCGCCTTCTTCTCTGCCGCGCCTGCGGACTTCTTCGCGAGTATGACGACCGCCTGCTCGATATCGCCGCCCGCCTCTTCGAGCGCCTTGCGGCACTGCATCACGGAAATGCCCGTGCGATCGCGCAGCTCTTTTACGATATCGGTAGTGATCTCCATAGGTACAGGGTTTACTTCGGTATAAAGGGGCCTTAGCGGGCCCGCGGACTAGCCCTTCTTGCCCTCGAGGAACGCGTCGACGAGCTCGCCGAGGACATACGAAACGGTCTCGCGGGATGCGTCGTTCGCGACGATAGGATATGTGGCGTCCTTGAGGTTGCAATCGGATCCCATCAAGGCAATGACCGGGATCTTGGCGTCCTTGGCCTCCTTCACCGCATGGCTCTCGTGCTTGGTGTCGACTATGACGAGGATGTCAGGGCGCTTCGCGAGCTCCGTGATGCCGGAGAGACGGGTCGTCAATTTCGCGATCTCGCGATCGAGCTTCACGCGCTCGAGCTTGGTGTAGAGCTTCGCAAGTTCTCCCGACTCCTTCTTCGCAGAGAGGTCTGCGAGGCGGTCGATGCGCTTCTTGATCTCCGCGAAGTTCGAGATGGTGCCGCCGAGCCAGCGACCGGCGACATACGGCTGCGCAGCGCGGGTCGCGGCATCGCGGACGAACGAAGCGACCTCGGCCTTGCCGCCTACAAAAAGCGCAGTCTTACCATCACGCGCGAGCGCAGTGAGAACGGCCTTCGCGGCTGTAAGCTGCTCATCGGTCTTCGCGAGGTCGACGATCTCGACCCGGGCCTTCGCTCCAAGGATGAATGGCTTCATGGACGGATGGCGGCGGGCGCGCACCTGCGCGAAATGCGCCCCTTTTTCGAAGAGACGTGCGATAGCGCTGCCGGTAGTACCGGTGGTTGTCATAGGGGCAATATACGGGAAATAGGGGGTCTACGCAAGGCTCAATCTGCCTCCTCCGCAGGCCCTACCCCGCCTCCTAGAGCCGCAGCCTGGAGGCTCTCGATCA
>CAZMFT010000055.1:0-2601 GCA_964565655.1 uncultured Candidatus Saccharibacteria bacterium
CGGAACGGCGAGATTTCCTTGGCGCTCGATAACCTCAAAGCGCTGTGATACGGTACATCCGGAAAGAAAGGAGGGACACATGTCCCAGAATGTCATGACGGTGGAAGGAGAAGCGGTTGACCGCTTCCTCCACGTCGAGCAGATACCTCGGCTCGGACCCTTCCCGAAGCCGGCAGGTGTTTCCGATGGGTAAACGCCCGTACACCCGGAAAGATGAGATGCGGCGCGTGAAGCGCCGCCTCGGGATAAGCCACCTCGGCACGCATGACCGGGACATCAGCAACCTCCTTGAGCATGGGACGCTCTATCACGTGCTCGATATGAAGAAGCGATTCACGGCCATGCCGCGCCCTAAGAGCCGCAAGGACAAGGGCAGCGGACGCCGCTAACCCACACGAACGCCGACCGGTAAACCGGCCGGCGTTTATGCTATCCTCCTCCCTACATGGCATCCCTCCCTGAAAAGCGGCACACGCTCGCCCACCTCTTGGCCGCAGCGATACAGGAGCGGTACCCGGACGCCAAGGCCACCATCGGCCCCGCGGTCGACAATGGCTTCTATTACGATTTCGATTTCGGTACGGGCGGGAAGCCTGGAGACGCCGACCTTGAGTCCCTCACCTCCGCGATGAAGGACATCCTCGCGTCCTGGGACGCGATGCACGGTACGGAGGCGAGCGCGGAGGATGCGCGTGACCGGTTCAAGGGCAATCCCTATAAGCTCGAGCTCATTGAGGAGATAGTCCGAAAGGGCGAGCCTTTGACGCTCTACACCGCAGGAGGCTTCACAGACCTTTGCCGTGGCGGTCACTCGGACAACCCGAAACATGACATTGCGTCTGACTCCTTCCGCCTCGACCGCATCGCAGGGGCCTATTGGCGCGGAGACGAGAAGAACGCTCAGCTCACCCGTATCTACGGTCTCGCGTTCGATACGAAAGACGACCTCGCTGCCTATGAGACCCAGCGCGAAGAAGCAAAGAAGCGCGACCACAGAAAGCTCGGCAAAGAGCTCGATCTGTTCGCTTTCTCAGACCTCGTCGGCTCGGGCATGCCGCTTTTCACGCCTCGCGGCACGGTGGTTCGAAATGCCATCGTGAATTACTCTCGTGAACTAAATGATGAACTCGGATTCGGCGAGGTGCACACCCCGAACATCAATAAGGGCGAGCTCTTCAAGATTTCCGGCCACTACGATAAGTACAAGGAGGATATGCTCCAGGTCTCCTCCCAGTACGTCGAGGATGAGATGTTCCTGAAGCCGATGAACTGCCCGCAACATACGCAGATATTCACGTCTCAGCCACGGTCCTATCGCGACCTCCCGATACGCTATGCAGATTTCGCTGTCCTCTATCGCGATGAACGACCGGGCGAGCTCTCCGGCCTTACGCGCTTGCGCTCATTCGCTCAGGACGACGGGCACATATTCTGTCGCGAGGACCAGGTGCAGGAAGAACTCTTGAGAGTCCTCGATACCGTGAAGAAGGCGCTCGCGACCTACCGTATCGATTACTGGATACGGCTCTCGTTGCGGGACCCGGCGAAGAAGGAAAAGTATCTTGGATCGGACGAGGATTGGCAGCGCTCGGAAGACGAGCTTCGCGCCGCCCTCGAGATTGCAGGAACGGAGCACAAGGCAGTCGAGGGTGAAGCAGCATTCTACGGACCGAAGCTCGACATCATGGCGGTAGACGCGCTCGGACGCGAGTGGCAGATATCGACTATCCAGGTGGACCGTACGCAACCTGCACGCTTCGAACTCGAATACACCGCGAACGACGGATCGAAGCAACGTCCAGTGATGATACATCGCGCATTGGTCGGTTCTCCCGACCGCTTCATGGGAATACTCATAGAGCACTACGCAGGAGCATTCCCCCTATGGCTTTCGCCTGTACATGCGCACGTGCTTCCGGTCGGGGAAAAGCATGCCACGTACGCCGAGGAAGTCTCGGCAACACTCAAGGCGGCAGGTATTCGCGTCGAGATGGACGCTGATGATTCTCTCGGTAAGCGCATCCGAAACGGCAAGAACGAGAAGTTGCCGTACCTGCTCGTCATCGGCGACAAAGAAGCGGCCGATCGAACCGTATCGATAGAAGGTCGCGACGGCGAAAAGCGCACCGCTCCGCTATCCGAATTCGTCACGGAGCTTGCCGAGAAGATCAAAGCCCGAGCGTAAAGCGATTAGCGTACAGCGTCTAGTAATTACAGAAAGACCCGCCATAAGGCGGGTCTTTCTGTACGCTATCAGCTAAACGCTATCCGCTATTTACGCGTGAAGTGCAGAGATCGCGCGGGTGACGGCGAGCTTCGCCGCAGTCATCCCGTTCGTGTAGCTCGCGTCGATGGCGGTCGAGAGTGCCGAGATGACGCGCTCGAGGCCTTCATCGGTCACGTTCGCCGTGACGCGGACCACCTCGGCATCCGCTGCGGCGCCTTCGAGACGCGCGCGGTATGCGTCGTCTACCGCCTCGACGGCACGGGTCATGAACGCGGTGACGTCGCCTCCTTCGCGCGCGACCGAGCGGAGGGTCTCAAGTGCAGAGGCCTGATCTCCTGCGAATATCGCGTAGACGAAGGTATTGGTCGAGCGGG
>CAZMFT010000056.1:0-2525 GCA_964565655.1 uncultured Candidatus Saccharibacteria bacterium
CAAGGAGGGATGTCCGATGAAAAAGTACTGGCTTGCGGTCCTCATGATCGCCTGCATGATCATCCTCGCGATGGTCTTCGCCGTGGCTCTCACCGGCACGCCGATGGCGAACCAGGCGCCGATCGTCATCGCCGCCACGCTCCTCATCCTGCCGACGGCGTTCGCTGCGAGCCGCGACCAGAACTCGGGCCGAGTGCCATCGCTTCTCATTAGCGTCGCCATCGCCGCCGGCACCCTGAAGGCGTACGTCATCACCGCTGCGAGCGCCTATACGCAGATCGGCGCCGCCATCGTCCTGGTGACGCTCCTCTATGTCCTCTTCCGCCTCGTCCGCACGCGGGCCGAGGAGGAAGCGCAGCTCGCCGACGGCATCAGTCCGTAGACGAGACTTTCGATCCAACAGGGCGGCCCAACGGCCGCCCTGTACCTTTTCCACAGCCGGGGACCCGGGCAGGGGATTGACCGGCCCCCAAGTGGTCTATATAGTAGGAATAACCAGAAAGATTGAGTCACGGGGAGACTCTGGGGGGCCACAACCAAGAATTTAATAGTGGAAGCGGAAAACGCGAGGGCGTCCTCGTATTTGCGCGCGTATATACGCATTTGTTTTCCGACCTTCACAGCAACCTAACCTGCCGACGCATGCCGAAAAAGACACTGCCCGAGAAGACGTTCGGTGCCTTCCGCGCCCCAAAGGTCGATTTCCCCGACCTCGTTGCGCACCAGCGCGAATCCTTCGACTGGCTCCTGCGCGAGGGCCTCAAGGACCTTTTCAAGGAGTTCTCTCCTATACCTGACTATTCGGGCAAGAAGTTCGAGCTCAAGATCGAAGGATTCGAGCTCGGCGAACCTAAGCATGACGAAGAGTTCGCCCGTGAGAACATGCGCGCCTACGAGGCCCCCCTCAAGGTGTCCGTGAAGCTCATCAACAAGACCCTCGGTACCGAGAAGACGCAGGATATCTTCATCGCCGACCTTCCTATCATGACCCCGCACGGGTCCTTCATCGTGTCCGGCGTCGAGCGCGCTATCGTCCCCCAGCTCGCACGAAGCTTCGGCGCGTTCTTCATCTCCGAGCTCATTCGCGGCAAGCAGTACTTCGGCGCGAAGATCATCCCGTCTCGCGGCGTATGGATTGAAGTAGATACCGAGGCCGATGGCGCGGTATTCGTGAAGATCGATCGCAAGCGCAAGTTCCCGATAACGAACCTCCTCTCTATATTCGGCGCAGGCGAGGGCGAGGCGATCCTGAAGCACTTCAAGGGCAACGAGGCAGCGGTTACGGCGCTTAAGGCAACCCTTGCACACGACACTGCGAAGACTCTCGACGATTCCTACGTCGAGATCCATAAGCGCATGCGCGACGGCGACCTCGCGACCCCGGACAACGCCCGGGAGTACGTGAAGACCCTCTTCGCGGCAGACCGCTACGATCTCAATAAGGTCGGACGTTACCGCCTCAACCAGCGCTTCGGCGGCAAGCTCGATGCGAAGGCGCTCGAAGCTCGCGCGCTGACGCTCGAGGACCTGGTGAACATCATCGGCGAGATCGCCCGCCTTAACGCGGACCCTAACGCTATCCCGGACGACATCGACCACCTCGGCTTCCGCCGCGTCCGCTTCGTCGGCGAGCTCCTTCAGGCCCGCATGCGCGTCGGTATGTCCCGGATGAAGCGCAACATCCAGGACCGCATGTCCACGATCGAGTCGGAGACCACACTTCCGATGGCGCTTCTCAATCCGCGTCCGTTCCAGGCATCCGTCCGCGAGTTCTTCACCGCAAACCAGCTCTCGCAGTTCATGGATCAGCAGAATATCCTCGCGGAATTGGAGAACATGCGCACGCTCTCCGCGCTCGGTCCGGGAGGCCTCACGCGCGAGCGCGCCGGATTCGAAGTGCGCGACGTCCACCCGTCCCATTACGGACGCCTCTGCCCGATACATACGCCGGAAGGCCAGAACATCGGCCTCATCCTCCGCATGGCGATACACGCCCGCACGAACGAGTTCGGCGTCATCGAGACTCCGTACGTGAAGGTCGCTAACGGCGTCGTCACTGATGAAGTGGTCTACCTGAACGCGCTTGAAGAGGAGTCGAAGACCATCGCCCATGGCGCGACGAAGCTCGATGAGAAGGGGAAGATCATCGCGGAGACCATCGAGGCCCGCAAGAACGGCGAGCCGGCAATCGTCCACCGCAAGGATATCGACCTCATCGACGTCTCGACCTATCAGATGTTCTCGGTCGCGACTGCTATGGTGCCGTTCGTCGACCACGACGATGCGAACCGCGCTTTGATGGGTTCGAACATGCAGAAGCAGGCGACGCCGTGCCTCATCCCTGAAGCTCCCTTGGTCGCAACCGGCATCGAGGCGCACGCCGCGCGCAATACCGGCCGCCTCGTCATCGCTCTTGAGGCCGGCGAGGTCACCTTCGCGGACGCCCGCAAGATCGTCGTCGAGAACAAGGACGGCAAGAAGAAGGAGTACAAGCTCCAGGGCCTTACGCAGACCAACCAGAACTC
>CAZMFT010000057.1:0-2506 GCA_964565655.1 uncultured Candidatus Saccharibacteria bacterium
ACCACCTGCGTGCTCTCTCATGAGCTCGTGCGCCAGGGTCGACATCGAAAGGCGCGCATCAGGCTCGCCGCGCTCGCGCAGTATCCGGCGCAAGGTATCAGAGCTCGAATAGTGGCCGAACCCTCTCCCTTTCAAGTAGTCGACCACCGTTCCCTTCCCCGCTCCGATGGTGCCGGCTATCCCGATGATCATAGGGTTACTTCACCGCTTTCTTTCCCGTAATCCAGCCGGCTATCGGTATAAGAAGCGGCGCCGAGCGCGTGATGGAAGAGAACGTGCCGGCCGCGACTCCGACGATCATCACGATGGCGAAGTGGCGCGTCGCCTCGCCTCCGAGCGCTGCGAGCGCGACGAGCGCGAGGACGACGGTGAGTCCCGTGTTTATGGAGCGGCCCATCGTCTCGTCGATGGATTTCCCGACCGTGGTCTCAAATGGCTCATTGAGCTTCTCCTCCTCGTTCTTCTTCAGGTGCTCGCGCACGCGATCGAAGATGACGATGACGTCATTCACGCAGTAGCCGAGAAGCGCCAAGAGGGCGACGACGAACAAGGCATCTACCTCTGCTCCTGTGAAATGCCCGTATGCGGCATAGAAACCGGTCGGGACAAGGATATCGAGGATCAGCATCGCGATGGCGATGAGGCCGTAGCCCCAGGAAGGCACCGGCTTCGAGACCTTGCGGAAGGTCCATGCGATGTAGAGGACGATAGTGAGGATCACGGCGGCAAGGGCCCACGCCGCCTTCGCAGCGAGCTCGTTGCCGAGCGCTGGCCCGATGGAGTTGAACCGGAGCTCGGTCAGAGCGCCCGCCTCAGGTATGGTGAGGGATTCGATAACCGCGTCATGCGCCTCGGGCGTAAGGAGCGGCGTCCGAATGACGAATCCCGACGGGCCGCTCTCGCGGATAGAGACGCCGCCGACCGCGATGCCTTCGACTTTCGCGCGTACGGTATCGAGCACCGGCCGTTCACCTGCGTACTCGACCTCCATGAGGGAGCCTCCCGCGAAATCGATGGATCGCGGGAGGCCGAACGCGAATATGGAAACGACCGAGGCAGCGACGACGACGCCGATGAGCCAGAAGAAGAATGCGCGATGCTTGACGATGAACATATCAGTGGAGGCGGAGCCCGCTACTCATAAGGGTGCGCCAAGCGCGGCCGCCATGCTCCGGGAGTATGGCGAGCAGGAAGGCGCGTGTCACCGTGATAGCGGTAAACAAGGACACGATGACGCCGAGCCCGAAGACGAGCGCGAAGCCTTTGACGAGCCCTGTGCCGAGCCAGAAGAGGATGACCGAGGAGATGATCATCGTGAAGTGACCGTCCCGTATCGCGGTCCACGCGCGCGCGAAGCCTATCAAGACCGCTTCGCGCGTCGATTTCCCGGCACGAAGCTCTTCCTTCGTGCGCTCGAAGATGAGGACGTTCGCATCGACCGCCATGCCGATAGAGAGGATAAGGCCCGCGATGCCGGACGCGGTGAGGGTTATCGGGATGAGCTTCACGATGGCTACCGTGATGATGACGTAGAGGACGAGCGCGATAGAAGCCACGAGGCCCGCCGCTCGGTACCAGAGGACCATGAAGAGGGCTACGAGCGCGAACCCGACGATACCGGCCAAGAGCCCAGCCTTATAGGCGTCAGCTCCCAAGGTCGGTCCTACCGTGTTGCTGCCCACGAGCTCGATGCCGACCGGAAGCGCGCCGAAGTTGAGGTTCCGTACGAGGTCGCGCGCCTCCTGCGGAGTGAACCCGCCGGTCACCGACGCCGTCCCTCCCGTGATGGACTCTCGTATGACGGGCGCGGAGATGACGCTGCCGTCGAGCACGATAGCGAGCTGCTCCCCTACGTGCGCCGAAGTGATGTCCGCGAACAGTTCCGTGCCTTCCTCGTTGAAATGGATGAGGACGACCGGCTCATTGAGGCCGACGCCGCCCGTACCGCTGCCGAACTGCAGCTCCGCGTTCTTGAGGTACCGGCCCGTCAGTCCCGTATCCACATAGGATTCTCCGACCGTAAGGACGCCGTTCTCATCGACCTTCCCTTTATTCGCGCCGATGAGCTTGAACTCGAGGACCGGCGTCTTCCCGATAGCATCGACCGCAGCTTTGACATCGGTGACGCCCGGAAGCTCGACCAGAAGACGGTCTTCAGGGGCGCCTGCGACGATGCTCGATTTCTCGAGCTGTATGAGAGGCTCTCCGACGCCGAATGCGTTGATGCGACGCTCAATGACGTCCCGCAATGATTCCAAGGCCCCTTCCTTATCGGTGACGAGGCTCTCCGTCTCGGCGCGATAGATGAGCTCGGTCCCGCCCGCAAGGTCGAGTCCGAGGCGTATCGGGAAGCGCGAGTCCGGGCCGTGGGTCGCGATCAAAAACCAAAGGAGAAGCGCCCCTAGGATGAGGGCGCCGAGCGCTGATAACCGAGCTCCGAGCATGGCGGTCAGTATACGCCCGGTGCCTTAGGCGCGACAAGGGCGGCGGCATTCGCGTAGAGGCA
>CAZMFT010000058.1:0-2411 GCA_964565655.1 uncultured Candidatus Saccharibacteria bacterium
AGAACCTTGAGTGTAGCAAAGAAGGTGCGTCCCCTCTACGCGCCCTCCTTGAGGTATTTCGCGAGCCCCTCCTCAAACGAAAGGAGCGGCTTAAAGCCCAATTCTCTGACGCGGCCCGCGTCCATCTGGTATTTCATATCGATGCCAGGCCGGTGCCCTTCGGTCGTGGGGACGGGCTTCCCGGCTACCTCTCCCGCCTTCTTCACAAGGTCCGCGACCCGATACCCGTCGTTCGTCGTGAGATTGTAGACGCCCTCGCCGGCCTCGAGCATGAGCTCGACCGCGGGCGGGATGTTCTCTATATGTATGTATTCGCGGTAGCTCCCGCCGCCGTCGAAGACTGGCACCGCTTCCCCGGTCGAAAGCGCACGTTTTATGATCGGCATGATCTTCCGCGCGTCCTGGCGCGGCCCGAAGACGTTACAGAAGCGCGACTCGACGATCCTCCCTTTCATATGCGGGTAGGTGTTCTCATACGCGACATGCATCAATGAACCTGCAGCCTTCGACGCGGAATAGGGGTTCCTGGGCGCGAGCACGTCGCCTTCCTTTTTCCTCACCTCGCACTCGCCGTAGACCTCGTCGGTCGAGACATAGAGGAACTTCTCGAGGTTCTTCGCGCGCCGCGCGGCCTCGAACAGGTTCACGTTCGCCTTGATGTTCTTCTCGAGGATGCGGTCGGGGTTGCGGGTAGAGTCGTCGACGTCGGAAATCGCTGCCGCGTGGATGATGTAGTCCGGCGCTTCGTTCGCTACGACGTCGAATATCTCGTCGCGACAGACGTCGAGCCGGTAGTTCGTGAACGACCCGTCTATTATTTCCGGGTGACTCCCGGTCGCCTGCTTGTCGACCACGATGACGCGCCAGCCCTTTTGTACGAAATACTCGGTGACATGGGAGAAGATGAACCCGAGCCCGCCGGTGATGAGGACGCTCTTCATGGCTACGGAGTATACACGAGGACCTGTGCGACCGCTCGCGCAGCCCGCTCCCACGAGAACTCGCGCGCTCGCGCGCTCCCGAGGGTGCGGAGCTCGCTCCGGAGGCCCTCGTCCGACAGGAGCGTATCCATGCCGCGCGCGATGGCGTCGGTGTCATAGGGGTCGACGAGGAACGCGGCGTCGCCCGCGACCTCTGCGCAGGCACCGGTTGAGGACGTGATGACCGGGCATTCGAGAGACATCGCTTCGAGTATCGGTACGCCGAATCCCTCGACAAGGCTCGGGAACACGAATGCGCGCGCGTTCCGGTAGAGGTACGCGAGCTCGTCGTCGGGAAGGAATCCGAGGAACCGGACGCGAGAGGCGACGCCGAGCGTGGTCGCGCGCGCAGCGAGTTCCCTCGCATATCGCCCCTCCGTCTTCCCGGAGATGAGGAGATGCGTCTCCGGGTGCCGCTCCGCGGCCTTCGCGAACGCCTCTATGATGCGCATGATGTTCTTCCGCGGCTTCAAGGCGCCTACGTAGAAGAGGTACTCTCTCGGGGTCTCGATCGGCGTCGGCGTCTCCGGGAGGGCGCGGAACCCGAGGAGCGCGACGGTTATCTTCTCCGGCGCCGTCTTGAAATGCCGGACGAGGTCTGCCTTCGTCGCCTCTGATATGGATACGATATGGGTCGCGAGCCGCAAGGAACGTGCGTGGAGGTACCGGAGCGCGACGCGTGCCGCGCGTTCCGTAACGGAGCGTGCGGGAAGGTCGAGGTACGCGACATCCTGCACCATCACCGCCGCACGGCGTGGGCGAAAGAACAGCGGGATGATAGGCGTCGTGAAGAGGTACCGGTCAAGAGAGGCGTCGAGTCCCTGCGCGCCGAAGAGCCATACCGGCGATGGGATGACGCGTACCTCGACGCCTGGATAGGCGCGGGCGGTCGCGTCCTTATGTCCCTTCCTGACGAAACAGATGAAGGTGTGCGAAGGATGCTCCTTGATGAGCGCCTGTATCATCGGCACGAACGCTCCGGCAGAACCGGGAACCGGAGCGCCGAACGGATCGAGGACGAGGCCTATGGTCATGGCGCCGGGTGCGTACCCAAGGAAAGGAGTCGAGCATAGCGCGCCTCCCCTTCCCATTCCTTCCGCTTCTTCAAGGGGTACGAGAACGATGCATCTTTGCGGGCGACCAGATAGAGATGCGGCGCGAGCCACGTGACCGCAGCATCGAGGAGCGCGCTCTTGAATACGAAGGGACGGACGGATTCGACGATCCATCCCGCACGTTCCGCAGACAGGCGTAATGTCCGTGCCGTGAAGAAATTTATATGGTTCGAGGCGAGGGCGCCGCGGAACTGCCGGAAACACATGAGAAACGAGGGGGTCGGCACGACCGGAACGCCAAGGACGATACGGCCGTCCTCACGCACGACCTCCCGGAGCTCCATCAGGAACGCGTGCGGCGCGATGAGGTGCTCGA
>CAZMFT010000059.1:0-2347 GCA_964565655.1 uncultured Candidatus Saccharibacteria bacterium
GCGCCTTCTCCTCGAGCCGATCGCGTCCGCCGGCCTCGAGTTTCTGTATGCGCGCGAGGATGGAGTCCTCGTGTGCTCGCTCGATATCCTTCATCAAAAGATCCTTCGCAGCGCTTTCCGAGAGGCGTGCGAACTTGGTGAGCTCCGAGACGCGCTCTGCGATAAGCTCCTCCGCTTCGCGGCGTTTCCGGGCGGCCTCGTTCTCGCGGCTCTTAAGCTCGTCCATGGACTCCGCGAGGGATCGCTCGCGATCGTCGAGGAATTCCTCCTTCTTCGTGAGACGATCCTCCATCTTCTCGAGCTTCTGCTCCTCCTCCTCAAGAGGGGCGAGGCGCTCATCCGCAAGCTCTCGAGCGCGCTCCTCAGCTTCCTTCAGGAGCTTCTGGGCGCGTTCACGGGTCTCGAGCATCTTCTGCTTGATCTCCAATTCCAAAGATCCGCGCTGACCGAGCGCGATGAGGACGCGAAGCACGTATCCAAGCGCGATACCGGCCAAACCGGAGAACGCGAGGAGGATGAACACCAGTTTTATAGACATAGCCCTTTTAGCAGCTCGCTCCCCGGCAACCGTACATCCCTGTCATCCGAACACCTTGGAGAGCGAGAAAATCAATCAAATAAAGCGTCACTCAAGCCCCTTACACCGGCTTACTGTGCCACAAAACGCGAACGCCGGCCAATCGGCCGGCGTTCTGCGCCCTGGGTACCGATTTAACTGAATACCTTGTCGACGACGCCGTATTTCTTCGCTTCGTCGGCGGTCATGAAGAAGTCGCGTTCGACGTCTTTCTCTATCTTCTCGAGCTTTTGCCCCGTAGCCTTCGCGAGGATCTTGTTGAGGCGGTCGCGGGTCGCGATGATGTGCTTTGCGGTAAGTTCGATGTCGGTGGCCTGACCCTCGGCGCCGCCCGATGGCTGGTGAATCATCACCTCCGCGTTCGGGAGCGCATAGCGCTTGCCCTTCTCGCCGCCCGCAAGAAGGACGGCGGCACCAGAGGCCGCGAGACCGACGGCGACGGTCGAGACCTGCGGCTTCACGTGGTTCATGGTGTCGAGCATCGCCAAGGTTGCGGTGACCGAGCCACCAGGACTATTTATATAGAGCGAGATGTCTTTCTTCGGGTCCTCGGCTTCGAGGAAGAGGAGCTGGGCGATGACGAGGTTCGCGACGTCATCGTGTATGGGGCCGCCAAGGAACACGATGCGCTCGCGAAGGAGGCGCGAATAGATATCGTACGCGCGCTCGCCGAACTGCGACTTCTCGATGACCATCGGGACGAGCATGGATGCCTGCGGGGTGTTGTGCTTCATAGTGTGCGCATCGTATCTCAAACGACGGCGACGCGCAAAACATCAGAACGTCTGGGTTTCAGGTGCTGGAGTAGGCAAGGGAGCTTTGCGCTTGTCGATGCGCTCGCCCCAGACGTAGAACGCGCCGATGACGACGATGGCGAGGATGAGGAATATGGAGATGAGAGCTCCGTAGGATGCATTTTTCTTGGGAGGCATATGAATACAGGTTACAGCGTATAGGTTACAGCGTATAGGGAGGGAGGCAGGGGAAAACCAGAAAGCCCCGCGATGCGGGGCTTTCTCGAGATGATCTCGTACTTATACTGCGTCGATGACGCCGTCCTTGGAATCGCTGGACTTGGCATCGTACATCTCGCGTGCGCGAATGAACGCCGCCTCCGCCTCCGCCTTGCCCTTCCACTCGCCGACCGTCACCTCCTTATTCTGGAGCTGTTTGTAGGTAAGGAAGAAGTGCGAGAACTCCTTCAGGGTATGCGGGTTTATGTCCCCGATGTCCTGGATGTTTTTGAAGCGCGGATCGCCTGCGGGAACCGCAAGCACCTTCTCGTCCTTATCGCCGCCGTCCACCATTGGGAGGATGCCGATAGGACGTGCGTGGACGAGTATGCCAGGTTGAAGAGGGTTCGTTGTCACGAGGACGACATCGAGCGCGTCTCCGTCATCCCACAGTGTCTGCGGCACGAATCCGTAATCGAATGGATACGCCTGTGCGGTGTGAAGCACGCGATCGAGTGCGATGAGGCCGGTCTCCTTATCAATCTCGTACTTGTTCTGAGATCCGCGCGGTATCTCGATGACCACGTTCATCTCTTCCTTCGTGCCCGGGTCTATGTCGTGAAGCAGGTTCATATAAGAGCAGGTTACAGGTGACAGGGAACAGGTTGCAACTACTCGTCGCGGCTCTCGGCGACGTCCGAGGCAGACTCGTTGCCCTCGTCTGCGACCGTCGTCTCCTCTTCCGCTGCAAGCGTCGTGTGTTCCTTAGGCGCCTCGAGGGACTCCTCGGCGTCCGCGCTCTCGGCGCCGATGTCGG
>CAZMFT010000060.1:0-2339 GCA_964565655.1 uncultured Candidatus Saccharibacteria bacterium
CAGCTCTATGCCGCTATCGCCAGGGTGCAGGCCGGTCTCTACGGCATCTGCGCCGATTGCGAGGGAGAGATCCCGGAGAAGCGCCTCCAAAGGGTGCTCGCTCCGCTCCGCTGCGCCCCGTGTCAGGACCAGTACGAGAAAAATAGTCCTTGAACGACCCGCCTAATGCGTCTCCTGCGAAGGAGGCGCTTTCTTTTGCCCGAAGACGAGCCCGCGATAGATGAACTGCGGGTTGGGGCGCTCGCCTTTCATGCGACGCTCTTCCCATTCGTCGCGATCATCCATCTCATCCTCGGTAAGCAGGGAGTCCGGTACGCGATTCAAGGGCATTCGCATGAGGACGAACGAGAACGCGGCGGGGGCTATCGTTCCGTCGACCGAGACCACCTGTTCCCGGCTTGCGACCGAACCGAAGCTCTCTATCGAGTCGGGGAGGAGCGTGTGGATGTCGAGGTCGGTGAGGTTCTCCTTCGCGACGCCGAGTACCGTGACGAGCCCGTATTTATGAGCGTTACCCTCGAGGTATGCGTTATCGAGGCCGGAGGAGGAGGGTGGACGCCAGAGTGCCGCGTTGTTATAGCGCACCTCGTTCCCGTGGAAATGGATAGGAAGGTCCGCGCCCTTCTCGAGAGATTCGAGTATGCGGTCGGGGTTCTCTCGACGCACCAGGTAGTCTTTCCTGGGGAGCGCTTTCATGAACGCGCGCATATCGGGGACGTACTCCGCGTTCCAGTGTTCGGCGATCTGCCTGAAATGGGGGACGTACTCGGCGAGGAGTTCCTTCGCCTCGTCTGCTTCTATCTTCGCCCCTGCATTGAACTCCGCCATCTCCTCATTGGGGAGCTCGCTGCCGCCGCGCTTTGGTGCCGGAATACCTTCGAATGATGAGAGTCCTTCAGTCATCGTGAAGGCAGTATACCCCAGGGCGCGATCGCGTTCGCTAGACCCGGAAGACGCGCCGTGCCGTCTGGTCGATATAGCGCGACGAGGTTTCGTGCGAGTTTCATGCTGGCGGCATAGGGGGAGTCGATAAACGCAAAACGCATCGGCCGCCCGTGTGGGCGGCCGATGCGTGCTCGGGTCAATGAAGAGGCTATTTGACCGCGTCCTTGAGCGCTTTCGCTGGGCGGAACTTCGGCGTGCGGGTCGCCGCGATGCGGATGGTTTCTCCCGTGCGCGGGTTGCGGCCCTCGCGTGCGGGACGCGCCTTCGTCACGAAGATGCCGAGTCCTGCGATAGAAACCTCGTCGCCCTTCGCGAGCGAAGACGTGATGGAATCGATGATGGTTTCCATCGCGCGCTCTGCGTCGGCCTTGGTGGAGCCCAAGACCTCCTGCACCTTCCCGACGATATCTGCTTTGTTCATGGTGATTGGATCTTATGGGTAACACCGGGCCAACGTCCGGTTACGGGAAAAGTATAGGAAATAGGCCATTTCGCGCAATACTTGCCAGAAAGTCGGGTGGATAGCGTAGCCCAGGATACATTTAGGTCTTCCCGTCAAAGCGGCGAGCGCTTTTACGGCTCAAATGCTAGGATTCGTGAATGAAAATCGGAGTATCGGGGGCAAAAGGGAGCTTTTCCGAGGAGGCCGGGCTTACCTATGCCCGCAAAGAGGGGATAGAGAGTCCGGAAATCCAATACCTCATCTCGGTCGAAGGCGTGCTGTCGGCGCTTGAGGCTGGCACCATAGACACCGGTGTGTTCCCGATAGAGAACAGCAACGGCGGGGTCGTTATTGAGGCGGTCTACGCTATGGCGAAGCACTTATTTACGGTCGAGAAGATGTTCGAGATAGACGTCCACCACATGCTCCTTGTGTTGCCCGGCACGAACCCAGACCAGGTTAAAAAGATTGCCTCCCACGACCAGGCCCTGAAGCAGTGCCGCATGTACCTGAAGCGCAAATGGCAGGATGTGGATCTCGTACCCTATGCGGACACCGCGAAGGCAGCCGCAGATCTCGCCGCTGGCACCCTGTCGCCTGATACGGCGGTCATCGCCTCGCGCGCGACCGCGTCCCTCTACGGCCTCGAGATACTCGAAGAGAGCATCCAGGACCTGAAGTTCAACTTCACCAACTTCGTCGTCGCGAAGAAAGCATAGAAGAAAGGCCCCGGAGGGGCCTTTCTTCTATCGTGCGAACTCAACGACGCGGTTCTCCCTAATCACGTTCACCTTTATCTCGCCCGGATACTTGAGTTCCTCCTGGATGCGCTCCGCGATAGCGCGTGCGAGCTTGTGAGTCTCGATGTCGGAGACTTTTCCAGGGTTCACGAAGACACGTATCTCGCGGCCGGCCTGTATCGCATACACCTTCTCGACGCCGGGGAAGGAGA
>CAZMFT010000061.1:0-1916 GCA_964565655.1 uncultured Candidatus Saccharibacteria bacterium
CGCTTCCGGAGAGATGCGCGGTGAGCCTTCTTCGCTCCCTTAGTGATTGCCATGTCGCTCGAATATACCGTCTAGGCCTCATAAATACAAGACGCGACGCAAACCTGCCCCGTCTCCGTCCTCGGAGTATGGGGTGGTAGGATGCAGCCATGATCCGGGAGATTCGCGGCACCGTGCTCTCGCAGGATGTCCTCGGGGCGACCATCGAGGTCGCCGGATTCGGTATATTCGTCCACCTCCCTAGCCCGTCTCTCCTCACGGTAGGCGAAGAGGCGCGCGTCCTTACGCATCTTGCCGTGAAGCAGGACGGTCTCGAGCTCTACGGGTTCCTGAATGAGGCCGATCGGAAATTCTTCGAGCTTTCCCTCTCAGTCTCCGGCGTCGGCCCTAAGACCGCGATGTCCTTGTTGCGCCGCGCGCCGCGCGAGCGGCTCGAGGAAGCCATCGCGAAGCGCGATCTCGCGTACCTCACCAAGGTCGCAGGCCTCGGCAAGAAGAGTGCGGAGAAACTGATGGTCGAGATCGGCGAGCGCATCCAAATGTCCGGAGCGAGCGAAGGGGGTGAGGATGGCGAGATATTCGATACCCTGGTCGCCCTTGGGTATACGGAGCGAGAGGCTCGCACGGCGCTCTCATATATACCGAAAGAGGTCTCCGGAAAGGACGCGCGGCTCCGCGTCGCGCTCTCGTCCGCAACGCGCTGATGAATACGCTGAAGCGAATCCTTCAAAACGTCCTGCCGCGCCGCCTGTACCGGACGCTCCTTTCTCCGTACCACTACCTACTTTCCTTGTTCGCAGCCCTGCGCTACGGATTCCCGGCCCGCTCCCTTACGGTCGTGCTCGTCACGGGTACCAAGGGCAAGTCGTCCGTCACCGAGATGCTCTTCTCTACATTACGTCACGCGGGAGTCCCGGCTGCGGTCGCGGGCACCATACGCTTTTCGATAAACGACGAGTCGCATCCGAACCTCTATAAGATGACCTTGCCAGGCCGCGGCTTCATCCAGCGATTCCTGAAGGAAGCGAAGGATAAGGGCGCGAAGTACGCCATCGTCGAGGTGACCTCTGAAGCCGTCCTCCAGCACCGGCACCGCTTCCTCTCCCCGAACGCGCTCATATTCACGAACCTGCAGCGCGAGCACATCGAGTCGCATGGCTCTTTTGAGAAATACGCAGCCGCGAAATTCCAGATAGGGCGCGAACTCGCGCGCTCCGGGAAGCGTCCGCGCGCCATCATCGCGAACGCGGATGATGTGGCGAGCGCACCATACCTTGCGCTCCCGGTCGAGACCGCGCTTCCCTACTCATATAAGGATGTGTCCGATGTCGTTGCCACACCCGGGAACGTCTCGTTTACGCACGAGGGCACGAAGTACTCGATGCGGCTTCCGGGAAGCTTCTCCATCATGAATGCGCTCGCGGTCATCCGCGCAGCATCCTTCCTCGGGGTCGCCGCCGAAAAGATATCCGCGGGGCTTTCCGCGCTCGAGCGCATACCAGGACGCACGGAACGCATCGAAGCGGGACAAGATTTCCACGCGATCGTCGACTACGCGCATACGCCGGACTCCTTGAAGGCCCTCTACGGCGCGTATCCGTGCCGGAAGATCTGCGTCCTCGGGAACACGGGCGGCGGACGCGACGCGTGGAAGCGTCCCCTTATGGGCGCCATTGCGGATGATTCATGCGAAGAGGTCATCCTCACGAACGAGGATCCCTATGATGAAGATCCGCGAGAGATCATGGACGCGATGGCAGGCGGCATGAAGCGCGAACCGCGCATCATCCTCGACCGCCGCGAAGCTATCAGGACCGCGCTCTCACTCGCGAAGCCCGGCGACGCGGTACTCATCACCGGGAAAGGCACTGACCCCTACATCATGGGCGCCCGCGGAGAGAAGATGCCGTGGAGCG
>CAZMFT010000062.1:0-1534 GCA_964565655.1 uncultured Candidatus Saccharibacteria bacterium
GCGCCTTTCGATGTCGACCCTGGCGCACGAGCTCATGAGAGAGCACGCAGGTGGTGTCCTCACGATGTCCTATGAGCGCGCGCAAGCGGATGGAGCGAAGGATTTCATACTGGAAGCCATACATCGCGAGATCGAGGCGGCCTATGTGCGCTCGATCGGCGGGAAGATACTCGGCGTCGACGCCGACCTCAAGACCCGTTATGAGCGGACGATAAAGCGCGCGGACGGCGATAAGGACAATGTCTCCTTCGAGGACTTCGTCGAGAGCTCGAAGCGCGAGGACGAAGGGCAGGGGACGACAGGCGCCAACATTCGCGCCGTCATAAAGGGAGCAGACGCGGTCGTTACGAACGACGGGACCTTGGAGGAGCTTCATCGCCAGATAGACGAGGCGCTTGCCTCGCTTGACCCTGCGTAAGCCGCCCGTGCTAGGCTTCCTGCGGAGGTGACCTATGAATGACGAACTGGAGCGACTCATCGAGAGCGCCCCGCGCTCCGGCTTCTATTATCACTACAAGCACGACCCCGAGGGTGCGGTGAACAATTACGCCTACGAGGTCGTCGGGCTCGGCCATTACACCGAGGAAGATCTGCCCGAGGATGATCGTGTGCAAATGGAGTATCGGCCGCTTTACCCCGAAGCATTCGTGTACCGGCATGGGAAGCTTAACGATCATCGTCCGCTCCGTATGTGGCTCGGGTCTATAGAGAAAGAAGGGAAGATCATTGCGCGCTTCGCGCGCATCAATGACCCGGACGTGATTCAAAAGCTCGAAGCGATACGACACGAGCTCTACGGCTCCTGACACAAAACCGCCGGCCCGAGGCCGGCGGTTTTCTTAGTTGATGACGGTTCCGACGAACGTTCTGTCGGCGAGATACTCTTCGAAGCGGTCGAGATGCGCGCCATTGATGACTGCAACCTCGAGACCCGAGGCTTCTGCTTCCTTCGCCGCGACAGGATCGAACGGGGAAGAGAGTCCCGGGTTCCATTCATCAGGTATGAGCTTCCGGAAATCAGTCCACGACATCTGCTCTATCTTCACGGCGTCCGCATCCGTGCGCGGGTCCGCGGTGTAGACATAATCGATGTTGGAAAGATTCACCAGCTTCTTCGCGCCCGTCGCCTTCGCGGCAAGCACCGCGCAATAATCCGTAGACCATCCAGGCGCGAGTCCTCCAGCGATGAGTATCGGGGAAGGGGATGCGGCCGCTTCGCGCACATCGAGTATCACCGGCGGGATATCGAATCCGCCGAAGACAGTACGCACGAGCTCGCCATTGAGCCGGGTAGCTGCGATGCCGATATGATCCATCGCTTCGTTATTGATGTCGGCATGCACGGCCTTCGCCGCATCGCGCCATTCGCGCGAGAGCTTACCGCCGCCCGTGATGATGTAAAAAGAAAATCCCTCGCTCACCTTTCGGGTGACGAGGTCGCGAAGGCGGGTCAAGAAACCGGTGTCGACGCCGTCAGGGACGATAAGAGAGCCTCCGACTGACACGATGATTCGCTCCTGGCGGGTATCCATGA